>CAMDEA010000052.1 GCA_945893045.1 Planctomyces sp. SH-PL62
ACCGGCGAGCCGGATTTCCTGACGGCCAACGACGCCTGGTTCATGCCCGTGGTGCAGAAGACCGGCCCGGACGGCTGCCTCTACATTTTGGATTGGTACGACCGCTACCACTGCTACCAAGACGCCAACCGAGACCCCGCCGGCATCGACCGCCTCAAAGGCCGGCTGTACCGCGTCAGATACAAGGACTCGCCGCGTGCTCCGAAAGAGTTGGACCTCGCGAAAGAGACCGACGAGCAACTCATCGAACGGCTCGGAGCGAACAACGATTTCATCCGCTGGACGGCCACGCGGCTGTTGCAGGAACGAGCGACGCCAGCGGTCATCGCGGCATTGCGAAAATCGGTGGAGCCGCCTTCGACATTGGCAAAAGTCTTTGGCAAGGAAACGAAGCCGTTACCGAGGGCCACACACCTGCAATCGCTCTTCGTGTTAGCTGGAATTCGGAATGCTGGCGATTCGCGATGGTGGGAGAAGCTTCTGACTGAAAAGGACGCGACCGTGCGAGGATGGGCATTGCGGTGCCTCTTGAAAGACCCGGCGCTGAACGCCACTCGCTCGCCCAATGAATACCGTCCGCTCGCGATCCGTATCGGATTGCTTTCTGGTGAGGATTCGCCGCAGGTCCGATTGCAAGCGGCAATTGTCGCCAACAACCTGCCGCCAACGGGTGAGTTCCCGTCGATCCAATTCACTGTGTGGTTGGACGTTCTCGAAGGCGAAATTGGTGAAGACAAACTGCTTTCCCACATTGCCTGGCAGAACTTGCATCCGCGACTTGAAGAACATGCTGATCAGTTTCTCAACAATCTAGAAGCCGGGGGCTACCTCCGGTCGCACAACCCTGCCATTGAGAATCTGATGCCGCGCGTCTTTGATCGCTTGATCGGGCGACTGAAGTTCGACGCGAAGCCGATTGGAAAACTTTTTGCGTTGCTGCGGGACCATCCGCGGGGGGTCGGGCGGCAAGTTTTGGAAATCATCTCGGCCAAGGTGCAGTCGGGCGAGTTGAAAGGGGAAAAACTCGATCAACTCAAAGCCGCGCTGGCCGAACCGCTGACGCCGCTGCTGGCCAACGGCACCAGCCATCCGCTCGGTGGCGACGCCGCGCTGCTGGCGGTCTCGTGGGGCGACCCGCGCGGCCTGCCGCAGGTCCGCCAGTCGTTCGCGACACGCGGCGTCCTGCCGGACCTGCGCTTGAAGGCGCTCAACTCGCTCATCGCCGCGAAGGACGACGGCGTGCTGGAGTCCGTTGTCGCAGCGCTGAGTGACAAATCTGAAATTTCAAATTTCAAATCTCAAATCCTGCCCGCCCTCGGCCGGCTCGACGATCCCAAAGTCGCTGAGGTGGTGCTGGCTCGGTACGACGCGCTCGAACCCGAACTCCGGCCGTCCGCCATCGAGTTGCTGACTCAGCGAGCGAACTGGTCGAAGCAACTGCTGTCGCGAGTCGCCGACAAAAAAATCGCAGCGACCGCCATCAACGTGAATCAAGCGCGACGCATCCAGGCTCTCAAGGACGCCGAGCTGTCCGCCTTGCTGAGCCGCCATTGGGGCCAAGTCCGCGACACGCGCAACCCCGATCGGGAAAAAGTCGTCGCCGAGATGAAGTCGCTGATTCGCCAACAGCCGGGCGATCCGTTCGCGGGGGAAAAAGTTTTCAAACGAGTCTGCGCCGCGTGCCACAAAATCTACGGCGAAGGCCCGGACATCGGCCCCGACATCACCTCCAACGGCCGCAACGATTTCAACCAACTCCTCTCAAACGTCTTCGACCCCAGCCTAGTCATCGGAGCCGGCTATCGCGTCTGCACCGTCGTCAACAAAGCCGGCCGAGTCCAAAGCGGCCTGCTCGTCGAAGACAGCCCCCAACGAGTCGTCCTCAAACCCGCCGCCGTCGCCGCGAAGTCCGCCACGACCACACCGGATGCCCCTGTGACGGTCGCCGTCGGCAAACTGGAAATCATCCCGCGCGACGAGATCGACGAATTCAAAATCAACGAACTCTCGCTGATGCCCGAAGGCTTGGAGAAACAACTCTCGCCGCAAGAGATTGCCGACCTGTTCGCCTTCTTGGTGCTTGATAAACATCCGCGCGATAAGTCGGCGAAGCGTCTTCCGGGAGTGGCTCCATAAGCGAGCGACAATCACGCGCACCTGCGTTACTTCGCAACACAAACCAGCTTCGTCCGTGTGCGGAGAAAGATTCGGCCGTCGGCGATTGCGGGGGTGCCGATGATCGGCTCGCCCAGGTCATTCGTGGCGAGCACTTTTGGCTGTGGTCCGTCTTCGATCACGACGACGACTCCGCTTTGACCGGCGACATAGATCTTTCCGTCGCCATAGACCGGTGATGACAAGCAGCCACCTTCCAGGCCGAGTCGTTGTCGTTGCCACAGCGTCTCGCCGTTGGACACGTCGAAGCCGCTGGAAAACGAGCCTCCCTTAATGAGCGTCATGCGGCCGTTCGCGACCAGCGGTGAGATCACGTGGTCGGGAGCCTTGTTGATCTTCTTCCACAACAGATGCGTTTTGCTGACGTCGCCCGATCCGCCACCGCGCACCGCTTGTAGCGACGATTCCTTTTGCAGTTCGGCGTCGAATTTCTTCCAATCCTTTTCGTCCTTCGCACGCGCCTGACTTTCGGCGGCGAGCAGCCCTCCCTGATTCTTCGGGTCGAGGAACGCCTTGTCGATTTCGTCTCCTTCGAGCACTCCGTCTTTGTTGACGTCGCCGCGCTCGAACTTCTTCCAGAATGCTTCGGGGATCGGTGTGTCCTTCTGCTTGCGGCTCTGCTGAATCTCTTCGCGAGTGATCTTGCCGTCGCCGTTGGTGTCGGCGGTGGCTCGCCATTGATAGGCGATGCCGAAGCTCTCGACCGAGACATACACGATGCCGTCGTGGCTGACCGGCGTGGTCTTGATGTTGCGGCAGTAGAGGTCCGCCGACCATTTGCGTTTGCCGTTGCTGGGGTCATAGCCAATCAACTTGCCGGTCCCGGCGACGACCAGCTCGCGGCCCTGTTTGGTTTCGACCACGACTGGATGTGAATAGCTCACCGCCATGTCGCTGCGATCGTCCTTCCAGATCAAGTCGCCGGTCTTACGATTGAAGGCGTACATCGCGGGACTGAGATCATCGTCTTGGCAGAAGATCACTTTGTCCTCAAACAACACCGGCGACATTCCGGCTCCCCAATCAAAGATGAAGAACGGCTCCGGCAGTTCACGTTTCCAAACGGTCTGGCCATCGCGAACGTCGAGAGCCGTCAGTCCGAGCCGCGTGAAGTAGACGTAGACTCGTTCGTCATCAGCGGCCGGAGTGGATGAGGCGTAGCTGTTGGGATCGGTGATCGTCGGCAGCGGCTCTTTGCCCGGGTCGTATTCGCGTTTCCACAGCGGCTTGCCCGTCGCGGCGTCGAAGCACGAGACAACGAATTTCCTTTCTTCCGGTTTTGATCCGACCATGCCGCTGGTGAAGACGCGCCCGGCCGCAACCGTGGCCGAACCGATGCCATCGCCCACTTCCGCGGACCAAGCGACGTTTTTCGTGGCGGAGAATTCGGTCGGCAGCGGCTTCTTCGATGTCGAAACTCCGCTGCAATTCGGCCCGCGAAACTGCGGCCAGTCTTCAGCGGCCACAAGAGTCGGCAGCAGCAGCCAAAGTAACCCGACGCGTAAGCGAGGGAGAACGCTCTCCCGATTTCCATGAAGGCGAACCGATTCAAAGCGTCCGCCCTCCCTGACGCTGCGGGTGACTTTGGCGTGCATGATGACTCTCTCTCGTTTGTGGTGAGCTGGGCCATTGAAGATCATGGCGATCAGCATCATCCAAGCTCGCCGGGAAAATACCAAGGATCTCGTATGGTTCGTCGCACCTCGATATCATCACTCGCGATCTTGGAACTTCCGATGTTCTCCAATCGAGGGATGTGCCATGAGCACCGTAGCAACGAGCGAAGTGGTTGAGTTTCACCGATTTCTGAGTGACGGTTTGCAAGGCGGATCGAACTGGAAGACGCCCGAACAAGCGTTGGCATACTTTCGGCGACAGCGGCCGATCTCCAAGGAGTTGGTTGAAAGCGCCGCCGAAATCCAGCAAGCCTTGGATGAGATGCGTCAGGGAGATTGCGGCCGACCGGCCGAAGAGATTTCGGCAGAAATGCGTCGTCGCTTAGGACTGGCGGCACGCTCATGAGCTTTCGAGTCACGGCTCATCGGCGCGCGGAAGAGGACGTTGCCCAGGTGGCAACTTGGTTAGCAAGCCAATCACTCGAGGGTGCGGCGCGCTGGCTGGACGCCTATGACAACATGATCGATCAACTGCGTGACTCCCCTTTGTCGTTTGGCTTGGCTCCGGAAAACGAGATGGTCGACAGCGAGATACGTCAGGCTCTCTTCAAGACTCGTCGAGGGCGTGTTTACCGGGCCGTCTTCTCAATTGAAGGAGACGAGGTTCGCGTGCTGCGAATCCGTAGTCCCGGTCAAGGACTGATTGCATCAGATGAATTGGGAATCGCTTGAGCTAACTTCACCGACTTTTTTTATGACCGGAGCACAACATGCCCAGCCAGCTTCCTCGCCGTGAGTTCTTCGTTCGCGCCGCCACAGCCGGATGTCTGGGAGCCGCCAGCGGTTTTCTGACCGAGGCCGATTTAATAGTCGCCGCCGATCCGAAGCCGAGTTCGCTGACGATCACGAAGGTCGAGACGTTTGCCCTTGCACACAAGTTGCCCAAAGCGATCGGGCCGTCGGTGGCTCTCTCGAATGAGCGTGACGCGCTGCTGGTGAAGATCAGCACGGACAGCGGCCTTGTCGGCTGGGGCGAGACCGCCGATGTGGGCGGCACGCGCGGCATCATCGAGGGGCATCTCAAACACGTGCTGCTCGGCAAGAATCCGCTGGAGCATCGCAAGCTGTGGCGCTCGATGTGGGGAGCCAACTTCGGCGACGGCCGAGCGGTTGCCGGCTGCGACATCGCGCTGCACGACCTGCGCGGCAAGGCACTCGGCTTGTCGATCGCTGACATGTACGGCGGACGTCAGCGCGACAAAATCATGGGCTATGCCGCCGCGATGAATTACACGGAAGGAGTTCGCCCGGAAGACCAGCATCCTCCCGAAGCCGCCGCGTTGGCGAAGCGCGGTTTCCTCGCAATGAAGATTCGCACGGGCCGCTACGGCTTCAAACGAGACCTCGCCGTTATGGAGAAAATCCGCGCCGCCGTCGGTCCCGACGTGAAACTGCTCACCGACGGCAATGGGGCGTTCACGCTTCCTCAAGCCGTGAAGTTTGGCAAGGAACTGGAGCGGCTCGACTTCTATTGCTTCGAGGAACCTCTGCCGCAGGCTCCCAACTATGCCGGCTACGACGAACTGACGAAGTCGTTGGACATCGCGGTGGCCGGCGGCGAGGTGCTCGATTCGCGAGCCACCGCGAAAGACCACATCGTCAAACGCTCGTTCGATATCATCCAGGCCGACGTCTGTTTGTGCGGCGGGATCGCCGAAGTGCTCTTCATCTCCGAGATGGCTCGACTGTTCGGCATCCAAGCCTTGCCGCATTGCTGGGCCGGTGCGATCGTCATCGCCGCCTCGCTGCAATTGAACTCCCTCTTGGCCCCGCACTTCCAAGGCTTCGCCAACGGCGACGAGCCGATGATGGAATTCGACACCTATGAGAACCCGTTCCGCGACGAAATCGTCACCAAGAAGTTCGAGCTGAAGAACGGCTACTTCGACGTCCCCACCGGTCCCGGCCTCGGCATCGAGATCAACGAAGAGGTCGTCAAGAAATACGCGGTGAAGTCGTGAGTTCTGGCGACTCGGTGCGAGTCGTCGGCGGACGTCCGTTGAGCGAGGTCATCCCATGTTTCGCTGGTGCTGTTTGACTCTGAGTTGTTTCGGGCTGGTCAGCGCTGCCGCGTTGGCGGACGAGCCAGCCGTCTCGCCACCGACCGATACTGCGGTTCGCGAAGCTGTGTCGCGAAGTCTTCCGTTTCTGGAGAAGGGGGGCGTCGAGTGGATGAACGACCGCGGTTGCATGTCGTGCCATCATGTGCCGTTTCTGTTGTGGTCGCATCGAGCGGCTCAGGCTCACGGGTTGACGGTCGATGACAAGAAGCTGGCAGAGTGGGACGAGTGGTGTCGCAAGGACTCACTGACGCATCGCAATTCGCATCGCTTACAGAATTACGATCTCGGCAAAGTCGAAGTCGCGAAGCTGCCGGATGCCGTGAGAGAGAAACTCAAACCGCTGATCGAGCAGCCGTTCAAGACCGAGACCGAGTTCGTCGCGAAGCTGACGCCGTTGCTGACCGAGGAAGAGTTGAAGTCGTATCAGGCGATCATCACGAAGACCGCCGAACGGGTACCGAATGCCCCCGATCGAACTGGTGGCGGCTTGGATGTGCTGGGCCAATTGTTGCTCGGCAATCAGGGAGCAACGAGCGTTCTGGCTCAGCCAGAATTTCGTGTCGGCGCGATCGAGGTGTTGAACCGACATCAAGCCGCCGACGGCTCGTGGCCTCCAGGAAATCAGTTCGCCACGATGCGCCGCTGGTCTCTGCCGACGGCGAATCAAGCGACGACCATGTGGGCCACGCTCGCCCTGGCCGCGTATGACGCGCCGGGGGCCAAACGATCTGACGTGATCGAGAAAGCGATCGCTTATCAGCGGCAACAGACGCCGCAGCCGGACAATCGCGAATGGCTGGCGACGCGACTGTTGTTCGAGAAGCAATTTGGCTCGGCCGATGACGTCGCGAAACTGCGACAGCAGTTGCTCGAAGCCCGCGGCAGTGACGGCGGTTGGGGCTGGGAAAAGGGAGTCCCCAGCGATTCGCTGACCACCGGCCTGGTGATCTACGTCCTGGCAAAGGTCCAATCCGGCGATGACTCGGCCGTCTTTCGAGACGCTCGCAAGTTCCTGCTTACGTCGCACCAACCGGACGGCTCGTGGCTCACACCGTCCAAGAACATCACGAAGTCCACCGAACCGGAACGCCTGAAAGCTCGCGACGAAATCTATCACTACTGGGGAACCGCTTGGGCCGCGATCGGACTGCTGGAAACGCTCGGCAAGTCTGGCCCGTGAGCCTTGTGTGTTGAGTGAATGCCGAATAGTGAATACGGAACGAGGAACGGAAGAAAGACGGAGTCACGGTGTGCGGTGATGCGGTTCATTCTGAATTCCGTATTCCGCATTCCGAATTCATTCGCTGACCACGGAGACACGACTGATGACGATGCACCTCGAAGCTCGCGGGATGATTTCTGATGCGGCGCTGCGATCGGATGCCGAGCCGATCAGCTACTTCACCGCGCTGTGTCCGCTGCGATCGGGGACGATGCTGGCGGGGTTTCAAGTGGGATTGGTCAAGCATGGGCCGGACAACACGATTGGCCTGTGTCGCTCGACGGACGGCGGCGAGAACTGGGCCGCGATTCCGTTTCGGTTTGAGACTCGGCTGGGGGGAACTCCCGGTTCGCTCGCCGGAGGCGAGATGGTCGAGGTCGCTCCGGGTCGCGTGCTGCTGTTCGCGACCTGGTTCGATCGCAGCGATCGCGAACGTCCGCTGTTCGATCCCGTCACCGAGGGCATTCTGCGCAGCCGAGAACTCATGGCCGTCTCGAATGACGAGGGGCTGACCTGGAGTCCGTGGCGCGAGTTGCCGACTCCGGGCCTGACCGGCTGTGCGATGTGCGGTCCGGTCACGTTGTGGTCCGACGGAACAATCGCGTTCGCGTTCGAGAGCTTCAAAGAGTTCGACGACCTAAAACCCGCGCGACACGCCGCATGGTTGTTGGTCTCGCGCGATGGTGGCGAGACGTTCGATCCGCCGTGGCGAGTGGCTCAGCATCCGGAGCACTCGCTGTATTATTGGGATCAGCGGTTGTGCGCGACGGCGACACCCGGCGAATTCATCGCGCTGTTTTGGACGCACGACCTCGCTGCGAAACGGGATCGCCGGGTGCATTTCTTGCGAGCGTCGATCCACGACGCTCAACCTCTGCCGTTGCCGACCGAGACAACGCTGCCCGGCCAAATCGCCGCGCCGGTGTTGCTCGAAGACGGTCGTTTGTTCGCGTTCGTCGTGGACCGTGATCAGCCCGGCACGCTGACTCTCTGGCAATCGCCGGACGGCGGGAGCACTTGGCCGAACGATGCTCGACTGGTCGTCCATCAGCAGCAGGAATTGGCGAAGCTCTCTCAAGGCCGCGAGCAGATCGACTTCGCTCAGTATTGGGAAGACATGGGCAAATGGACCTTCGGGCATCCCGCGATTCGTCGGCTGTCGGATGACCGGCTGCTGTTGGCCTTCTACGCCGGCTCGCCCAACCGCATGAGCATCCATTGGGCGCGAGTGCGAGTCTGAGCTTGAGGTCTAGCGAGGCTTCGCCTCAGACCTGGTTCCATTCGCGCTCCGTTTCATTCGCGCGGACAGTCCCGACTGCCGCGCGAATGAAATCGAGCGCGAATGGCTGCAAATCTTGACACAATCACTTCGAGTTTCTGACCCCAAGGAATCTAGTGTTGCTCCAATGGATTGGTTGAAATGGATTCATGAATGAGGTTTGTGTTTTTGCCATGAGATCGCCCAACGACCAAGGTAACCGGGCGGTGGCTATACTCCGAGCGGCCAGATTTGCCCCATTTGTCGCTGTGGCCAATGTAACCCGAAGCGTCAGCGAGGGAGTGTTTTACGACCCTCGCTGACGCTTCGGGTTACATGTCAGATTGGCCCGCGAGAGGTACAACGACTTTGAATCCAGAACACGCGCTGCCCGCCGCTCGCGTTGACCGGCTTGTTGGGCGATTCTTCAGTTTGATTGCTTGTTCTATGCCTTGACCGAGGCCATCGCGGATTCAGCGATTGTCGAACTACCGGAGACCGAAACAGCGGCACTCGCTGGCGGTAGTTGTTGATTCGAGGTGCCTTGGATTCGGGCGAGGATTTCCGCTCGGTGGCGATACCTGACCGCCAGAAGTTCATCGTCTTCGATGTCACCCAAGCCGCGTCCGACTTGGATGTCCCCCAGGCATCCGAGGAAATCGCAGATTTGTCCCAGCCGAGCGTCTGGTGACAACGACCAAATCTCGGATAACACGGCCACCGCTTCTTGCTGACGTTCTGATGTCATGGGAGCACGTCTCCAATTCTCGGTTCTGGTCCGAACGCCCGTGCGAGTTTGCCGACGACTTCAGCAAGCGATTCGGAAACCAATCGGAGACAAGCGGCCGTTGGACACGGGATCGAACGGCGACGACGCATCGAGCGTGGTGGACTTGTGGTTCATTGCGGTGCTGCGGTTGATGACGCCCAACGCCAAGGTTAACCCGCAAGGACAAAGCGGCGCGCGGGACGAGTGACCTACGAATTCAGAACGGGCGTGGCGGGCCGCGAACCCGCCGCTTTGTCCGTGTCGGGTTGAACCGCTGGTTGGGCGGCGGGTTGTTCGGGATCGTAAGTCAAGCGATCACGAAATTGTTGCTGATACTGCATCAGATACGCGACCAGTTTTGCCGGGTCGTGATCGCAACTGGCGGAGATGCGGTGGCGAATTTCGCGAATCTCGTCGATGACGGGATCAGGCATTGTTGGGTTCATGATCGACTCCGAGTAATTCCAAGGGAGTGACGAGCGCTGGAACAAACAGCCCCAGCAGATTGTTGACCCGGCGAATGTGGCCGAACTTATTGGCGTTGGCAATATGCTGGCAGTTCCAGGTCACAAGGAAATCGCATTTGTGGAACGACGCGATGGCCAAGTGCAGCGCATCGCCGGTTGGATCGGCTGGCATGACCTTTTGCTGAATATAACTTGCCGCAATGTCCGTGATCGCAGGTTCGATGGGCAGAATTGGCAAACCTTGAATCAACGACAATCGTTGGGCACTTCGTTCCGGGATTCCGGCCGCCAATTCATTGATGACCGCCGGACTGGTGAGCAACTCGTATTTGGCCGGTGCTCCTTCCCACCACTGTCGAGTCCAGTCCCGGCGAGCAACAACGTCCGGTGTGGTCCGCAGTTCGTGGTAGAAGCTGGGAATCGAAGTTTCGACGTACACGCGAGGCTTTTGCATGACTGCAACATACCATTCGTGGCGGTTCGTCGGTAGCCGTCCAGTTCAACGCGACGCTTCATAGGCGGAATATAAATGAATGATCCAGCCCAACAGAATCACCCACAGGCACGGGGCCACGATGAAATGACCAATGGCACGCCCGATGCGACCGAGCAGCAGTTGTCCGAGACCAGGAATGACCAGCGACAACATCGCCGGGATGAACCCGCCTTTCGATCCGCCACTGCCGCCGCGATTGTCGATGTAAATGTCGCCCATCTGGTCGTTGCTCCTGATGTCTTTGAGGAGTGCGACGACGCATGATTGCGCCGCCCAACGTCCAAGGTAACCCGGCGGCGGCCAGCGACGTGGAAGACAGAAAACGGGTGGCCCGCCGCTCGGGTTGACCGACTTGTTGGGCGTTTGTTTGATTGCGGTTCATTGACCTTTCGGACGCCAAACCGCTTTCAATTCTCCGACAGACCACCTTCCGGCTGTTTTTGTTTTTGATTGTTCGGGCATCGAATGACGAGCGGCATCAACCGCGCGACAGACTTCATGCCGGATTGTGTGATTGTGTTTCGTGTTCGCGCTCAAGGCCGAGAGACGATCAATTCGCCGGACGGCATTCAGACGGAGTTTTGATTGCGGTTCATTGTTCCGGCATCGAATGGCGAGCGGCATCAACCACGCGACAGACTTCATGCCGGATTGTTTGAATTGTGTTTTGTGTTCGCGTTCGGGGCCGAAAGACGATCAATTCGCCGGACAGCATTCGGACGGAGTTTTGATTGCGGTTCATTGTTCCGGCGTCGAATGTCGAGCGACATCAATTGCGCGACAGACTTCATGCCGGATTGTTTGAATTGTGTTTTGTGTTCGCGTTCGGGGCCGAGCGACGATCAATTCGCCGAACGACATTCAGACGGAGTTTTGATTGCGGTTCATTGCTCCGGCATCGAATGGCAAGCGGCATCAATCGCGCGACAGACTTCATACCGGATTGTGTTCGCTGTCATTGGCCAAGCGACTTCAATTCGCCGGACAACAATCAGCCGGATTTGAGTTTTTGCTTCGGACGCTTCAGGAACCAATCATTCGCGAGCGGACGCTTCACCGACTGTCATTCGCGGACGAGCGCGGACAACGCATCGGATGGCGACAACGTATCGAGCGCGGAGAGGACTTGTGGTTAATTGCGGTTCATTGCAGCCTCGCCCAACAGTTAAGTGAACCGCGCGCGGTCTAACACTTCGAGTCGGTTACGGTGGCACTTGGAATTGGGTGGCAGAATGCCTAATTTTTCCCAAGGAATCAAGCATGGCCTTCTCGGATTCGGTTATTCGGGTTGGGAGATAGGCCGCGCGCGAGCGATCACCAATCGAGCTTCGCGCGGTCTATTTGGGAAATAGGTCGCGCACAAGGCTGAGGAGATAGCGAATCATGGCGGGGGATGCGGTGTCGAAGGGATTGACCACGAGCGTCAATCAATGGCTGGAAAACGCTCAACGAGTCATTCCGCAGTACGAACGGGACGCGAAGCGGCAGGATTGGGTGTTTCAGAGGATGGTGGCGTTTGCTCGGATTCATGGAGAACGACTGGCGACGTTGCGGTTGGCGGACGTGCTGGGCTATTTGGAAGTCTTGACTCGGCGCGGTGAAAAGGACTGGCAAGTCATGCAGGCGTTGGAGGCGATCTGCCTGCTGTTGTCTTTTGGTTGTGGGCGTCGCAATGTGCGGTTGCCGGAAGTTCGTGAGCAATGGTTGGAGCACCGGATGACCTTGGTTCCAGGTGGCTCGGCCGCAGCCACTCTCGCCAGCCAGTTTGATTCGCCGCTGCCGTCGCCGAGCGGGTCGATCGCGGATCGTCTTTCACGCCGCCTGCGGTTGCTGCATTACGCCCGTCGCACGGAAGAGGCGTACGTCAATTGGTGGCGGCGGTTTGTCGGCTTCTGTTCGCCACGCGAGGAAGGTGCGTTGAGTCCTGACGACGCCGGCCGTTTTTTGGAACATCTGGCCGTCGAGCGGCAAGTCTCCGCCAGCACGCAGGGGCAGGCGCTGAGTGCTTTGGTCTTCGTCTTCAAAGAGATTCTGGGGACTCCCGTCGGCGCTCTCGAAATGACGCGAGCCGCGCGTTCCCGACGTTTGCCGGTCGTCCTGACTCGCGAGGAAGTCGCCGCGATCTTGGCGGAGATGCCGCATACCTATGGGCTGATCAGTCGCCTGCTGTACGGTTCCGGGCTGCGGTTGTTGGAGTGCTTGCGTTTGCGTGTCAAAGACGTTGATTTCCAGTATCGACAGATCATTGTTCGCGACGGCAAAGGGGAGAAGGATCGGGTGACGGTGCTTCCGAGTGCCGTCGAAGCGACGCTTCGCGAGCACTTGATTCGAGTACAGCAGCGGCTGGATGGAATGGCCCAGTTCGCTTCGGCCCGCGCGTGACCAGTCGTGTTGAGGAAGCATCGGGAAGCGATGATCGCATGATTGAGCCGCACCGTCTGAAAGTCCTTCTGGAAGACAATCATTGCTTCGCCGTTCTCAAGCCAGCCGGGGTGTTGACGATGGGGGATCGGACCGAGGATGTCTCGGTGGTCGATCTCGCTCGCGAGTATTTGCGGCGGAAGTATGACAAGCCGGGGAAGGTGTTTGTCGGGGTCGTGCATCGCTTGGATCGGCCGGTGTCGGGCGTGTTGCTGTTGGCTCGGACGAGCAAGGGGGCGGCGCGGTTGTCGGAGCAGTTTCGGAAGCACTCGGTGCGGAAGGTTTATCACTGCGTCGTCGAGGGACGGCCACCACAGCGCGAAGGAGAGTTGCTGGATTGGTTGGCGAAGGACGAGGCGACGAATGTCAGTCGGGTGGTAGGGCAGGGGGGAGACGGCGGCAAGGAATCTCGGTTGAGGTATCGCTGTTTGCAATCGGTGCGCGGGCTAAGTCTGTTGGAGATTGAATTGCTGACGGGGCGAAGTCATCAGATTCGAGTGCAGCTCGCGTCACGTGGGATGCCGATTTGTGGAGATGCGAAGTACGGCTCGCGGACGAAGCTGGAGGGTTGGCTGGCTCTGCATGCGGGCTTGCTGACGTTCGAGCATCCGACTCGCGGGGAGTCGATCACGGTGGCTGCGCCGCATCCGGCGGAGTGGAAGCGGTTCGGATTCGTGGCCCGTTGAGCTGTAGGTTGGGACTCTGTCCCGACCGATTTCGGGAAAGGTTCGGCGAAGGGTCGGGACGGAGTCCCAACCTACGAGACGGCGGCCTTCGACACGATCGGGCCGCGAGCGGCAATCGCGGTGTTGATGCGAGTGATTTGGCCGGAGGTCAACGACCAACTCAGCGACTCGGCGTTCTCGCGGATTTGGTGCGGGCGTTTAGCTCCGCAGAGCGCGGCGGTGATGCCGTGACGCTGAATTGTCCAGTTGAGCACGATCTGTGAGACCGGGCGTTCGATCTCGATCGCCATCGCGCGCAGCTCGTCCACGAAGTCTTGATTCTTCTGCCACTCGTCGCCGGAGAACATGGGATACTTCTGCCGGCCGTCTTTGGAGTCGAAGACATGCTCGCGCGGCAGGTGGCCGGCGAGTAGTCCTTTCATCAGGGGCCAATAGACGATGACCGCGACGCCGTGCTCGACGCACCACGGCAACTGCGCGTCTTCAATCTCGCGTTGCAGCATGTTGAAGTGCGGTTGATACGCGGTCAGCGGGCAGGCTCGGTGAAAGCGGTCGAGCGATCCGACGTTGGCGTTGGAGAGTCCTGCGCTCTGCACTTTGCCTTGTTGAATGAGTTCGCCAATCGCGCCGGCCGATTCTTCGATCGGGACGTGGGGGTCGGGCGCGTGCAGGTAGTAGAGGTCGATGCGATCCGTTTGCAGGCGTCGCAGGCTTTCGTCGCACTCGCGCCGCAGAGTTTCCGGCCGGCCGCAGCGAGCCTGTTTTCCGGCCACCCAATGAATGCCTCCCTTGGTCGCGAGCACGATCTTCTCGCGGTCTTGCCGCAGCACGCTCGCGATCATTCGCTCGCTCTCGCCATCAAAGCCGTAGCAGTAGGCGGTATCGAAGAAGCTGATCCCCGTGTCGAACGCGGCTCGGATCGTCGCGAGACTGTCGTCCTCATTGACGTCGATGCTGGTGATCCCCGCGATCGGCCAGCAACCCATCCCCAGCGGTGTGATGGAAAGAGCGGTTCGGCCGAGAGTTCGCAGCATCATGAGGAGGCTCATTGTTTGAGAAGGGGGCCTGTGGGGCGGGATCGTATTCTTGGAGCGGCCCAGAGTGAAACATTTTGGCGAGCGGGGGGCGTCAATGTAGCAGGCACATTCCATGTGCCGTCGGCATTTCTCAAGCTGACGGCACATGGAATGTGCCTGCTACTTTCCAAAGTGAGTGCCATTGGGCTGACGCCGCCCCGCTCGCGTGTTTCATTCGAGGTGCGGTTGATGATTGCCTCCATGCGCTGGCCGCGCTCTAATAGCCGTCCACACGTTTCCCGTTCTCGCGGAGAATTGTCATGCAGCGTAATCAATGGTTCGTGGTGTCAGTGTCGGCGTTGGTCTTGGCCGTTTGCGGAGCGATCGTTTGGTCGGATGGTTCGCGAGCGGTCGCTCAGACGGGGACCAGCAAACTCAAACCGAAAACCGGGACCACTAAGAAGTCGGGGGATTCCAAGGAACTTGACTCGCGCGCGGAGAAGAATCTGGAAGGGTTCATCACCGACACGATCAAGCTGGCCGAGGACTACGAGAAGGCGAAGTTGTTTGAAGAGGCTCAGGACCAATTGCGGACGGTCGCTCGGCTGAAGCCCGAACTGCCAGGATTGAAAGAGAAGATCGACAAGCTGAACGAGGCGGTCTTCGAGACAAATGACTTCGACATGGACTTGGATGTCGCCGACAGTTGGAAAGCTCAGGTGCAGGTCTTCCGAGGGAAGGCCGTCCGAGTGGAAGCTCAGGGAAACTACAAAATCACGCTGACGGGACCGTGCGATGCAAACGGTTTGCCGACCAAAGACCCTCGAACCGACATGGCGTCCGGCGTGCGCTGCGGAGCATTGATGGGGATTGTCGTACCGGACCCCGAATCCGGAGCTGCGAAAACTGGCGCCCGCAACGCCAACAGCAACGATAAAGACAAAGTTGGCGAGCCGTTTGAGGTTGGAGCCAGCAAGGAGTTCACGCCGAAAGAAGACGGCATCTTGTTGCTCAATGTGAATCTGCCGGCCGGCCACAAGAGCACCGGAAAGCTGCGCGTGCATGTTTCCGGGCACATCAAACTGCTGGCGAAGGGACCGCGGTAATGGCCGGTGCCGCTTTGCCACCGCTGCGAGTCGGGTTGGTGGGATGTGGTCGCGTCGGCCTGCACTTGATCGAGCGATCCGCCGTAGGGGGACCGTTTCAAGTGGTCGCCGCGTCTGAGAAATTGGATGTGATCCGTCAAATTGCTCCATTTGGCGTGCGACTGATGAGTCTGTCGGAGCTCGTGCAGTCCGCGGACATTGACGTCTTGTGGGTCACGTCGTTTTGGGAGTTTCCATTCAAGCGCTCACCGCTCGCAGCGACCCACGGCCAGCACCTGATCGTGGAGACGCCGTTCACACTCGGCCTTCAGGCGGCCGAGCAGGCGTTTGCTGATGCGGTTGGACGCGGCCGTCTGTTGCTGATTCATCATCCTCGGCGCGCCGATCCGGAATTTCGTCAGGCCTTGGCCGTTTCCCGTGATGAAAGGATCGGCGCGATTCGCGCGATGAAATTTGTGTTGTGGAGTTATGGACGACCGCCTCGCGGAGCGACTCGATGCACCGAGCCGTCTGTCTGGGATGAGTACGCTGAACCCGGTGCGACGAAGGTTCGCTTCGTCGCTCACGCCCTGGATCAACTGGTGCTGCTTATTCCAAACCGGCCGATGAGCGTATTGGCCGTCGGTGATACAAGTGCCGGTGCCGCCGATCTCTTTGCCGGTGATTCGCTGGGACTGCGGATCGTCTTCGAGTCAGGCTGTCAGGCGGAAATCGACGTTCGGCTCGATAGTCCCACGCCCTTTCAAAGCGGCTGGATGTTGACCGGCGAACACGGCGGATACGCAAATGGCCGGCAATACACACTGACCGACGAAGGGGAAGTCTTCGACTCCCCAGTGACAACGATGGAGAAACCCGAAGACACGGATCAATTCGAGTGGCTGGCTCGGCAGATTCGATCCGGCGTACGGGACGTGGGGGAAGAGGAACGAGCCTGCTTGGTTGTCGCGCTCTTGGAAGCGGCGCAGCGATCACTCGTCACGAGCCAGCCGGTGACACTGAAATGACTCGTCTACTTTGGCTTCACTTCTGCGTCCAATAGTCAACGACGCAGACGTCTTCGACGTGCGGGCCGACGAGCTTGACGAAGTCTTTGTGAGCCGCGTGCGGCAGGTAGGCGTCGCGGCCCTTCTCGTCGGCGAACGTCACGAAAAAGCAGTGCGTGAAGCCCTTCGATTTGCCTTCGGGACTGATGTCTGTGCCCCACTCGAAGTCGCGGATCGCGTCGATCTTGCTGGGCAAACTGCGGAAGCCATTTTCAATTTCTTGGACTTGCTCCTTGGTCGTCCCCTTTTTGAACTTGAAGAGCACGACGTGCCGCAGCATTTTCCGCGGAGCTTCCTTCGGCTGGGCCGAGGTTTGATCACCGGTCATCAAGCTCATGGTTGCCACCGCGATGAGTGCGGAAAAGATCGCCGTTCCAATCGTCTGTCGCATTACAGATTCCTTGCTGCCGAAACGCTGGAGCCGCGCGGTCACGTCGATTCCTTCAAGGTTTCGTACCCCATGTAGATCACGATGCCCGCAGCGATAAGAAATGGAATGTCGAATTTTGGACTTCCCGAATACGGAATGCCGAGAATCAGATCCACGACCGCAGTCACGGCGACAAGTCCTGAAGCCGCGATCGACCCGATCAACATGCGTTTCATCTGCTTCGACATCGAAAACTTTCGATTCTCGGACGCTGGGGGATTACCTGGGAACACGGCCGCGAACGGGGCCGAACAGCCAGCGAGTATAAAGCTGACGTGGTCAGCAACTCCAGCGGAGCGGAGGCGTAAACCGGTGCTGAAGCGCCGTTGCTTCAAAGTCGATAGCCCACTACCTTCACGCCCCTCTACAAGCCCTCGTCTGGAGCTTGTGGCCGGCATTCATCGCCGGTGAAGGAAACCTCTCTCACTTAATTTGTCAGGAGTAAGCATCGTGGCGAAAGACAAGAACGAGACCCTCAAACTGGACCCCGACACCGCCCCCGAGGGGCTGGCGGTTGCGCCCCCCGCAGCACCGGCCGGGCAGCAGACGTTGACCGTGGATGACGCCCGCATCGTGGCCAGCTACGCGAACTTTTGCCGCGTGTCGAGCACCCCCGAAGAGTTGATCCTCGACCTGGGATTGAATCCGAACCCGTTTGCTCAGGGCAGCGTGACGGTCCACGTCGGCCAGCGGATCATCATGAATCACTTCACGGCCAAGCGGCTGCTGCAAGCTCTGGCGGTGACTCTGCAACGCCACGAGCAGGCGTTCGGCACGCTCGAAACCGATGTGATGCGCCGCTTGCGTTCGGGAACCTAATCACCTGACACATTGGCGGAATTGAACCAGAAGAACGTCGGTGAGCGGGATTGCCGCCACCGACGTTTTCGTAGACCGCGAACGGATTCGGCGAGCGGGGCGGCGTCAGCCCCCCGGGGCATTCATCAAAGAACTGGGGGCTGACGCCGCCCCGCTCGCCTGATGATTTTTCGGAGTGGCCTCATGAACGACATGTTTCCCGAATCGAACGACGACAACCCCGAACAGCCGCCGCAGAACCGCGAGGTCGTCAGCCAGGAAGTTCAAAACACGCACATCGGGGCGCTGGTGCCAGAAAGCGTTGCCGCCGGAGTGTTCACGACCGGAGCCGTCGTGCTCAACGGGCCGCACGAGTTCATCCTCGACTTCCTGCTCCGCATGTCGAAACCGCAGCAGGTCGCGGCGCGAGTCGTCCTGCCTCCCGCTGTCGTGCCGAGATTCATCGCCGCACTGCGGGATAACCTCAACAACTACACCCAACGGTTCGGCACTCCGGTCATGCCGGGAACGCCGGCTCATCCGATGTGCCCTCCCGCGACGGCTGAAGCCTACCAGCAACAGTTGCAGCAACCGCAGCAGCAAGGTTCGGCCCAAGAGCTGTATGAGCAACTCAAGATCAAAGACACGGAACTTGGTGGTGCGTATGCCAATGCCGTGATGATTGGCCATACGGCGACCGAGTTTTTGTTCGACTTCATCACGACGTTCTTCCCGCGTTCGGTCGTGTCCGCGCGAGTCTACATGTCGGCCCCGAACGTGCCGCGCTTGCTCGAATCACTGACCCATTCGTTCGAGCAGTTCCAGCGCAAGATCGCCGCTGCTCAGCAACAACAGCAAGAGCCGCCACAGAGGCCGCTCGACGATTTGCTGTAAGACCGCGGAACGCCCCGCATCGGCAAAGTAGACGAGTCACACCGTGACTCGAATTCGAGTCACGGTGTGACTCGTCTACTTTTTGGCCACACCGCTCTCTTTTGCAGACGTACTCCCCATGCCTCCCGTTCGTCGCTCACCGCCGCAGCCTCAGCCACAACCGGGCGACATTGAACTCGAATTCGGCGTGCCGATCCCCGGCCGAATCTTGCCGCCTGAACAATGGGCGAAGACCGCTCTCAAGAAAATCCCGCCGGGCTTAATGGACTGGGAAGCCCTGTTCGGCCGGAAAGCGCCGATCGTGATCGACATCGGTTGCGGCAACGGACGTTCGACACTGGGGAGCGCGGTCGCTCGGCCGGAGGTCGATCACTTGGGGATCGAAATCCTGCCGGTCGTGATCCGTTACGCGACTCGCCGAGCCAACCAGCGCGGGCTGAGCAACATTAAATTTGCAGTCATCGGCGGCCGCGAGTTTCTCGCCGAGCACGTCGCCGCTGGCTCAGTCGCCGAATTGCACATCTACCATCCGCAACCGTTCTACGATCCCGCTCAAATTCATCGTCGGCTGATCACTCCAGAGTTTTTGTCGCTCGCGCATCGCTCGCTTGCACCGGGCGGCAAGCTGTTGTTGCAGACGGATCATCCGGGCTATTGGGCCTATATGCAGTTGGTCGTGCCCTGCTTCTTCGAGTTGCACGCACTCACTGGCCCGTGGCCCGACTCACCTCGCGGGCGAACTCGCCGCGAGATCATCGCCCGCCATCACGGCCTGCCGATCTTTCGAGGCGAAGCGAATCGCCGTGATGAGATCAGCGTAGACGAAGCCTTGCGGTTAGCGAATTCGCTGCCGCCTCCGACATTCAACGCTGACCGCCGCCTGCGCCGGTTGGATGAAATCGAAGCCAAGTCGTAGCCCGACTCTCCGAGTCGGGCCTGATCGGCGAACGCGCCCGACTCAGAGAGTCAGGCTACGGGGCTAAATCCAAACACACGAGATGCGTCTCGCTGCGCAAATACACTCGGCCGCGAGACAAGATCGGTGCCGCCCAAGCCGGGTACTTGATCCCGCTCACTGACATGCGGCCGAGTTCCTCGAAATTTTCGGGATTGATCTTCATCAACGACAGCGTGCCGCGCTCGCCAAGCGCCAAAAAGCGGTCGCCGATTTGAATTTTTGAACCGCGCCCCAAGAACGGAAACGGGATGATCTTGCCGGTCCCATCTTTAATCTCGCCGGTGACCGGGCTTTGCGAGAGCTTCGAGGTGTCTCCCTCGTAGCCAGTCGATTGCCACAACACCTTGCCGGTTTCCAGGTCGAGGCAGCGCAACTCCCCTTCCTCTTCGTGCCGGCCGCTGAAGCCGTACAAGTGGCCGTCGACGTGAATCGTCGTGGACCAGTGCGTCAGCATGTTGCGCGGGTCTTGCCAGAGGACTTTGACCTCCTTGCCCGACGGTTGCACCTGTACCAATGCCGAGCCGGTCTTGTAGGCCGCCGACAGAAAAATCTTGTCACCGATAACCACCGGCCGAGCCGCATTCACCGAGTCGCGCTCCTTCGGTCGAAACCAGAACTTGAAGTTCTCCGAACCATCTTTCGGATCGAGCGACACGAGTCCTTGCCGCATTAAGCAGAGCACCTGCCGGCGTCCATGAATCGTCGCAGCGATCGGCGACGAATAGCTGTAGAGCGATTCGCTTCCCGTCCACTCGTACTTCGGCTTGATCGAGCCGCCGGTCTCGACGCCGTTCCAAGTTTTCTTGCCGACCGATTGCCAGACCGTATCGCCGGTCTCCGAATTGAACGCGACAACGCCGGAGTTCGGTTGCCCGCCGACCAACACGATCAACAGGTTTCCCTCCAGAATCGGAGTGCAGCCGACGCCAAAGAAATTCTCCTCGTCAGGGATGCGAAAGTCTTTCGAGCAGTCACGCGACCAGATTTGTTTTCCAGTCACGAGGTCGAGACAGAAGAGTTTTCCTTCGGGATTCAGCGTGAATACGCGCGTCTTCGTCAGCAGCGGGGTGCAGCGCGGGCCGTTGTTGTAGGCGTATCGGTCCTCGTACTCGGTGGCGTAGGTAAACCTCCACAATGGCTCGCCATTATCGGCTCGGAGGCACTCGATGATGTCCTCGTTGCCGCGCGGCCGATGAAAGACGACCAGCCGATTCCCCATCACGGATGGTGCGCTGTATCCGGTGCCGACGCGCTTCGACCACGCCGTCTTCAATCCATCTTCCGGCCAACTCTTCAACCAGTTGGTCTCGTTACAAACTCCTGTACCGAGCGGCCCCAAGAAGGAGGACCAATCCTCCCCTTTGCGATCCGGAGCCGGCACATCCGTGACCGGCTTCTCGGTGGATGTTCCGGTTAAAGCCGCACGGCCACTCGTCGGTTTTGGATCGGCGGCAGCGGTGATTCCGAGTGACATCAGAACCAACGCGGCAGCCACGCTCGATACGGTCCATTGGCCTGTCATGCGAATGCTCTCGTTTGCGAATAATGTGAGATAACGGCTATCGGCCATCGGCGTTCGGATCTTGTCCGGATGACGGCTCTGCCTTCGGCAGTCGCAGAATCTTGTAGCTGTTGTTCGCGTACAGCAAGTCCGCGTCATAGCGAACAGCGGCGCGAACGATCGCATAGCGGACACCAGGGGTTTGACGCACCAATTCTTGTAACTCCGCTGCGGAGTACGACTGATCTTCCGCGAAGCTCGTCTCGCTCCATTTCGTGATCTGTCGGAGTCGGTCATTCCATTCGACGATGCCGGCCGCATCCTGCGGGCAGTCTTTGCGGTTGACGAACTCGCCGCGCTGAGCGAACCACTTGAACGCCTCGGCTTCGTCGGGGGTGTGAAACAGCGCGTCCTTCGAAGTGTTCTCCGCGACCCAAAGACAGGCGTCCCGCCAATCGGCTCGCATCGCCGACGGCAACTGATTCGACGGCGGGAAGGCGTGAGTCGAAATCATCGCCCAACACAGACCGACGATTCCCACCAGCCACAACCAGCGCTGCTTGACGAGTCGCGGCATCAGCATTGCGACCGCAATCGGCAGCAGCAGGTCGAACAAACGGAACGGATAGAATTTCAACAAAGCAATCCGCCACTGATAGCCGGGCATGTTTTGAATCGGACGCGGCCCATAACCCACGAGCCACCCGGCCAAGGCGAACAACGCCGCCGCGAGAACGTACCTGACCCACCACCGATCCGGCTGAGCCAGCATTTGCTTCCGGAACAAGACGATGACTACGGCCAACCAAAGTACGGCAACCGTTCCATAACCGAAGCAGTTCACGCGATCGAAATCCAACGGATCAAGATGGTGCTTCAGCCGGTAATGCACTTGGATGAAATTCGCTGCGAACGCGGTGCGCGCATTCCCGGCGTCCAACATCTGCATGGCCGGTAGTAGACCAGGCAAGGCAGTCACGGCTAATAGCGCGGTGGCCAACAACCAGCGGCGACCACCTTCAGCATTTGAGATTTGAGATTTGAAATTTGAGATTTCCGCGATGACCATCGCGGTGACGTGCCACAGTCCGACGATCGGATGAAAGCTGATCGCGATTCCGCTGCACACGGCGGCGGCAACGATTCGCCGATCGAGCATCGCGGCCACGCCCCAGAAGACGCAGGCATACGCGATGGCCTTCGACTCGAAGCCGCCGATCAGCCACTCGCCGGACAAATTGCCGAGCGCTTGCAGGCCGACGAACAGCCACGCCGAAACGAGCGCAGTGATCGCGGGAGACGGACTGCTGGAGTCTTCGCGTTGCAATCGCGTGGCCAACGAAGTCCAACTCGCGGCGAGCATCGCGAGGCTGACGGCACGACCGAGGATCGCGACGGTCGCGAGATCCAACCACAGCGTCAGCCAGCCGAACGTCTGATAGAAAACTCGATGCGCGGGAAACGATTGGAGAAACTGATCCCCCGCGCACCAAGATGAGTCCCAGTAGTGCCGCGCCATCGCGAGGTAATGCGGCTCGTTGACCGCAGGGATCGGCGCGGAGACCAGCGACACCACCAAAAAGCTAAGCCACACAGCCGCGACGACGAGCAACTTGGAACGACGCTCGGTCACGATGCGTTCGGATTCCCTCGAATGAAAGTTTCAGCCACGGAGAAAACACAGATGGAACACGGATGAAGCCAACAGAAGAGTTCTACTGATCCGTGTTCCATCCGTGCTTAATCTGTGGCGAAAGCGGCGGAGCTACTTCTTCTTTGCTGCCTTTTTGGCGGACTTCTTTGCCGCTTTTTTCGGCGCGGCGGCTTTTTTTGCCGCAGTCTTCTTCGCGGCCTTGGGCGTCGCGGAGGACTTGCTCTTCGCCGCGCCCCCGAAAACTTGATCCCAGTTCTTCCAGAATTCCGGCGTGGTGCCAGTCCTAACGATCGGTCCGCTCATGCTGTGATCACTCCTTGGTTTGCAACTCGTACTCGGTCAACTCGAATGACCGTCGGCGATCTTGGCCGGGGGTTCGAGCGGACGCACTGTGTCTTACATTCCGTTTTGTTGTCAAGGAGTTCGCCCAATGTCGCTCGGCCGGGCACGAGCTTTGCCAATCGCAGTCGCTCACTGCCAGATCGGGCCACCCATCAAACGGCAGTCGGAGGGCTTGTCAGATCATGGCCGTCAAACTCAACTATCGCGTCTTGCTGTCCGCTCCTGGTCCACGATTGTTGCCGCCGGGGTTGGTTGCTCCCCAACGGAGTCAAACGATGTTGTTCCCGCCATTCGATGACGAAGCCCGATTCATGCGCGCCTGGCACGCGGTCGAGATTGCTCGGCCAGTGCATCAGGGGCTGTTCACGTTCGACGTCTCCGACTTGCCGTACATCCTCGTCTGCGGCGGCCGCAAGCCGGGAGCCACCGTGAGCGTCACTAAAGGGGAAGTCAAAATCAGCCGACCGCTGATCATCACCCCCGACAACCTGCGGCCGGACTTCGAGGACTTCTTTGAGGAACATGACGAAGAGGATCTCGTGCAATTCTTGCTGGCTCGGACCGCGGCGTTCTCGAACCTCAAGATTCGCAACACGTCTACCGAGAAAAAGCTGGTCAGCGACAGCATCGAAGAAGTCGTCGAGAAGCTCAACAAGCAACTCGATAACGCGGACGAAGACCGCGTGGCGATTCTGACCGCGCCGCCCAAACTCGGCGGAGTCGCGCTGCTGCGCTACACGACCGAACGAGTCCTCGCCAGCGCGCCGGACAACGTGCAAGAGCTGCGCGAACGCGGGTTCTTGCCGTCATAGGTGCGCTCGTGTTGACCCCATTGATGGGGTCGAGCACATGTCCGGACCCGATCAATCGGGTCACTACAAGCGCTGCCCATCACCCTTCGGGCGCTCCTGGCTGGAATGGATCTCGCGCGTCACTGTCCGTGTTTGAGAATCGTGTTCCGGCCGCCGCTGCACCAAATGGATTTCGAGCAATTCGTAGCTGTCGAAGTCGATGTGCTGCCGAGCCAAAGATTCGAGTTGCTCAACCATCGCGGCGACTTGCTCGTCGGCTTCTCGAGGCTTGGGATCGAAGGGAACTTTCAGCGTGATCCGCAGGATGCGCGGCGTGTTTTTGTGCATCTTTTGTTGCCCCCCCTGGACCTGCGGGTACGACTTGGGGAACGCTTGATGGATCGCCAATTGCAGCGGCTGAAACGGCCGAGCGTGCAGATACCAGAAGGTCCACAACCCGCTCGACATCGCGGTCGCAAAGAGAAACAGGCCGATGATCAGCTTCGTCCCGGAGAACTCGCGCGGCGAGTTGCCGAACCGACGCGGCGCTAGTGACGGATCAATGGTGGGGGGGGGTGGCTCAGACATCTCACTTCGCTTCGGACGGAGAATGGTTGGTCGGCAGAATTCGATCGAGGTTAGCCTCTGGCAGCGGATGGTTTCCCGACCAAGCGACTTGGCCCGCGCGGTCGATCCAGAATAGACCAGTTTGAGTTCGCAGTTGATCCTCGTCGTAACGCCCCCACGCGCGGTGCATGTAGAACTCCGGGTCGGACAGCAGCGGAAACGGAAACGGCCCCGCACGCTCGGCGGCCTGCCGATTGAACTGCGGGATCGCGGCACTGACTCCGACAACTTTCACGCCGCGTCGGTTGAGTTCGTCGAAACGCTGCCGGACACGCATCAAGACCGGATCGTGATCGGCTCCCGCTTCGCCGTCAAAGAAGATCAGCAGGATTTCGTGGCGTCCGAGATAACGCTCGAACTTCACCAACTGATTATTGCTGTCGAGCCCCATGAATTTCGGAGCCGGCCGCCGCTCGATCAACGCCGCCGAAGAGCGTTCCTGCGGTGGTTGACGAGATTTCCAAACGACCAGTCCGACAATGATCATCGCCGCGATTGGCAACGTGAGAATTCTGACTCGGAACGGTCGGGGCATGGTCTGGCTCAGGAAAGTTGTCTGCCAACAGGCTGATTCTAGCGAAGTCGATTCGTAGACGACGAGAAAGTCGGCGACATTTCCTGGTTTGGGATTGCGTGAGAAAAATGCTGCGCTGGGACTTCGCACACGGATGCGAGAGGGGCACACGGATCAAAGCCTCGTTCGTCTCGTCTCCATCCGTGTGCTCCATTCGCATCCGTGTGCGAAGCGCATCGTGTTCGACTCAACCAAACGTTGACGCGACAATCTCCGGTCTGAACGAATCAAGCCTCATCGTCTCCATCGGCGAACCAACCGCGCAACAAAAAGGGGAGGCGCAGCGTGCCTCCCCTCGGTGACTCCCTTCACCCACCGCAGACTCCTTCCGCGGCGATTCCTCCGTGTTCGCTCTTGGTCATTGCAGCTCGCCGCACGGGCGAGAAATTCGATCACAGTCAGGTGAAGCAGGGCAACTTCACGTCCAGGTTCAGCCGGGCGGTTTGCTCGCCGTTCTGAAACGTTTCGAGGACGCGGTTCCAATCTTCCCCTTGCAGCTTCTTGCTGGTGCGAAAGAGCTGCCATTGTTGTTCGCGGTCGATGACCGACACATGCGGCAGCGACTTTTCATTGAAGAGTTTGTTGACCGTTTCGCCGTGGTCGGTCGAGGTATCAATCACGACGACCACAAACTTCTGGAGCAGTTCCCGGCGTTGCTGCGTCTTGCGAACCTCATCGACCTTCACGGCCGAGGACTCTTCGGCGGGATTCAAGATGACCAGCAACGGCTTTTTGGCCCGTTGAGCTTCTCGATAGGCCGCGGCGTAATTCGTGAAGTGCGTGGGCGAATTCGCCACCGCCGCCGCTTGCTGAGCTTGTATGCCGACGGACGGATCCAACACGGCCAGCATGAGGGTCAAATGGTAAACCATGAGCACAATACTCCTTCGTCTCGCCGTCGGGCGTGAGCCGTCTGCACGACTCTTTGCCAAACCGGCCACGAAGCGCACAGCGTCTCCGCTGACGACTTCGTAAGAGGCGGTGCCGCTCAGGCTGAGTTCCCAGCCAGCCTGCGAGCCACGAAGGCTCTCATCTGCGCGACCACCGACGAATCAAATCCATTCGCTCGCAACCGACGCCCCGCGAAGCCTGACCCTGTGGCTCACAACGGACACGTCGAAGAGGGCGGGACTCTCGCGGCTCGTTCCGCGACCGTCAAGTCACCCGCACGCACAATTTTCCCGACCACTTCTCCCACAACTTTCCCGCAATTGATTGTCACAAGTTCACGGCCGCGAAACCAATTTGCCGTGAACGTCGAACTCCGCAGACCAAGTGCTTCGACGTATTTGACGATCAATCAGATGAACCGGCATGAAGAACCAACGAACTGCATCCAGCTCGATACGGTACTCAGGCTCTAAACTCACTTTCCACGGTCCTTGCCCAGACAGCGCTACGGCCGAGGCGTCTGTCGGTTCAAGTAGAACAAAATAGGCTGACAACCAAGCGACCAGGAAGTACGCGGCCACACACCAACATGATTTCGCGGGCGTTTTGATCGGCTGATTTTGTTGCAATTGATTCGTCATATTCGTTACCCAAACACCTCATGCACGATCTTACCGCCATTGACCGTGACCAACTCCCGGCGGTTGTGATGTTCGTAGACGAGTTTGTGTTGGTCGAGGCCGAGCGCGTGCAGGATTGTCGCGTGTAAATCATTCGGATGGACTGGCCGTTCGATCGCCGAGTATCCGACTTCGTCAGTCGCGCCGATGATTTGGCTACCACGAACTCCGCCCCCCGCCAGCCACGTCGTGTAGCCGGAGGGCGAATGATCGCGGCCGGGCTTCGCCGCTCCGCGTTGGCTGGTCGGAGTGCGGCCGAACTCGCCACCGCAGACAACCAGCGTTTCATCGAGCAGCCCACGTCGCTTGAGGTCAATCAGCAGCGCGGCCAGCGGCTTGTCGAGCGCGCGGCACTTCTTGCCGTGCTCCGTTTCGATGTCGCTGTGTGAGTCCCAGCCGCCGGAACGAATCTGAATGAACCGCACGCCTCGCTCAACCAATCGGCGAGTCAGCAAACAGATGCGGCCATACTCGGCGGTCTCTTTCTGATCGAGCCCATACAGAGCTCGTGTTTCGGCCGATTCTTGTGAGAGGTCAAAGATCGCCGGAGCCGAAACCTGCATCCGATACGCCAGCTCATACGACTTGATGCGGGCTTCGAGTTCGGAATTGAAGGGATCGAGATTTGAAATTTGAGATTTGAGATTTTGGATCTCCCCTCGGCCCTTGCTGAGGTGCTCGCGGTTGAGCGTCTCCAGCAATCTCAACTGCGATTCGCGATCCGCGCGAGTGAACCCGGCTGGCAGCGCGAGGTTCGGAATCCCTTTCTCAGAATCAACCGCCACTCCCTGAAATCGAGCCGGCAAGAAGCCGGTCCCGATCGCCGGTGGCCGAATCGTCTCGCCCGTCTTGAACACGACGAAGCCGGGCAGGTCCGAGTTCTCGCTCCCCAGTCCATACGTCAGCCACGCACCGAGACTCGGCCGATCGCCGACCTGCGTGCCGGTCGTGGCGATGAACTCCGCCGGAGCATGAATCGGCGAGTCATGCTGGCAACTCCGAATCACGCACAAGTCATCGACGCACCGCCCCAGTTCCGGATGCAACTCCGACACCGGAATCCCGCTCTCACCGTATTGCCGAAACTTCCACGGACTAGCCAGCAAGTTATTGAGCGGCGACCGCGCGATCTTCGGAATGTTCTTGCCAATCGACTCCGGCACATCCTTCCCATGCAGCCGTTGCAGCAACGGTTTTGGATCCAGCGTATCCACTTGACTTGGACCACCACCTTGAAAAATGAAGACGGTGCTGCGAGCGGTCGCATGGGAATGCGGTCGTAACGCCGACGGTTGATCTGCTCCGACCGCCGATATCGCGCCATCAAGACGAAGCAAATCCGCTAACGCGATTGCGCCGAAACCCAATGGTGATGTCCTGAGAAAATCGCGTCGAGAAATCACATTGACCTCCTCATTCCAGCGACGAGAGCTCGCTGAGGCTCATTATGACATGACACAACAACTGAAGCGGCGTCGGGGCGTTCGGTGCCGCTGCGCCGCCGGAGCGTTTCGCGGTTTCTTCGTCGAGGAATTTGAGCAGTGCGCCCCGTTCGGTTTCGTTGGCGGGGCGGCTGAGGACTTCGTGGAACAGCAGGTCGATTTGCCGCTCGCGGTCGGGGCCGGCGAGCGATTCGATTCGCCGAGACAGCACGATCGCGCAGCGCAGCGCGAATTCGTTGTTGAGCAGAAACAAAGCGTGCAGCGGCGTCGTCGAGACATGCCGCTGCGGACAGCTTTCGGAGGCTTCGTTCGGGCCATCAAACAATCCTTGCATCGACGGCGGTTGGCCTCGCTTTTGGAAGAGGTAGAGATTGCGGCGGTTCGCAGACTCGCGAGCATCCATCGGAACGCTCGGCCCGCCGATGCGGCGTTCGAGCAAGCCCGCGACGGCGAGTTGCGTGTCACGCAGGACTTCCGCTTCGACGCGGCGACGCGACCAAAGGAGACGAGTCACTCCGTGACTCGAATTCGAGTCACGGAGTGACTCGTCTACTTTGGAACGCATCCGATATGCCCGCGATGTCACGATCAACCGTTGAATGTGCTTCGTACTCCAGCCGGAGTCGATCAATTCGCTGGCGAGCCAATCGAGCAATTCCGGATGCGATGGCTTCGCGCCGCGCACTCCGAAATCATCGGACGTTGCCACGAGCCCCGTTCCGAAATGCCATTGCCAGAGGCGATTGACCCACACACGAGCCGTCAGCGGATGACGCGGATCGGTCAGCCAGTTGGCGAGTTCGAGGCGGGTGCCGAAAAGGGTCGGGGGTTCAAGATTCAAAATTGGCCGCGATGACGCTGCGTGTGTTCCTGAACCTGCCTCGGCCAATTTTGAATTTTGAACCCCCGACCCCTGACGCAAAACGCTCGGCACATCTGCGGAGACAACGGGGCCGATGTTGTGAACGTCACCGCGAATCTTGATGCCGCCGCGTTCGCGCGGCAGTACCTCGCGATCAAACGGCAGCGGGTAGAAGCCGATGCTCGGCAACACATCCAGACGATGCGGACTCGTGGCGGGTGAGTAGTACGCGAACGTCTGCGGAATGCGCGGCGACGTCTTTTCGATCTCGACGATCTTCCGTTTGATCTCGTCGTACAGTTTCCGATCGGACTCCGGGATGTACCGGTCGAGCACATTCACCGACGCTTGAAATTTGAGATCCACCAACCGCGCGAGCCGTTCTTGTTCGATCTCACGTTGCTCAGCCGGCGTGTCGTAGGCCGAGCGTTCTTCCGGCATCAGCGACTGTCGCACCTCATCGTGAAATCGCCGCCGAGCGGATTCCAACAACGATTCCCGCAAGGCCAGAGCCGGTTCGTATTCGGGAGGCCGACGGGATTCAAACTCGCGACGCAAAATCGGATCGCGCAGAGCGACATCAATCGGCTGGCCGGTGACGAAGTACGCTTGCAGGCGGTAGTAGTCGCGCGTCGTGATCGGGTCGGACTTGTGGTTGTGGCACTGAGCACACTGCATCGTCAGGCCGAGAAAGGCATTCGCGGTCGCGTTGGTGATATCGACCAGCACGTCGTTGCGTTGCCGCCATTTGTCTTCCTCGTTGCTGCTGATGCGGGCCGCCGCGAGGAATCCGGTCGCGACCAGATTCTCGTCGGAGTACGGCTGCAACTCATCGCCGGCGATTTGCTGCCGCACGAATTCATCGAACGGCTTATTGCCATTGAAAGCGTTGATGACGTAGTCACGGTATCGCCAGGCGAACGGTCGCGGATGATTGCTCTCGTAGCCCTCGGACTCGGCCCAGCGAGCGACATCCAACCAATGTCGCGCCCAGCGTTCGCCGTAAGCGGGTGATGCGAGCAGCCGATCGACGAGTTGTTCGTAAGCGTGGGGTTGCGTGTCGGCGACGAATTCTTCGACGTCATCACGGCTCGGCGGCAGGCCCAGCAGATCAAGCGACAGTCGGCGAATGAGCGTACGGCGGTCGGTTTCATCGGTCGTCGTGCCGATGAAGGCATCGATGGCGTTTGTGGCTGCACGCGGTTCGCGTGCAGCCGGTACACGCGAGCCGCGTGTGGCCACAGGCTGAAACGCCCAATGGTCGGATTTCACTTTCGGCGTCGGCAGGAACTCGTCGTCCCAATCGAAGCCATCGTCGATCCACTTGCGCAGGAGCTTGATCTCTGCCGGCTTGAGCCGATCTCCTTCGGCGGGCATGACGACTTTGGGGTCTCGGCCTTCCAGGACTTCGATGACTCGGCTGCGATGGCTCTTACCGATGACGACCAGCGGCCGGCCGGTTGTCTCGCCGAGCCATTCTTCACGCACATCCAGCCGGATGCCGGACGACGCATCGCCACCGAGATGACATTCCCAGCAGCGTCGCGAGAGGATCGGAAACACGTCACGGCGGAAGTCGAGCTTTGCCGGCTTGAGCGATTTGGATTCCTCGCCCAATGACGCGGAGACCAAAACACTCAGGATCGCTAACGCGGTGCATCGCTCTATGATCGTGAGGAGGCCTGTCGGCATTTGCGAAGTCCCAGCGATGGTGCAACGAAATCGTCAATCGTGTCCAGAACGAGTGAGGCTTTGTCACAGACCTGTTCTATTCGCGCTCCTCTTAGTTTGCGCGGCTCAGAAAAGAAAACATGGCCGCGCGAATTAAGGGGAGCGCGAATGGAGACAAAAACTGGACACATCCTCCAGGTTATTCTTCGGCGTAATCCAATCGAATGCGGCGTTTCGGAGTCAGCAGGTCGATGCGTTGTTGCAGCGGGTCCGGTTCGAGTGACACGTAGACGGTTTGCTGATTCCCGGCTTCGTACAGAACCTCTTTACCGCTGCGTTTGTCGATGAGGTGGAGCACGCCATCAGTGCTTTGGCCGTCGGTCGAGTCATCGCTGGGGCGTTTGTAGGTCAGCAACAGGAACGGCGCGTCCGAGGGTTGGTCGATGGCCAGTGGCAGATTCTTCGTGGGGATTGTCCACAGCAATCGCAGCGAGCGGCGGTCGAAGGCGTGCAGCCAGCCGTTCAGCAGCGGCTTGCGAAAGCTGCCGCGATCTTGCTGAGTCGTCAGCCAGCTTGGCTCGGTCACCGGTCCCGCGAGGATCACGAACAGACGCAGGTCGTCGCCGAAAACATGCGCGGTGGTGAGCGACTTCGGGAGCGGCACCTCCTGCTTCGCCAATTCCTGGCCGTCACTCAGCGAGAGAAACCGCAACGTTCCAGTCGGCTCGATGAACCCGCAGCGAGTGTCATCCACCATCAGCGGCACACTGCGCGGCGGGAGCGTTCGTTCCCAACGAGTCGCTTCGGTGACGAGATCTTGAAGACGCATTCGCAACCCGGCGGCCACATCGTCCGGCTTCTCTGCATCGAGCAAGAGTCGCCGCGTGCCGAGTTCCTGCACGACGGAATTGGGGGCCACGGCGTCCTCACGCCGCGACAGCAATTGGCCGTCGAAGCCGCGTCGCACTTCGAGTTCGCGTGTGGCGATCAACCGCAGCACGACGTGCTCGCCATCGCCCGTGATCGACACCAGCGGCGGCAGATGATGTCGCATCCACAACCGCGAGCCGGTCGCTGGATCAATCGCGATCAACCGGTTGCGGGTGCGATAACAGACCAGTCCCGGACTGGCATGAACGACGTCGAGCACCGGCTGTTCGTAGCGATCCAGCAAGAGATAGTCGTCCGGCCGAACGCCCAGCCGGCCCGGCAGGAACTGATGTGCCGCGACCTCTTCATAGGGGCCGACGTTGATCGTCCACAGCAACTTGGCGTTGGTCTCGCCCCGTTCGTCGAGCGGCTGAATGCCGAACAAATCTTCGCCGACTTGCAACACCAGCAACGGTCCGAGTCCCCAGCCGTGATACATGTCCCAATTGTGCCGGCGGGGAGAGTTCGATTTCGGCAACGGCACGTCCCAAAACCCGCGCTGTCCTGCTCCATGAAAACGTACCTTGCGTCCCTGACGATCCACGGTGACTGTCATCCGTCGCCAACTCGGATCGCGGCTTTGGAACGGAATCGGATAGAAGTAAATGTCATCGTGCGGTTCGTCTTGAGACGTGATCTTCGGCAGCCGACCGGGCCACGGGTCGCGCGGTCCCGCCGACAACGCTCGACCGATCAGCGAATCGGGCATGACCTCGGCCAGCCATTCGGCGGAACTGTGCCCGTCTGCCAGCTTCACGTCGGCGAAGCGGTCACGCAGTTCGCGATAGCAGTCGGCCGCGTCTTGCGGTTCGCTCCGAAAATCATGCAGCAGTGCCAGCCGATACCACGCCTGAGCCGCTGCCACCGGATCGCTCCCCTGCGCGATGGCACGCAGCGTGAGGCTCGTTGGCAGATAGCCCACCCCGACCCCCGATCGTCCCGACAACTGAAGTCGCAAGTCGCGTCCCATTGGCAAGCAGCCGAGCTTGTCCGCCAGCGCCTGCAAGGCGAACGCATCAGGACTGTCGATCGCCCGCTGCCGACGCTCGGCCAACACAGCGTCCATTTGCGTGCGAGTGGCTGGGTCCGCTTTCGCGAACAGATCGAGCATCACGCCTTGAGCCCAACGATCCAGTCGGACCGTCCGCATTGAGGCTGCTCGTGGCGACGATGATCGCGCGGCAGGTTCGGCCGTGACTGGTTCTGAATTCGTCCGCTCGCCATCGGGATGCTGGTCGAGCCAATCGAGCGTCTCGCGCAACGCGGCGACCGGATCACCGCTGCGTTGGACCGCTTCAATTTCATTCAGTTTCGACGGCGGCTGCTTCGTGACCTCTGACGTCCGATTGGCCACGGACTCAAACAGACCAAGTTTGCTGGGAGTCAGCACGGCCCACCGTCCACCGGCACGCACGATGCGGCCTGTCTCGAAGGAATCGATCTCTGCGGTCCCCTCATTTTTGAAATGCAGATCCCACCAGAACCCATCGTCGGATTTTTGAATCGTTCCCGTTGCGGAATCAATCATCGACCAGCCGCCGTCGAGCAACGGTGTGACGTAATGGCCGCCAACCCAATCTCCCGGCCCCGCCGGTGCTGAGTGCGGCATTCGCCAACGCTCGTGACCATTCGCGAGGTCCAAGGCCGTGACTTCCTGACGCTCAAAGACCAAGACCGCCGACGGACTACTGGCGACGAACAATGGCTCCGCGAACTTCACACGCCAGAGAAGCGTCCCCGTCCGCGAATCCAACGCTCGCAAGCTGCGCGATTCCGGAGAGGCGATGAGCAACACGGATTCGGCTTTCATCTCTCGACACGTCACCTCGCGCCAGGACTCCCACCATCGCACAGGAAAGGGACGGTCACGATCCGTCGCCAGAAAACCGGTCGCGCTGTTGATGTCGTCTCGCTCGAACCGCGCGCTCCAAGCCAGCGACCGCGTGACGGGATCGACCGCCACGAAGCAGCCCGCTCCCGTTGGGCAAATCAATCGTCCGCTGGACCACGTCACCGGACAGGCGACGTGACGCCAGCCGCTCTCTTTGAATTGCTGCCGATCGGTCTCGGCCAACGGCAGCGTCCATTCGAACTGCCCGTCGCTCGCTCGCAGCACCCACAACGCAACTTGCAATTCACGCTGAGCGACGACGTACAACAACCCATCGCTCACCAGCGGCGGGCCGAGAAAATACAGCCCTTCAAATCCCGTCGGCGGCTCATTCACCGAGCTGCCGATGCGCCATCGCCGCTCGCCCGTTGCCAAGTCCCACGCTTCCAGATGATTCCGTAGCCGCCCTCCCGCACCCGGCTTCAGATCGAGGTCGTCCAAATCATTCACGAGAAACAGTCGCCGCCCGTCGCTGGTCATCCGGCCGCGTACCGAATCGCCAAACCAGCGCCGCTGCAACTCGTCCATCAACGATGAGCGGATGCCCGGATGCCGCTCCAAATCTGTGAACGTCGGAGCCAACGGCTCTTTCGCGAACGTTTGCTCCCACACCAGCTTCCCGCGCCGAGCATCCACCGCCACCAACTTCGCCGGATGCGTGAACCGAGCCAGTACCAGATCACCGACCACCAACGGCTGAGCGCTCGGTAACGCGAGCACGTCGTAGTGCCCCCATTCCTCAAGCGTCTCCTTCAACCAGGCCCCATTCACTGCGGCGGCTCGCTGCATCACATTGTGCCCCGAAGGCGCGAGACCGAACGCCGTTTGCTCATCGACGATCGTCGGAGTTGTTGGAGGTAATTGCTTCTGCAACCAGTCGGACAGGTTCTTGCTATCCGACGTGGCCGGAGCGGGCGACTTTTCCAAGAGCATCCGATATCGCTGCCACAACTCGCGAGCCGCCGGCCCCGATGCCGCGCGAGACTCCGCCAGAATCCAACCGGCGATCCAACCAGTCTCCGTCGAGATCGCCGAATGCGGATGCCGAGCCAATGCCAGCGAAATCGCCGACGCCATTCGCCACTCACCTCGATCGAGTGACCGCCCTGCCAAATCTCGCAACGCGAACCAACCCGCCTTCGTCGTGCCGAATCGAGCGACCACTTCTCGCAACTCCTCCGGCCGATCGCTCATCCGAGCCGCTTGCCACTGCCGATTTGCCTCCGCACCGTGCTGCCGCTCATAAGCCTCACGCGCCGTGGCCGGCATCTCGCGCAGCAACCGATTGGCCTCCTCCGCCAGACTCGGCGCTGTCGCGTCACCACGGCCGAACGCATTCGGCCCATCGAGCAGTTCCTGCAACGCAATCATCGCCGACGCGTAATCCTTCTGCCGAAGCTGCGCCCGCGCCGTCTCCAACACCAACTCTGCCCGCCGATCGCGAGCCAACTTTGCCGACTGCGGAAACGGCTCAGACTCCGACTTCGAGGACACTTCCTGCGCAACGCTGACGGAGCCTGCGGTGAGAACGATCAAGATTCCGAACCAACGAATTCTCATGGCCGACCATTCTGTCACGCTTCACGATGAGCGGCAACGTGAACGGGTCGGGTGTGCGAAGTTCATTTTGGCTTCGCGAAGCCGGCGCGATGTGAATTGGAAGGGCGATGCGGAGCGCGAGTCGGGGATGAATTGTCAGCCAAAAATGCAATTTGAATTCCTGACCCCGGCTCGTGCGGAATTCACAGGATGAACTTGCTCAGGTCTTCGTTCTGCATGATGTCTTGCAGCTTCTTGCGGACGTAGTCGCCGTCGATGGCCAGCGATTTCTTTTTCACGTCGGGAGCCTCGAAGCTGATGTCTTCCAGCAGGCGTTCGAGGATCGTGTGCAGGCGGCGTGCCCCGATGTTTTGCGTCGTCTGATTGACTTGATGAGCGATGTCGGCGAGTACCTCGATGCCGTCCTTCGTGAATTTCAACTTGACGTTGTCGGCACCCAGCAGGTCTTGATACTGGCGAGTCAGCGAGGTCTTCGGCTCGGTGAGGATGCGGATGAAGTCGTCGCGCGTGAGCGGCAGCAGTTCGACGCGGATCGGGAAGCGGCCTTGCAGTTCGGGCATCAGGTCGGACGGCCGCGAGCGATGAAATGCTCCGGCGGCGATGAACAGGACTTGGTCGGTCTTCACGTAGCCGTACTTGGTTTGCACGGTCGTCCCTTCGATGATCGGCAGCAGGTCGCGTTGGACCCCCTGACGGCTGACGTCCGGGCCGTGCGATTCTTCCCCGCCGCAGATTTTGTCGAGCTCGTCGATGAAGATCACGCCGTGCGTTTCCGCCAGTCGCACGGCTTCCTCGTTGATCGCGTCCTTGTCCATCAGCGCTTCGAGTTCCTGCTCCAGCAGAATCTCGCGAGCCTTACGCACCGGCGCGGAACGGCTGGAGGTTTGCTTGGGGCCGATTTTCTCGAACAGGTTTTGCAGGTCCATCTCCATCTGTTCCATGCCGCCGATGTTCGACATGACGTGAACCGGCATCAGCCGCGATTCGATCCGAAGTTCGACTTCCTTTTCTTCGAGTTCTCCGGCTCGGAGCTTCTCACGAAACTTTTCGCGCGTGCGGCTGCTGCGGTCGGCGGCCCGTTCTTGTTCGGCCTCGGTCGGTTCGTCGGATTCGTCGTCGTCGGATTCACCGGAGGCGGCTTTGATGAGGAAGTCGAACGGCTGCGGCGCGGCCCTCGATTTTTTCTTCTTTGACGGCGGCGCGGGGATCAGCAGGTCCAGCAGCCGGTCTTCGACGCGGCGCTGGGCTTCCTCCTGGATCGAAATTTTCTTCTTGTCGCGAACCATCGCGATAGCGGCTTCGACGAGATCGCGAACCATGCTTTCGACATCACGGCCGTAGTAGCCGACCTCGGTGTATTTGGTCGCTTCGATCTTGATGAACGGCGCGTCGGTCAGCTTGGCCAGCCGCCGCGAGATCTCGGTTTTGCCGACGCCGGTCGGGCCGATCATGATGATGTTCTTGGGCGTGATGTCGCGACGCACCTCTTCGGCAAGCTGCTGCCAGCGCCAGCGGTTTCGCAACGCAATGGCGACGGCACGCTTCGCCGCGTCCTGGCCGATGATGTACTTATCAAGTTCCGCGACGATCGCGCGCGGTGTGAGTGCTCGCACGGGGGTGACTCCAGGTTGTTTCGTAGCCCGACTCTCTGAGTCGGGTGTAGCCACGTTCGCCAGAACGTGGGTGAATTCGCGAGAACCCCACGTTCTGGCGAACGTGGCTACGGTGAATCAGCGTTTGCAGGGAAATTCTTCGACGGTCAAATTGTCGTTCGTGTAGATGTCGAGTTCGGCGGCGATGCGCATGGCTTCCTTGACGATCTCGCCGGCCGAAAGTTTTGAGTTGCGAGCCAACGCTCGCGCCGCCGCGATCGCATACGGCGAACCGCTGCCGATGCCCAGCACTCCGTCGGTCGGTTGAATGACGTCGCCGACTCCGGTGATCAGCAGCGAGTGCTCGTCGTTGGCGACGATCAGCATCGCCTCCAGACGCCGCAGCATCCGATCGGTGCGCCAGTCGCGAGCCAACTCGGTCGCCGCACGCGGCACATTATTCGGATAGTCCTTGAGCTTCGCCTCGAATCGCTCCATCAGAGCGAAGGCATCAGCGGTCGAGCCGGCGAATCCGACGAGCACTTTCTTATCCAACAGCCAGCGAATTTTTTTCGTGTCCGCCTTGAGGATCGTCGTGCCGTGCGTCACTTGTCCGTCACCGCCCATCGCACATTGGCCGTTGTGCCGCACGCACAGGATCGTCGTCGAATGCCATTCCGCCCGTTTGCTCATCGAAGGTTCCTTTTTGGTCGCTGACTGCATTCAGCAAGTTAGGGCGCGTCGTTCGCTTTCGCAAACGCGGCTTCGGAAAAGAAGGTCGTGTGTCAGTTTCGTAGGACGGACAATCTTGTCCGTCAAAATCGAGCAGCGGACAGGATTGTCCGCTCGACAAGAACATCAACTGACCGAACGACCAAGCAAGGCGTTTTCAAAGAGCATGGTCGATTACCTAGAAACTGCTTGATGGCTCCAGAGTGTTACGGTAGCTTGCTCCCCCACGATGCCTCGGCCGGAAGGGATCAATTTCTCTCGGCCAACTCCCGCCTCAACCCGCCCTCCCGAAGAGACCCGCCGATGCGATGGATCCTGCGCATCCACTTGGCCGCGCTGTGGCTGCTGTCCACAGTCATTTCCGCGAGCGGGGCCGAGTTGCCCTCGGCGGATTTGCCGATTGAGCAAGTCATCGACCAATTCACTCAGCAACGCTTGGATGCGGAGAAGGTCTCAGCGGCTCCCCAGGCGGGGGAAGCGAATCTGTTGCGGCGGCTGATGCTCGACGTGGCGGGACGCATCCCGACTTCCGCAGAAGCCACGGCGTACGTTGCGAACCCCTCGGCCGCGAAGCGTGTTGAGCTGGTGGATCGCTTGCTGGCGAGTCCCGATTTCGTCTGGCATCAGCGGAACGAACTCGACCGGATGCTGCTGCCGAACAAGCCGAATGATGGGGATTTTCGCAAGTATCTGCTGTGGGCCGTCAAAGAGAATCGGTCGTGGGAGGCAATGTTCCGGGACATGCTGATCGGCGATGAGGCGGACGAGAATCGCAAGCCCGCGACGACGTTCATCAAGTCGCGGGCACGCGATCTCGACGACATGTTGAACGACACGGCGATCCTCTTCTTTGGTGTGAACGTGACCTGCGCGAAGTGTCACGATCACCCGCTGACCCCCGAATGGAAGCAGCATCATTACTTCGGCATGGCGTCGTTTTTCAGCCGGACCTACGTCACCAAAAAGAACTTGCTGGCCGAACGCCCGTTTGGCGAAGTGAAGTTCAAATCGAAGCGGAAGGACGATACCAAAGGGGAACAGACGGCGAAGTTCGAATTCCTCACCGGGGCAATCATTGATGAGCCGGTTGTCGAACGCTCGGCCGACGACATGAAGAAGATCGAAGAGACGATCAAGGCCGCGATGCAGAAAGATGATGCTCCGCCGCCGGAGAAGCCGTCCTTCAGCCCACGCGAGAAACTGGTCGAGATCGCTCTGCGATCCGAAGACAACCGCTTCTTCGCTCGCAACATCATCAATCGCGTTTGGGATCGGTTCTTCGGACGCGGACTCGTGCATCCGGTCGATCAGTTGCACGCGGCCAACGCACCGTCGCATCCGGAGTTGCTCGATTGGCTGACGCGCGATCTGGTCGCACATGGTTACGACCTCAAGCGGTTGATTCGCGGGATCGTGCTCAGCCAAGCCTATTCGCGGTCGAGCGAATGGACGGCCGGGTCTCAGCCGCCGGACCCGGCGCTGTTTGCGGTCGCGAAGGTCAAGCCGCTGACACCGCGGCAGTATGCGGTGTCCTTGTTGATCGCGCGGCAAAGTCCGGATCAGTGGCCGGCGCTCGACAAGCCGGAGGAGTGGATCGCTCGCCGCGAGCAACTGGAAAATGGATCGAACGGCTACGCGTCTTTTTTTGAAATGCCCGGTGAAAACTTTCAGGTGGCGGTCGATGAGGCGTTACTGTTCTCGAACAGCAAGCGGATTGAAGACGAACTGCTCCGCGATTCGAAGACAGAGATCGTCGGATACCTCAAATCGCTCCCCGACAATGCGGCGGTGATCGAAGCGGCGTTTCAGACGATCTGTTCGCGGCCGCCTCGCGACGACGAACGAGCGGCGATTGATGGTTACTTGCAAAGCCACTCAACCGACCGAGTGGCGGCGATCCGGCAATTCGTGTGGGCGTTGCTCACCGGTCCAGAGATGCGGTTCAGTTATTAACGAAGGAATGAACCATGACGCTTTCTCGACGCGGGTTTTTGAACGTCGCAGCCATCGGCGCAGCGGGAACATTCGCGGCGGACATGACGCGGTTCGACATGCTGAGGCACTCGGCCTGGGCTGACGAGGCGAAGAAGCAGGGCAAGCGCGTCATTCTCCTCTGGCTGGCCGGAGGCGCTAGTCAATTGGAGACGTTTGATCCAAAACCGGGGCGTCCGACCGGCGGGCCGTATCGAGCAATTCCGACCTCGGCGACCGGAGTTCACATCAGCGAACTGCTGCCGAAGATGGCCGCGCGAATTCAGCAGACGACGGCGATTGTGCGGTCGCTCAATACAAAGAACGCGGATCACGGCGGCGGTGCCACGATCATGGAGACCGGCCGTATCAAAGATCCCGGTATCGAATATCCGGACCTCGGTGCGGTCTGTGCGAAGGAACTCGGCCGGCTCGACAGTGCGGTGCCCGATTACGTGTCGATGTACACGTCCACGGAAGGCCGTCGCAAAGGGGGCAGCGGGTTTCTTGGCTCGCGATACGCTCCGATGTTTTTGTCCGAGTCGATGCAGCCGGAAAACATCCGCCGGTTGGAATCGATTAGCGACCTTGATCATCAAGATCGGCTGGCACTGCGAGAATTGCTCGCGAAGAAGTTCACTCAGAACCGCAACAGCGATTCGCTCGGCAGTCACACGCAGGCGTATCAGCGTGTCCGCGGGTTGATGGCCAGTGAGAAACTGTTCGACATCGAACAAGAGCCGGCCGAGATGCGCGCGAAGTACGGGCCGACGCAGTTCGGCCAGCAGTGCTTGATCGCTCGGCGACTGGTCGAGGCGGGCGTGCCGTTCGTGAAAGTGGCCCGAGCGTGGTGGGACAGTCACGGCGAGAATTTCGAGACGCATCGCGAGTTGTGCGCGGACCTCGATCATTCCATGTCGGCGCTGCTCGACGATCTGAAAGACCGTGGGTTGCTGGAGCACACGCTGGTGCTGACCTTCGGCGAGTTCGGCCGCACGCCGGGCATCAATGCGAGTCTTGGCCGCGATCACTTCGCCGCCGCCTGGAGCGCGACTCTCTCCGGGTGCGGAGTGCGCGGCGGAGCGTGCTTCGGCAAGACCGACGAAGACGGCCACAAAGTTGCCGACGGCGAAGTCGGAGCCGGCGATCTGTTCGCGACGATTCTGTCGGCACTCGGCATTGACCCGTTGAAAGAATATCACGTCGGTGCTCGGCCGGTTCCGCTGTCGGATTTCGGCTCGAAGCCGATCAAGGATGTCTTAATCTGACTCTGGCTGAAAGCTGATGGCTGTTATTCCAAATCTCGGTTTACGATTTTGAGATGACAGCCATCAGCTTTCAGCCGACAGCCATCAGCCGGGCAACTTGATTCAGAAAGTTCATTATGGCCTCTGATCCGACCAAGCTGAATAAGACCAAAGACATCGGCATTCCGAGCATCGCGATGTGCGTTGCGCGAATCCCGAATTCCGGGCGGCTGATCTTTGGCAGTTCCGATTTCAAGCTGCATGAGATCGACGTCTTTGCCGAGAAGCCGCAGTCGACCGCGTTCGGCGGCGAAGGGCATCAGAGCTACGTGACCGGTGTCGTGTTGCCCACGCCGAATGTTGCCGTCTCCAGCAGCTACGATGGCCAACTCATTTGGTGGGACGTCGAGAAACGCGAACCGACTCGCAAAGTGAAGGCTCACGAGTTGTGGATGCGCCGGCTCGTCATCAGCCCGGACGGCAAGACGATCGCCAGCGTCGCGGACGACATGCAGTGCAAGCTGTGGAATGCCGAGACCGGCGAGATGCTGCGGCAGTTTTCCGATCACAAGGCGATGACGCCGCACGATTTTCCCAGCATGTTGCACGCGGTCGCGTTCTCGGCCGACGGCAAGTTCATCGCGACCGGCGACAAGGTCGGACATGTCGCCATTTGGGAAGCGACGAGCGGCTCGAAGGTCGGGACGGTCGAGGCTCCGGGCCTTTATACCTGGGATCCCAAACAGCGGCGGCATTCGATCGGCGGTATCCGGGCGCTCGCGTTCTCACCGGACAACAAACTGCTGGCGGTTGGCGGCATCGGCCAGATTGGGAACATCGACCACCTCGACGCGCCGGCACGGGTCGAGATCTTCGACTGGCAAAAAGGTGAGCGAAAGCACGAACTCAACAACGATAAGTTTAAGGCGTTGGTCGAAGACCTCGCGTTCGATCCGGCCAGTCAGTGGCTGCTGAGTTCGGGCGGGGCAGGCGACGGCTTCGTCACGTTTGTCAGTCCTGAGACGGGCAAAGTGATCCATCAAGACAAGCTGCCGATGCACGTTCATCAGTTGGCGTTGAACGAGGCGAGCGATACGTTGTTCGCCGTCGGCCACCACAAGATCGTCGTCTGCGAGTTCAAAGCGACCGACCCGCCGCCAGCCGCTCCGGCAGAGGCGGCGAAGTCATAATCATCTCTACCTTCAACAGGAGTGCTCTGATGGCTATTCGATCCACTCGTCGTGATTTTCTGAAGCACAGCGTTGTTGCCGGAGCCTCGGCCGCGTTTACCGCCGCTAGTTGGAGCCGAGTTTACGGCGCGAATGGGAAGCTCAACATCGCGTCGGTTGGGCCGGGAGGCAAAGGCTGGTCGGACCTGACCGAGACGGCGAAGAGTCCGCATGTGAATGTTGTCGCGCTGTGCGATATTGATGAGACGACGAATCATTTGGGCCGGGCGGCCGAGAAGTATCCGGCAGCGAAGAAGTTCTTTGACTATCGCAAGCTGCTGGAAGACGCGAACGCAAAGACGTTCGACGCGGTCATCGTTTCGACGCCGGATCACATGCACGCTCCGATTGCGTTGCCGGCGATGCAGCTTGGCAAGCACGTGCATTGTCAGAAGCCGCTGACCCACACGGTGCATGAGGCTCGACAGATGCGGCTGGCGGCGAAGACGTACAACGTCGTCACGCAGATGGGGAATCAAATTCAGTCGCACGAGTTCTATCGCACGGCGGTCAAGCTGGTGCATGACGGGGCGATCGGCAAAGTCAAAGAAGTCTTCTCGTGGCAGAGCGGCGCGATGGGCTGGATGTTTTCGGATGACCGGCCGGCTGGCGAAGACCCGCTACCGGCGACGGTGCATTGGAACGAGTGGTTGGGGGTTGCTCCGCCGCGACCGTTCAAGAACAAAATCTATCACGACTTCAATTGGCGCGCGTGGCAAGATTTCTCCAACGGACAGCTCGGTGATTTTGGTTGCCACATTCTCGATCCGGTCTTCATGGCGTTGAAGCTGACGTCGCCGACGAGCGTTTTCGGCGACGCTCCGAAGATCAACAAGGAAGTTTGGACGAGATGGTCAACGGTCATCTACGAGTTCCCCGGCACGGAGTTGACCGGCGGCAAGCCCATCACCGTGACGTGGTTTGATGGTGAGGGCCACAAGCCGGCGAATGATCTTGTCGGCGTGCCGGCCGGATTCCAACTGCCCGGATCGGGATCGGTGCTCGTGGGCGAGAAAGGCTCGCTGCTGATTCCGCACGTTGCGCCTCCGAAGCTCTTCCCGGAAGAGAAGTTCGCGGACTTCAAGTACGAGAAGGTTCCCGCTCGCGATCATTACGTCACATGGGCGGATGCTTGCCGAGGTGAAGGGCACACGACCTCCCTGTTTGACTATTCCGCCCCGCTGACCGAGACGGTGCTATTGGGCACGATTGCGATTCGCTTGCCCGCACAGACGCTGCGCTGGAACGCGGCCGAATTGAAATTCGCGAACAATGCGAAAGCCGATGCGTTGCTGACGAAGCCGTATCGCAAGGGCTTCGAGCCGAAGTGGCTGTAGTTCACTAACCCGAAGCGTCAGCGAGGGCGAATGCTTCACCGATCTCCGACTTCAGGGGTCTGTGAAGCATTCGCCCTCGCTGACGCTTCGGGTTACTTATGACTGGTCTCGCCACGTTTGTTGGAATTGGGCTAACGTCCCGCCCCTTGTGTCGGGGAGATTATGTGCCTCGACCAGTCGATTGATCTCACTCTCACAGCGAGCGGCCACGGATGGCCTCAGTTCCGGCATTGAAGCCGACAAATACGCTGGTGCATCAGCTTGGCTTGGCGGTCGTCGAGATGACCGTCGCGGTCGGCGATCTCGCGCTGTTCGGTGGTCAAGTCGTTCGTCTCATCCTGACCGGATTGCCTCGGCGCGGCGTGATGACGCAAACGTTTTACGAAATCGGTGTGCGGTCCATACCGGTCGTGGGAGTCACGGGGTTATTCATCGGGATGGTCTTGGCCATTCAGGCGTATGACCAGTTTCACTTCCTGCACATGGAAACGAAGCTCGGCGCGGCGATCAACGCATCGCTGGTGCGTGAGCTGGGCCCGACGCTCGCGGCGGTGATGTTGGCGGGGCGAGTCGGGTCGGCGATGGCGGCGGAACTCGGCACGATGCGCGTCACCGAACAGATCGACGCGCTCAAAGCGCTCGGAGCGAATCCGGTTCAATACTTGGTCGTGCCGCGATTCCTGGCGTGCTTCCTGTTGATCCCGCTGCTGACGGCGATCGCCGACACGATTGGCATACTCGGCGGCTGGGTGATTGGCTCGCAAGTGTTGGGGATCGACAGCTTTTACTGGTGGCTGCACTCGAAGGAGTTCATCGCGATCTACGACGTGCAATGCGGCCTGACGAAGAGCTTTTTCTTTGGCGGAGCGATCGCGCTGATCTCGTGCTACCAGGGGTTTCATTGCGGAGCCGGAGCCGAAGGGGTCGGCCAAGCCTCGACCCGTTCGTTCGTGTGGTCGTTCATTGCGATTCTGGTGTTGGACTTTTTCCTGGGAGTGTTCCAGAGCGGGCTGTACTACGTCTTGTGGCCAGACCCGATTTCGTTGTTTTGAGCGGTATGGATTCACTTAGTCGATGAGCATTGATTTCTCACATTTCGATTTGTCTGCCGCCGCATTCGGCGAGCCGGTGATCGAACTGCGCGGCATGTCGCGTGCCTTTGGGACACAGACCGTGTTGCGGGACATCTCGTTGGAGGTGCAGCGTGGCGAGACGTTGGCGGTGATCGGTGAATCGGGTTGCGGCAAAAGTGTGATGCTGAAAATCATGATGAAGATGCTCGAACCATCACGCGGCGACGTGGACTGGTTCGGCAAATCGCTGCGGCAGCGTGCCGAGCTCGATATTCATCGGGATCGGCTGAAATTCGGCTATCTGTTTCAGAGTGCGGCGTTGTTCGACAGCATGACCGTGCTTGAAAATGTCGCGTTCGGCCTGCGGCAGAACACGCAGATGAGCGACGCACAGATCACTCAGATCGTCCATGATCGGCTGAAGGACGTCGGCTTGCCGATGACGGCCGCCAGCAAGAAGCCGGCGGAGTTGTCGGGCGGAATGAAGAAGCGGGTTGGACTGGCTCGCGCACTCGCTCTGAATCCAGAGATTGTTCTGTACGACGAGCCGACGACCGGGCTTGATCCCATCATGACCGACATTATCAACGAGCTGATCTTGCGGACTCGCGAGCGTCAGCCTGTGACCAGCATTGTCGTCACGCATGAGATGTCCACGGTTCGCAAAGTGGCCGATCGTGTCGTGATGTTGTACCCGTTGAGCCGGCTTCAGCCGGACGAACCTCAGATCGTCTTCGACGGCACGGCTGCCGAAGCATTTTCCACTTCCGATCCGCGCGTCTCGCAGTTCGTTCACGGGCAAGCCCGCGAACGGTTGCAGGAGCTCGCGGCCGCGTAGGGCAGGCTTTCCAGCCTGACTCATGATCTACGATGACACCGAAAGGGTCAGCCTGGAAAGGCTGACCTACAACCTATGACTGACCGCCAACTGCAATTCCGAGTGGGACTCTTCGTCATGGCCGCCTTTGCCCTGATTGGGGCGATGGTGTTTCAATTTGGGGAGCTGTCCTCGTTGTGGCAAAAGTCGTATCAACTGGCAGTGCATTTTGAATCGGTGCCCGGAGTCCATGCGGGATCTCCGGTGCGGATGAGCGGGTTGACGATCGGTGAGGTTCGCGAATTGGCGCTCGACGAGACTCGCGGTGGCGTCGGCGTGATCATCGACATCCAGGAACGCTATCCACTGCGAGCCGATGCGAAGGCGATGTTGGCCACCTCGCTGCTGGGGGATTCGGTGATCGAGTTCACGCCGGGGACCAAGAAGGAGCGACTCGAACCGGGAACGTTGCTCGAAGGGCAGATGCCGCTCGATCCGCTGACGATCGTGAACCGCTTGGACTCGAAGCTCACGCTGACGGTGGCGTCGTTCGAGCAAACCAGTGCCGAATGGCGGAAGGTCGGCGAGAACATCAACGGGTTGATGGACACGAACCGAGGCAACTTGAACGTGGTCATCGAACGGGCGGCGGTCGCACTGGACGAATTCACGATCACGATGCAAGAGGCCAAGCGGACGGTGCAGTCGACTAACAAAGTGTTTGCCGATCCGAAAACGCAGGAAAGCCTGCGACAGACGTTGGCCGCACTGCCGGAGTTGGCCAACGAAACTCGGCAGACCATCACGCTGGCTCGGCGAACGCTCGAATCGGCTCAAAAGAACTTCGATAACTTGCAAGACGTGACCGATCCGCTCTCGAAGTCCGCCGGGCCAATCATGGCCAAGTTGGATCGCACGCTGACCAACCTCGACACGCTCTCTTCCGAGTTAGCCATACTCTCGAAGCTGGCGGCGAAGGAAGACGGTTCGCTGCGGAAGTTGGCCTCCGATCCAGAGCTGTATCGCAATCTCAATCGCTCGGCGGAATCTCTGTCGATCCTGCTCAACAATCTGGAGCCGATCGTTCGGGACGCGCATATCTTTACGGACAAGGTCGCTCGTCATCCGGAACTGCTGGGCGTCAGCGGGGCCATTCGTGGCAGCAGCGGAGTGAAGGACGCCGGCGAAGGCGAACCGCGTCGCCTGCGATCCGACGAGACGAATACCGTGTCACCTGCGGCTGGTAAGCGCACTTCCGAGAAGCCGAGTCTCGTGATTCCGAAAATGCTGAAGTGAGGTGTGTCATATCAAATTTCAAATTTCAAATTTCAAATCTCCGATTGCCAATTGCTAATTGCCAATTGCCAATTGCGAATTGTCGGCTCGGTCCTGCGGGCTTTCGTCTGCTCGTTGTTGTTGCGCTGGCTGCGAGTCTTCCCGGTTGCGTGCATCGGCGGCTGACGGTCAATTCGAATCCGCCCGGTGCGCGGGTGTTGCTGGACGGTGAAGAAGTGGGCGAGACGCCGACGTCGGTGGACTTCACGCATTACGGCACCCACGAAGTTGTGTTGCAGAAGGACGGCTATGACACGTTGAAGACGATGCAGACGGTGCCTCCACCGTGGTATCAAGTTCCTCCGATCGACTTTTTCTCGGACAACTTGCTGCCGTTCCAACTGACGAACCGCCACGAATTCAATTACCAATTGCAGTCCAGCCCGACCGTCCCTTCGACACAGGGCTTGCGCGATCGTGCGAATAGCCTGCGATCGGAAGCGCTTGCCGGGCCGTAGCGCGGTCGTCGGTGAGACATTCTGGCGAGCGGGGCGGCGTCGGCCCCCGGTGAATTCGACTTCGGATGACCGGGGGACTGACGCCCAATAGCAGTGACTTTACCCGCAAAGTAGCAGGCACATTCCATGTGCCGTCGCCAATTCTCAGGCTGACGGAACATGGAATGTGCCTGCTACTTTCTAAAGTCAGTGCCATTGGGCTGACGCCGCCCCGCTCGCCGATCTCTTTGATTGGCCGTGCGCAGTATCCACGGCTAAGATGACTTCCGCTTGCCGGACGTTGGTGCCGGTGCTGGTTGGCGGTCGCGAAGAGCCTCGAACGCCAGTGGAGTCCGCCATGCGTTGGGAGCAGAAAGTCCAATATGCGTCGCTTAGCGATGTGGGCTTTCGACG
>CAMDEA010000053.1 GCA_945893045.1 Planctomyces sp. SH-PL62
ACAGATACCGTCCCCGGCCAACTTCAAGAACTTCATGGAGTTGTGCTCAAAGCTCAGCTTGCCGGCATCGCCGCGATTCACCCCGGAGCCAAGCTCAAGGACGTGGACTCGGCCGCCCGCAGGGTGATCGAAGAGGCTGGCTACGGCGAGTTCTTCGGACACGGGTTAGGGCACGGCATTGGCCTGCACATTCACGAGGAACCCCGGATGAACAGCGTCGCCGAAGGCGAGCTGCAACCCGGCAACATTGTGACCGTCGAACCGGGGATTTATTTGCCAGAATTTGGTGGAGTGCGGATCGAAGACGACGTGCTCGTCACGCCGGACGGCCATGAAGTTCTGTCATCACTGCCGAAAGGCTGGAATTAAAACCGCATTTTTCAACGCAAAGACGCGAAGACGCAAAGGGGTTGCAAAGAACTCATTTGAGGTTGGAACAACAAACTAAAAACTTGTTTTCCGGTGTGTTTCTTTGTGGCTTTGCACCTTCGCGCCTTTGCGTTGAAAGCTCGAATTCAAATGCCAATCAAACCACGAGGCAAACCGCGTATGGCTGACAAATCCCCATCGACGGGTTCGTTCGATCTCGACCGGGTTCGCGAACTTATCGAGATGATGGAAACACACGGCGTCACCGAAGTGAACCTTCGCAAAGCCGACGAGCGCTGGGTGCTCCGGCGCGGCCCGGCCGAGGTCATCAACATGATGGCTCCCGGCGGTTATGCTCCGCCGCCGAATTACGCTCCGGCTCCGCAGGCTCATCACGCCCCCGCGCCGCAGGCGGCGGCTCCGAGTGCTCCGGCGGCAGCCCCGGCTGCGGTGGACGGCCCGGTGATCAAAAGCCCGACGGTCGGCACGTTCTATGGTGCTCCGTCGCCGGGCGAGCCGGCGTTCGTGAAAGTCGGCTCGACGGTGAAGGCCGACACGGTCGTCTGCATCATCGAGGCGATGAAAGTCTTCAACCAAATCCCCGCCGAGATCTCCGGCACGATCACCGAAGTCCTGGTCAACAACGGCGACGCCGTCGAATACGGACAGCCGCTGTTCCGAGTGAAGCCGTAGTTGCTGAGAGCACGCCAAGTCTGGATGCCAGCGTGGAGTCAAGAAATGCGAATCCAATTAGAACACTTCTACCACGGTGCAGCACTGACTCAGATCGTGGAAGATCCGCGAGTCACGTCAATCCGGTCGCTGACCTACGGCCGAAACATCTCAAAGAGCGCCTATCGGATCAACGGAAATATTGCTGTCTATGTGAAGTATTCAGGCAAACCAAACAAATCTCATCGGGAGTACGTCTTTCAATTTTCTCGCAGCCAGCGTACTGAGATGGAGGCGATTTCGAAACACATTCAAAAGTTCTTCGTTGCACTGGTCTGCGTAAAAGGATGTGAGATTTGCTGCGTCGAATACAGTGAAATCCTGAAAATGTTCAACGCCAGGCGTAAGTCAAAGGGTGCAGTAGAAGCTCAAATCGCGATTCTTGTGACATTGCCAAAAGGCAACCAATTTCGTGTTTATGTAAACGCCCCTCAGACGAAAAACATGCTGCTCGGCGAGGAATTGTTAGTCCCGCGAAACGCATTTCCGGAACTGATCTTTTCAAAAGAATAGTCGGCGAGTTTCTGCGACTGTTTTGGAGGTCCAATAATGCCAAATCCATTTCCTGGCGTGGACCCGTATTTGGAAGGTCCGGAGTGGCCGTCGGTGCATGATGCGTTGGTCATTCAAATCGCGTTTCACCTGGGACCGAAGCTGCGTCCCAAGTACGTCGCGATGCCGAGTTCGCGAATTGTTTTGGCGACGCCCGATCCGATTGAAACTCCGCAGGTTCAACTCCGAATTCCTGACGTGAGCGTGCGAGCAACCGGAATCGAAGGGACGCCAGAGTCGGGCGGAACTCTCGTTGCACCGCTGACGGTCATGGGACTGATGCCGACCGAGATGCCGCACAAGTTCGTCGAAATCCATGAAGCGGCTACCAAGAAACTGGTAACGACAATCGAAATTTTGTCTCCGACCAACAAACGCGGCGACGGCTTGACTGAGTTTCACGAGAAGCGAAACCAGTTGTTGTCGGAACCAGCGCATTATCTGGAAATCGACTTGTTGCGGACGGGTGAACGATTTCCGGTCACAGGCGTGTTGCCTTCGGTGCCGTACTTCGTTTTCCTGAGCCGAGCGAATCGACGACCACTCATCGAAACGTGGCCCATCGCCCTCGATCAGTCATTGCCCTCGATTCCAATTCCGTTGCTCAAGGGCGATCCCGATGTGGCGCTCGATTTGCAGCTTGCTTGGAATGCGATCTACGAGTCCTTGTCATTTGACATTGCCACCAGTCATGCCGGGCCTCCGACAGTGCGTCTTTCGGCGGAGCAACAAGCGTGGGCGGACGAGTGTCTACGCAAGGCCGGACTGCGAACCTAATTCAATCTCACCATCAACCATCGAGTGACCTGAATGTTTCAACGCATCCTGATCGCCAATCGAGGCGAGATCGCCTTACGAGTCATCCGCGCGTGCAAGGAACTCGGCATCGAGACCGTGGCCGTGTTTTCCGAGGGGGATCGCGGGGCGCATTACCTGTCGCTGGCGGATGACGCGTTCTGCATCGGGCCGGCGGCGGCGTCCGAGAGTTATCTGCAAATCAAGCGGATCATCAGCGCGTGCGAGGTCAGCGGCGCGCAGGCGATTCATCCGGGCTACGGGTTTCTCTCCGAGAACGCGCACTTCGCCGAGGTCTGCAAGGAGTGCCGGATCACGTTCATCGGCCCCAGCCACGAGGCGATGAGTCGGCTCGGCGACAAAGTCACGGCTCGCTCGGCCGCGATGGAGGCCAAAGTCCCGACCGTCCCCGGCACCGAGGGACTCGTCACCGACGACAAGGCCGCGCTCAAGACCGCCAAGCAGATCGGCTATCCGATTCTCATCAAGGCCACGGCCGGCGGCGGCGGCAAGGGAATGCGAGTCGCTCGCGATGAATCGGAACTCGTCAGCGGCCTGAAGCAGGCGGCTCAAGAAGCCGAGAAGGCGTTCAAGAACGCTGGCGTGTACATGGAGAAGTACGTCGAGAACCCGCGGCACGTCGAAGTGCAGTTCATCGCCGACACGCACGGCAACGTCGTCCACCTGTGGGAACGCGACTGCTCGATGCAACGCAAACACCAAAAGCTGATCGAGGAATCTCCCAGCCCGAACCTGCCGCAAGCCGTCCGCGAAAAGATGTGCGAGGCCGCCGTGCGACTCGCCAAAGCCGCCCACTACACGAACGCCGGCACTTGCGAGTTCATCGTCGATAAGGACAACAATTTCTACTTCATCGAAGTCAACGCCCGCATCCAGGTCGAGCACCCCGTCACCGAACTGGTCACCGACACCGACCTGATCCAAGCTCAAATCCGAGTCGCCGCTGGCGAAGAGTTGCCGTGGAAGCAGAAAGACATCGAGTGCCGCGGCCACGCGATGGAGATCCGCATCAACGCCGAAGACCCCGACAACGACTTCCGAGGCTGCCCCGGCACGATCACGAAGCTGCGTCTTCCCGGCGGCCCCGGAGTGCGCATCGACTCGCACGTCTACGAAGGCTACCGCATCCCGCCATACTACGACTCGATGATCGGCAAGCTGATCGTCCACCGCCCGACTCGCGCCGCCGCCATCGCCACGATGCTGCGAGCACTCGACGAATTCGTCATCGAAGGGGTGAAGACCACGATCCCGCTCGCCAAGCGCATGCTCCGCGATGCGAACTTCGTGGCCGGCAACGTCCACACGAAGTACGTCGAGCAGACTCTGCTCGCGAAGTAGCCTGACTCTCCGAGTCGGGCCTTTTCTTGCAAGATGCCCGACTCGGAGAGTCAGGCTACGGACTTCTCGGATCGCCTCTGACATCGGGAGAGAGCTATGCCTCGATTCTTTCGTCTCTGGTTGGTGGTGCTCGTGGTCGGCACTGCGTGGCCGACGACCGGAATAGGACAGTCGCCGCAGCCTTTGCCGGAAGCGCAGCGTCAGGCGTTTGAGAAATCCGCAGCCGAGTTGAATACGGAACTCGAAAGGCGGCTGGATCGGCAATCAACCACATGGGCCGACGCGGCGATCTTCGCGAAGGGGTTGTCGTGGGCGTTGCGGTACGACCGCGAGTTCACGCCGGCGGATGTCGCCCTCTTGGAGAAAGCGATTCGGCGCGTCTATGAACGTCATGTTGCCGTCGTCAAAGAAACGTCGCCCTGGTCCGATCGTCGGGGCAAGATCGCGCTGGGTTATGTGTCGAAACTCGATGGTTCGGTGCAGCCGTATGGCCTCATCGTTCCGAAGCAGTATGACCCGAAGACTCCGATTCGCTTGGATGTCGTCTTGCACGGCAGCACTCGGCCCGTCGGGATGAGCGAGTTGCGGTTCATGACTAGGTTTGATGAAGGGGACGGTGAGAATCCTTCGCCGCCGGACCAGCCCTTCATCGAACTGCATCCGCTCGGCCGAGTTGAAAACTGTTATCGCTGGGCGGGAGAGACCGATGTCTTCGAGGGGATTGCCGACGTCTGCCGACGATTCAACATCGACAAAGATCGGATGGTACTGCGCGGCATGTCGATGGGGGCTTCGGGGACGTGGCATCTGGGACTGAAACATCCCGACCGTTTCGCCGCGCTCGGTCCGTACTGCGGCTATGTGGACACGCATCGGTTTTCGGAGACACCACTGCCCAACTTCGTCAAAATCGGGTCGCTGCCGGAGCATCAAGAACTCGGCCTGCACATGCTCGATTCGGTGGACTACGCGGCGAACGCGGGAGTCGTGCCGGCCATCGCCTGCATGGGAGAGAAGGACATCTTCTTTCAAGCTCACGTCATCATGGGCGAGGCGATGCAGCGCGAAGGGCTGACGATGACGAACCTGATTTCGCCCGGCACCGGGCACGTCATCGACCCGGTCACGCACGCCGAACAGATGCGGCGCATTGCCGAACATGTCTCCGCCGCTCCGCGCCGCCCGCGCGAGTTGCGGTTCGTCACCTGGACGCTCAAGTACAACCGCTGCCATTGGCTGGAGGTGCTGCAACTGGATCGGCATTACGCCCGCGCCGAGTTATCGGCCAAGCTGGTCGAGGGAGGCGTGATTGTCGAAGAGCCACGAAATATCACGCGGTTTGCGATCAACGTCGCTGGTCTTACGGAGCGTCCGCGTCGATTGCGGATCGGATCGGAAGAGTATGTCGTTCCCGACAAGGGGGACCGCATCGAGTCGGTGCGTGTCGCCGGTCGGTGGAGAATCATCAACAACAACGATCAAGCCGTGATCACCGCCAAGCGGCCTGGCTTACAAGGTCCGATCGACGACGCCTTCACCACGCCGTTCCTCTGCGTGCGCGGAACTGGGAAACCTTGGAACGCTGCTGTGCAAGGTTACGCCGATGCGAGCCTGAGACGTTTCACGGACGAGTGGCACCACTACTTCCGTGGCGAACTTCCTGTCAAAGACGATGTCGCGGTGACGGACGAGGACGTGCGGACTCGCAACCTGATTCTGTTTGGCGATCCCGGCAGCAATTCCTGGATCGCCCAAGTGATGCCGAACCTCCCGCTGATTTGGTCGAAAGACACGCTGAAATTCGGCGGCCAAGTGTACGCGGCGGCCGAGCATCTCCCAGCCTTAATCGCGCCGAATCCGTTGCCGGAAGCGCGCGACAGATACATCGTGCTCAACAGCGGTCACACGTTTCGCGAGGCGGAGTTGGCGAAGGTCAACTATCTGTTGTTTCCCCGCTGGGGCGATTGGGCGGTGTTGCAAGTCGATCCGTCGCGGCCGGCGTCCGAGCCGTTGCAAGAAAAAGTTCTCCGTGCCGGGTACTTTGACGAGCAATGGCGATTCCCCGTCCGCGCGACTCCGTGAAATCCGCGTCATCCGTGTTCTTTGCCGCCACCTGAGAACACGGATGACGCGGAGGGCACGGATGATCGTCAACCAACTTCAATGACCGCCAGCTTGGAGATCTTCAGATGCAAAACTTACGGGGCAGCGTCTCTCGTCGTCAACTGCTGGGGGCATTTGGTGCCACTGGTGGATTGGCTCTGCTCAATCACGCGGTCGCACAGGAGAACAACCCTGCTGCCCATGTGGCCGATTCGGCATCGACCATTCGGATCACCGGAATGAAGACGCATCGCGTCCAGAGCAAGGTCTATCTCGAAATGATGACCAGCGCAAAAATCACTGGCTGGGGCGAGGTCAGCGCGCTCGTGCCGACGGCGGCGGAAGAACTCTGCAAGTCGCTGTTTGAGTTGCTCGATGGTGAGAACCCGACGCGCATCGAGCATCTGTGGCAGAAGCTGTATCGTGCTCATCGAGACATTCGCGGCGGGCCGTTCATGAGTCACACGCTGGCCGGGATCGACATGGCGTTGTGGGACATCACCGGCAAACTGTGGGGCGTGCCGGTCTATCGGCTGTTGGGCGGGCCGTGCCGAGACAAGATTCGTGTCTATCCGACCTCGAAAGCGCACAAGGTTCCGCCGCACGGCATCTACGATCATTCAGGGAAGCCCAACGAAATCGAACGGATGGTCAACGCGATCAAGCAGACTCGCGAACGAGTCGGCCCCGACGGCACCGTAATGTTCGACGCTCACTGTGCTGTGCCGCCGGCCACGTTGATCCAGCTTGCGGCGGCGGTCAAACCTTATGAAGTGCTGTTCTTTGAAGAGGTCGCTGTTCCTGGCAACATCGAAGTCTTCAAGCGGCTGAAGGAACAGATCGCGATCCCGATGGCGACCGGCGAACGCGACCACACGATCTGGGAATTCATCCCGTACCTGCACGAGCGGTGCATCGACATCCTGCAACCGGACGTCGCGCACTGCGGCGGCATCACCCAGATGCGCAAGATCGCGATCCTCGCCGAGGCGTATCACGTCCCGCTCGCCCCGCACTGCACGACGTCGCCGCTGGGTGCTACGGCCAGCCTCAGCGTCGGCGCGTCGATCCCGTTCCTGTTGATCCACGAGACTGCTCCCGGCGCGTTGCAATGGGGCGAGCAATTCATGAATCGTCCATGGACCGTGGATGACAAGACTGGCTACGCCACGCTGCCCGAAGGGCCTGGCCTCGGCGTGACCATCGACGTTGAGAAGATGACCAAGATTGCCGCCGATCCGAACTACAAATGGAAGTTCCCACGGGTCACGCTGCCGGATGGTTCGGTTGCCGATTATTGATCGCAGCTTGCCGACACGAATAGACCCAATCCGGCTTGCCCGGATGGTGAATCTGATGGCGGGCTAATCGGGATCGCCCTCCACCCACCTCCCAGTTTTCCCGCAGTTCGCCGCCGGAGGCGGCGAACCGCGGGAAAACTGGGGGAGTGGTCTGTGATTCTCGCGACTAGCTCTCCTTCGTTTTCACCATCCGGGCAAGCCGGATGGGGCCAATTCAAAAACAGCGCAACTTCAGAAAGCGTCAGCGAGGACGCACGCTTCAAACGGCGGATACTTCGTGATTGAAGATCGGTGGAGCGTGCGCCCTCACTGACGCTTCGGGTAAGTTTGCAGAGGGAGCCTTTGATGTTGAGCCGAATTGGATTTGTCGTCGCGTTGCTGTTGGTTAGCTCGACCGTTCGTGCCGAGGACTGGCCCGTGCTGCCGGAGCAGAATGCTGCCGTCGAGATTCCCGCTCAGGAATGGCCGCTGCGGCCTGGGCCGCGACGTGTCCGCGTGCTGGTGCATTTCCCAGGCGGCAAGCTGGCCAACGTCAGTGAGCGAACCGGATTGATGCTGACGCTGCATAACTGGGGCGGCACGGATTGTGTCGGCACGGCCAGCCCGACGGTGTTGGCCGAGAAGCTCAACGTCGTCGCGCTGTGCGTGAACTATTTGCAGAGCGGCCCCAAGGATTCGATTGAAGGACCGGAGCCATACGACTTCGGTTACTTGCAGGCACTCGATGCGTTGCGAGCCTTGTGGTGGCTCGATCACGGTTTGAAATCGCGCGAGATCAAGTTCGCCCGCGGCCGAGTCTTCGCGACCGGCGGCTCTGGCGGTGGCAACGTGACGTTGATGTGTCACAAGCTCGCGCCGCGCACGTTCGCCTGCGTGGTCGATCTGTGCGGCATGAAGAAGCTGTCGGACGACATCGCCTTCCATCTGCCAGTCGGCAGCGATTTGGATGCTCGGTACAGCCGCGATCCGGCCAGTCCGAATTTCTTGTCGCTCGATCATCAGGAGCTGCGGTTCATCGGCAACCCGGACCACTTGCCCTTCGGCGAGCGGGGCGGCGTCAGCCCCCCGGTGACTGTGAATAGCGATCATGCGACGCAGAACCGGGGGGCTGACGCCGCCCCGCTCGGCAAGGCTGTGTCGCAGTGCCGGATCGTGACGGTTCACGGCGTCGATGACTCGACCTGCCCGTTTGCCGACGCGGTCGAGATGGTCGGCTGGATGCGGCGGGCGAAGTTGGATGTCGAGCCGCATTTCATTTCCAAGGATCGCGTCGACGGAAAGATCTTCACGAGCACCGGGCATGGACTCGGCAATCGCACCGAGATTGTGCTGCAAGTTCCCAGTCGCTCGCTGTCATTGGATGCCAAGCCGTCGCCGATCGTGCGTATTGGGCCGAGCGATTTCGAGCGTGCTGAGACGATCCGTTACCGCACGACGAACGGAGCGTTCGAGATCGACTACTCACAGGGCTTCCCCGTCGGCCGCTTTGTTCCGCGCGAGTCACTTTCTGAATACCCGACGCATCAAGACCTCGCGTTCGTGCTCGACCGAGACAGCGTGAAGCAGCCCATCAAGACGTCCGCCGACTGGGCGAGACGCCGGGAACACATCGTGCGTCACTTCCAGCGAGTGACCGGGCCGTTGCCGAGTCCCCTGCGGCGAGTTCCGCTCGACGTGAAGGTGATCGAGGAAGTCAAAGTCGGATCGCTGACTCGCCGCAAGCTGTCGTATCAATCCGACCCGACCGATCGCGTCACGGCGTATCTGTTCCTTCCGCACGCACCCGCTGACGAAATCAAGATTCCCGGGGCCGTTCCCATTCATGGTCCCAAATGGCCGGCGGCGTTGTGTCTGCAACAAACGACCAACGCCGGAAAGGACGAACCGGCCGGCATTCGGGGCGATCCGGGTTTGAAGTACGCCCTCGAACTGGCCGAGCGCGGCTTCATCACTCTGGCTCCCGATTATCCGAGCTTCGGCGAGCACGCCTACGACTTCGCCCCGAAGCACGGCTACGTCAGCGGCACGATGAAGGCCGTGTGGGACAACATCCGCGCCGTCGATTTGTTGGAAACGCTGCCGGAAGTGGATACCGAGCGCATCGGCTGCATCGGCCATTCGCTGGGTGGCCACAACGCGATCTTCACCGCCGTCTTTGAGCCGCGACTCAAGGCGATCGTCTCCAGTTGCGGATTCAGCTCGATGCAGAAAGACGACGTGCCAAGCTGGACCGGTCCGAGCTACATGCCGCTGATCGCCAGCGAGTTCAAGAACGATCCGAAACGCTTGCCCTTCGACTTCCACGAGTTGATCGCCGCGCTCGCCCCGCGACCATTCTTCGCGTCGGCCGCGACGAAGGACAGCGACTTCGATGTGAGCGGAGTGAAGGATGTGCTGGAAGCCGCGCGCCCGATCTATGCGCTGCATGGAAAAGCGGACGATCTTGTCGGGCACTATTCAGAGGTGGGGCATTCGTTCCCGGACGACGCTCGACAGCGAGCCTATGAATTCTTGGAACGGTCTTTGGGGCCGCGACGATAAGTGGCTCGCAAAGAAAAGTAGACGAGTCACTCCGTGACTCGAATCTTCCGGTCACGGAGTGACCGGTCTACTTTTGCCATGCTACTTCAAGCTCGCGATCCATTCGCGGAAGAGTTCGACCGCCTCGTGATCGACGAGGGACGTGCCCAACTGCGGCATCTGTCCGGTACTGGGACCGCGGCGGGTGAGGCGCGTCAGCAGGGTCGAGCGTTCGGGATGGCCGGGCGCGATGATGCGCGGATCGGTCAGATCGAACTTGTGGTGCAGCGGTTTCTCATCCAACAACTTGGCCTTTGCCAGCGGCGTGAAGTACTCCAGTTGAATCTGAGCGTTGCCGCCGCCGGCATCGACGTGACAGATCGCGCAGTTGGCATGCAGGTACGAACGTGCTCGCGCGGTGAGGTCCGCTTTGCGGTCGTAGGGATCGACGAGCTTCGGAAATGATTCCGGCGACATCGCCAGCATTTCGGTCTTCGGATAGCCCCGTTGATCGCGAGTGGCTGTGCGTTGTTTGACCGCCTCGTCGAGTTCCTTGTCAGCCAATCCTGTTTCTTGCAGTTCGCGGCGGATCGCATTGGTGTGCTCGGTCTGCCAGGCGGCACGCTTGATTAAGCCAAGGTGGTCGAAGACTCGCAGTTGGCTGTCGATGACTCCGCCGTAATCGTGATCGCGGTTCATCTGCAAAGTGCTCAGTCCGAGCACGAAGTTGGCGGCGCGGCTGTGGCAGACCATGCACTCGGTTCGGCTGGGGTAATGCCACATCTGTTTGCGGACGCCGCCTTTCGCCTGCGCGTCGCGAATTGAAAACTCGCGGTCCTTGCCGGCGTTCTCGACCAGCACACCATCGGTTTGCTCGTCGTTCCATTCGTAGCTGTAACCGATCCACTCCCCCTGTTGTTTCACGAGGAAACGTGTCTCGATCCAGCGCCGCGTCGCCGCGTTGCCCGCTTCGCCGTCCAGCGCGAACGATTTCACGAGGACCGTGTCGTCGGGAAAGCTCCAGCCGCGATTGACCGTGTTGTCGATCGGCGGGTCTTTGCGATCCGGGTCATGCGGGATCGCCATCCAGCGAGCTTTGTAAGCACCATCCGACCACAACGGCGCGTTGACCGAAAACGGGATGACTCCCGGCTGCATCGTGTGACCTTTGACCGAGGCGAAGAGACCGGAGTCGCTGAGTTTGCGCGGGAAGGCCATTTGAGATTTGAAATTTGAGATTTCAGATTCCGGAGTTGGCTCCAAGTAGTACATGTTGCCTTTGTCGCCCCCCTGATGGTCAACGACCAACAACTCGCCATGCGAGTCGAGGCAGAAGTGCGTGATGTGAAACGTCGTGTCGACGAGTTCGCGGTGATACGTCACCTTCTTGCCGTCGTGCTTCACGCCCCAAATTTTGCCGGTCGAGTGATCGCCGTAGATGTAGGCTCCGCGTAGCTCCGGAAGTTTCTCGCCGTGATAGACGACGCCGCCGGTGAGCGAGCGGGCTTCGCTGTGCGAATGCTCGGTGGTCGGTTTCACGAATGGGGTCGGGCCGCGCTTGCGGTCGGCATAGAAAACGTGTGAGCCTTCCATGACGCTCCAGCCGTAGTTGGCTCCGCGTTCGACGCGATAAGTCTGCTCCCAGAGATCCTGGCCGTTGTTGCCGACCCAGATATCGCCAGTCTTGCGGTCGCAGGTGATGCGCCACGGATTGCGAAATCCGTAAGCCCACGTCTCCGGTCGAGCGTCCTTCATGCCGACGAATGGATTGTCTTTTGGCACTGAGTACGTCTTGCCGGGATCGGGATGATCGAGGTCGATGCGCAGCACCTTTGACAGCAAGTGATCAAGCCCTTGCCCGGTCTCGATCAAATCCGAGTCAGACGTGCCATCACCTGAGGTGACGTAGAGCATCCCGTCGTTGCCGAAGACGCAGTCGGCACCGCTGTGGCCGTTTGACTCCCACTCCAGAATGATCGTGGCGGACTTCGGATCGAACTCAATCGTCTTGGGGTCCATGCGGTAGCGAGTGATCCGCACCGACTTCTCTTTGAACTCTTTGAATCGCTCGGCCGATTCTGGCACGAAGCCGGGTGTGGCCAAGCCGGTGGAGCCGATGTAGAGGAATCCGTTCTCGGCGAACTTCGGATGGAACGTCGCGTTGTAGATGATGGTGTCCGCGAGCTCGAGCAGCGTCTCGAACGATTCCACGTCCGGGCTATCTTTGAATCGAATCAGCGTCGCCTTCGATTGTTGACCCGCCAACAGCCAGTCGCTGCCAGGGACGTGCGATCCGAAGACCGGCTGATTGAGCTTCAACTTTGGAAATGCGACGCGCGTCCGAAACGGGGCAGGAGGCTCCGGCGAGCCGCGGACTTTCGAGGTCGTCAGCGGTTCGAGCTTGTCGATGCCGAATGGACGCCGGGCTTGTGACTTCTCCGGGCCGATGAATTTCAGCTCGGAGTAATCTTCCCAGCGATGAAAGTCGGCCCCCGGCTTGGAACTCTTCGGCGAGCACCACGACAAGTCCGGCGTCTCGAAGTCGATGCAGTAGTCGTAGCGGCAGAGGACGAACTTCCAAACTTCGTCGATCGCCGGCCGGCCGCCGGACTTGATGAAGTCACGCCACGGAATCTTCCCTTCAACCGACCAGCCTTTGTCGCGGTCAGTCCAATTGTTGAGCGTGCCGTCGAGCACGACCTTCGTTTCGAGATGAAAGTCTTGAGCACCGCGAAATCGTGCGACGTGCCCGCGTCGGGGTAGGAACATGTCGAAGACGGTGTTCTTCGCGTTGACCTGGAACTCGTAGTAGCCCGGTTTGTTGTCGGCCGGTTTCATGAACAACTCGAAGACGTCGTTGTTCCAAGTGTCGCCGTCATGCTCGGCGACGTCGGCATACAGATCGGTATCCACCATCTCGCCGAAGAAGTAGAGGTTGTCGAGATCCCACAACAGCCGCGCCTTCGTCGCGGTCTTCGCGGGGCGTGCGTCTTTGCCGAGCCACGGCAACGAGAACTTGTCGATGATCTCGGCAGACTCCCAAGCCTTCTCGTCGGCCTTGCCGTCGATCGTGATCGGCATGTCGGTGAAGCGGCATTCGTGCGGTGGGGTGATTGCTGGTTTGGCATCTTCGGCCAGCAGCGACGATGCCGTCGCCAAAATCAGAAGTCCAAAACTCAGGCAGATGTCCACAGGCACAGAGACGCTGGGATTCGTTCGAAAGCAGGGGGATTTGCGGGGCATTCGTAATCTCCAATTTCGTCGATGTCGTGACAGAACTCAGTGAGCTTCCGTCTTTTTAATCGCAAGGCCATCCGTAAAACATTCTGGCGAGCAGTGTGATGTCAGCCATCCGGTGAGTTGCCGCAACGCGGCCTTTATCCGTGTGTGAGTTCCGATCCGTGTGCGAAGTGCGTCTGTCATTTTGGGACGCACTTCGCACACGGATCAGAACTGACACACAGATGGATCAACGCCTGAAATCATGCAGTGTCGCTGCCGGAGGCTGCTTGCTCGATCAAGGCCGCAAACTGCTCGCCCCGTTCGATGTAGTTTTGAAACCAGTCATAGCTCGCGCAGCCGGGGGACAGCAGCACGATGTCGCCGGGAACGGACTCTTGCAAGCTCCACGCAACGGCCGGGGCGAGTGACTCGAAGCCACGGCAGATGGGGCCGGTGACGTTCGCAGCGCGAGCGGCTTGTTCGATGAGCGTTCCCAGTTGCGGACCGGTTTGGCCGAGCAACGCGACCGCTCGGCAGCGAGTCACGGCGGTTGCGGCGATGGCGGACAAGTCGATCTGTTTGTCGTAGCCACCGGCGAGCAACACGATCGGCTCGTCGAACGATTGCAAGGCGAGCACTGTCGCTTCGGGCGTGGTGCTCTTCGAGTCATTGAAGCAGCGTCTGCCGTGAACCTCGGCCACAAATTCGAGTCGATGCGGCAGGCCACGAAAGTTCGACACACCCTTTTCGATGGCCTCAAGAGTTGCGCCGGCTGCGAGCGCGGCAGCGATGGCGGCTTGAGCGTTTTGCCAGTTGTGTGTTCCCGGCAATCGCAACCAACGACGGAGCGGTATTCGCAACTCGCGACTCGGTTCGGAGGGCATGCGTGCCATCACTTCCAAGCCTTCGCCAAAGACGCCGAATTGTTTTTCGTCCGCGGGTCCGAATCGCAGCCGAATCGCCGCCGTCGGCCAAGTCGCGACTTCGGAAAGAGAATTCACGACTGCGAATTGCTCGGCCGTTTGCCAGCTCAGCACGTTTTGCTTCGCGGCGCGATATGCCTCGACCGTGCCGTGCCGATCGAGATGGTTCGGTGAGAAATTCGTGGCGACGGCGATCTCCGGCTGGGGCCGCAACGGCGCGAGGTCTTCCAACTGAAAACTGCTGAGTTCGAGAACGACCCAATCGTCCGGCTGAATCTGCCGGACCTCCGGAAGCAAACTGATTCCGATGTTGCCGCCGAGCCAACAGCGTCTGTAGTCCGAGCCCTTGTGGCTCGGTTGATTTTGACTTTGGATCGAATCATCCAGGCCACAAGGGCCTGGGCTACAGGGGACGCGCAAGCCACTGAGAATTGCGTGTGTCAGCGCCGTCGTCGTGGACTTGCCGTTGCTGCCGGTGATCGCGAGGACTCGGCCGCGATTCCGTTCCCAGAAGAGATTCATCTCGCTGGTCAGCGGGATGCCGGCGTCGCGAGCGACCGCAAGATACGGGCTATTCTTCGGAACGGCGGGGCTGACAACGACCAGATCCGAGTTGCGGAAGTCCGCTTCTGCGTGATGTCCCAGCCGCAAAGTGATCGGCCAAGCGGGATCAATTTGAGCCAGCGACGGACGCAATTCCTCTTCCGAGCGAAGGTCGGTGACGATCACCTTGGCCCCTGCCTCGGCCAGAAAGCGGACGGCTCCCACGCCACCGCCGAAACCACCCAGTCCCATGACCGTGACCGTGCGGTCACGAAATTCAAGGTTGGTAGTTGGTGCGGGCATCGGCGAGCATCTTCGACACGAACGGACAATTTCGATTTAACGGTTGTACGCCGTTTGCCGATAATCAGGAATAGTCGCGGCGTCCGCTTACCGTCCGCCGTGGCTTTTGACCGCAGGGATGTGGCGAAAAGGCGATTGTTCTCCAGTGTCACGGCTGGTCGCGAGGAACTCGCAAGGAAGCGGGGAAGATTATGAATTTGGGGCGAAAGACCAATGCGTTCATTGTCGGCTGGGCCTGTTGCGGGTTGTTGATTCAAACAACGCCCTCGCTGGCCGGGCCTCCCGCACGAGCGGAAACCACGTCGGCCAAGGTGAAACTTGATGATGTGCCGATGCCTTCTGAAGAGCCGCCGGCTCCCAAGAAAGTCGTGCAACCTGCGGCGATCGATGTGGCGATGGCCAAGGATGGCAGCATCACGGGCCGAGTGCTCGATGCCGATCAGAAGGGGGTCGTGAAAACGACGGTCTCTATTCGACAAGGCAAAACGGAGATCGCTCAAGCGGTCACCGATGCCGAGGGCCGCTTTGAAGTCGCGAATCTTAAGGGAGGCGTGTATCTCGTTGCGGCAAGCAGCGGCTACGGGCTATTCCGCTTCTGGACCGCGAAGTCGGCTCCGCCCAAGTCACACGATCAAGTGCTGCTGATGTCGAAAGCGATCGTCGTGCGTGCTCAGAATCCGAGCGACGGCGGCGAAGTGCTCTACGACGACAACGGCCAACCGTATGCGAAAATTCACGTCCTCGATAACGGCGCGATCGCCACTGGCGAATCCTGTCCGCCGGTCGGCAGCGGCGGACTTTGTGGACTCGACATCTTCACGATTGCACTGTTGGGAACCGCAGCAGCGGGACTCGCCATCGCCATCATTGCTTTAGATGACGACGACCCGGCGGCTTCTCCGTAACAGACAAGGAATCTTTGGGCCATTCAACAGACCATAGCTCGTGCGGTGGTCTGTTGTCGTTTCGTCACCGAATGCTGCGACGAATGAGACAGGCGAGCGGGGTTAGAACGGCCAGATCAGCGGTGCCAGCGATACGGTCACGATCATGTAGAGCAGATCGAGCGGAATGCCCATCCGCAGATAATCGCTAAAGCGATATCCGCCCGGCCCCATGACCATCAAATTGCATTGATAACCGGTCGGCGTCGCAAATCCGGCGGACGACGCCACCATGATCGACATGATGAATGCCATCGGCTCCACGTTCAGCTTCTGCGCGGCCGCGATCGCGATCGGGAAGACCAGCACTGCCGCGGCGTTGTTCGTGATGAGTTCCGTGAGGATCATCGTTGCCAGATAGATTGCCGCGAGCACGGGCCAGGGGCCATCGCCGAAAATGTGAGCCGCGTTCGTCATCCCATCAGCGAGGAGTTTCGCAGCGCCGCTCATCTCCAGAGCTTTGCCGATGCCGAAGGACGCTCCGATGCTGATGAGGACTTCGACTTCCAGGCTTTCACGAGCTTCCCGCGCGGTGCAGCACTTGGTGAGGATCATCGCGCCGGCGGCCAAGAGCGCTGCGGTGACGAGATCGAGCAATTCAAAGCCGTTCAACAGGACCATGATCGCCAGAATGCCGAATGCGACGGTCGCTTTTTCGTGACGCGGCGGCGCGGAATTCTGCACGCTGCTGACCAGGAAAAAGTCGCTGCGGTTTCGCATCCGACTCTCGAACGAACGATGAGCTTCCAGCAACAGGGTGTCTCCCGATTGCAGGACGATGTCACCGATCTTGGCATTGATCCGCTCGCCGCTGCGCGCCACCGCCAGCACGGCCGCGTCGTATTGCCGGCGGAATTGACCGTCGCGAATCGTCTTGCCAACGATCGGGCAGCGATCGGAAACCACGGCTTCGATCAAGCAACGCTGGGTTCGCGGGTCGTTGAGTTTGAAGACCTGATCGGTCGCCGGCAGCAGGCCGCGCGTCTTTTGAAGATCGACGACCGACTCCACGATGCCGACGAAGATCAAGCGATCATTGGCTTGTAGCCGTTCGGTCGGACCTACCGCCGGCAGGATGTTGTCGCCCCGCTCGATCTCCGCCAGAAATAAGCCGGGCAGATGACGCAGGCCCGCTTGCTCGATCGTCTCGCCAACGATTGCTCCGCCGGGTTGCACGATCATCTCGACGGTGTATTGCCGAGGATCATCCGACAAGCTGATCGCGGGCTTGCGGTCGGGGAGCAGCCACTTGGTGGCGACCATGATGAAGGATATGCCGACCAAAGCCGCCGGGATGCCGACCCAGGTGATCTCGAACATTCGCAATTCCGGAAAGCCGGCTTTGGTCATCAACGTCGCGACGACAATGTTCGTGCTCGTGCCGATCTTCGAGCAGCAGCCACCAAAGACCGAGGCATAGCTCAGTGGCAGATACAGCTTCGACGGGCTGATCTTGTACTTCTTGCAGATGTCATCCACGACGGGCATGAACATCGCCACGCACGGTGTGTTGTTGAGGAACGTGCTCAGCCCCATGACCGGAAACAACAGGCGGGCTTGCGCGGCCGAGACCGACTTCGGTTGCCCGATGATCGGGCGAGTGACCATCGACATCGCTCCGGTCTGTGTCAGCCCGGCCACAACCACAAACAACACCGCCACCGTGAGCATCGCGTCGCTGCTGAATCCGGCCACGCCCTCGGCGACATTGGGCAGGTTCCGCACCATGACCATTGGTGGCAGGTTGGGGTTGCCCTTGAAGAGTGGATTCGGGACTTGGCGCTGACCCGCGAAGAGTCCGGCCACCAGGACCAAGGTCAAGCAGCCGGTGGTGATCATGTCGGCCGCCCAGTTGCGCGCCAGCCCATAGACCATCAGCACAACGACCAACAGAGTGAACCACAATTCCCAGGATTGTCCGAAAAGCATCGGCGAATCCTCCCTGCGAAGCCACGAATGCGAGAAACCGGCAAGCTGATCAACACCCTGTCACGTTCGCGTGAGCACCGCTTTCGGCGCGTCATAAGTTCGTCCGGTCGAACTCGAATCTTCGCCGACTTTATCGCACGCGAGTTGATACAGGCGGCGTCCGGCGGCGGTCGGATATTCGGTGTTGATACAGGCTTGGCAGAGCGAGTTCGGTGCGAGACCGATACTGCGGGCGATCGCACTGACCGGCAGATAGCGCAGTGAGTCGGCTCCGATCGCGCGTGCCATCTCGGTTTCCATTTCCGGGGTGAGTTCCGTTGCTCCATGCATGAAACGGGGAGCGAACAGCTCTTTCATCGTGCTCATGTCGATGCCGTAAAAGCAGGGCGAAATAATGGGCGGGCAGGCGACGCGAATATGAACTTCCTTGGCTCGCCCCCGTTCGCGGATTTGGGAGACCAGCGCTTTCATTGTCGTCGAACGGACGATCGTGTCTTCGACCAACAATACCTTTTTGCCTTCGAGGACGTCGGGCAGCGGCGTGTATTTCGCGCGGACCTTGTCGGCGCGATTGACGCTCTCAATGAACGTGCGGCCGACGTACCGATTGCGGATCAGGCCTTCGAGACTCGGCACGTTCAGTTGATACGCCATGCTGTCCGCGGCGGCCTTCGCAGTGTCGGGAACCGGGACGACGATCGTGTCCTGGTCGATGTCGATGTGCTCCTGCCGAGCCAACTCCTCGCCCAATCGCTTGCGAGTCAGATAGACGCTGCGGTCGTCGAGGTTGCTGCACACGTTGGCGAAGTAGATCCACTCGAAGAAGCAATGCGCCTGCTTTGGACTCTCCGCGAACCGGCGTTCAAATTCGATCTTGCCGTTCTGGATGATGATGGCCGTGCCGGGGGGCAGGCTGCGAATCTGCGAATCCCGAAAACCCATGTTCGCGAGGGCGACGCTTTCGCTGGCGGCGGCGAACAGCGGCCCGTCGATGGCGTAGCACAGCGGCCGAATCCCCAGCGGATCGCGGGCGACGAACATATCCCCCAGCGAGTTCAAGAAGACGATGTTGTAAGCCCCATCAAACCGCCGCGCGAGGTTCGACAGCACTTCTAGCAGATCGGGGTGAGTCCCCCCCTTGGAGATCTTGATCTCCTGGCAAAGCAGGTGCATCAGGATTTCGGTGTCGGTCTCGCGAGCCAGGTAAAAGTCGGGATTCTGCAGAACTTCCTCGCGTAGCTCCGGGTAGTTCGCCAACTGCCCGTTGAAGGCGAAGCTAAACCATTTCGACTTCTCGATGTGATGCCGCTCGAACGGCTGTGCGTAGCTGCGGTCATCCTTGCCGCAGGTGGCGTAGCGGACGTGGCCAATGGCGGCCGAGCCAGCGTAGTCGGACATTAACGCTTCGAAATCTTCACGCTTATTGAGCTGAAAGACCTCAGCCACAGAGCCGACTTCCTTGTGCGTGTCGATGCGTTGGTTGCGATCCGCACTGTAGGACGTCATGCCAGCCGCGAGTTGCCCGCGGTTCTGAATATCCAAGAGCAGTCGCGGAATTAGCCGGGAGGTTTGCTCCAGCCCTTCCTTGGGTGTCAAATCGCTGCGGCCCCGATTAGGAAGATGATAAACCGCCGCGACGCCGCATTCGTGATGCAGTTCCGACATGAATCGTCCCGCTAAATAAGTTGGTGAAGAGCGAAAGCGGCGGGATGATAACGGCCTCTCCGAAGCGAAACCAACCACTCAGAACGAAGGGGTCGGGAGTCTTTTTCAGGTCGGCCACAGGGGAGTTTCGGACGGTTCTGTGAGTTGCGGGCCGACCTGAAAAAGACTCCCGACCCCGTCGCGTCACCCAGCCACTTTCACCGCAGCCACCCTTCTTCTACATATCGCATCACGAAATCGACCTCCCTCCAGAGATTGACGAGCCCGATGAAACTCGCCCCGACAACCGATCGCCGCGCCGTCATCGACTCCGCCAAGACGATCGTCGTGAAAGTCGGCACGAACGTGCTGTCGAAAGACGACGACACGCTCGACCTCGACCGCATCGAATCGCTGTGCGATCAAGTGCTGCGGATTCTGGATTCAGGCCGCAAAGTTGTGATGGTCAGCAGCGGCGCGATCGGAGCGGGCATGGGATTGCTGAAGTTGAAGCACCGACCGAAAGACTTGCCGCACCTGCAAGCGGCAGCGGCGGTCGGTCAGGCGCATCTCATCCGTCTCTACAACGATTGTCTGCAACGCCGAGGCTATTCCGCCGCGCAACTGTTGCTGACCGCCAACGACTTCAAGAGCCGTACGCGGTATCTCAACGTGCGGAACACGCTCAACACGTTGTTCGAATACAAAGTCGTGCCGATCATCAACGAGAACGACACGGTCAGCATCGCCGAGATCAAATTCGGCGACAACGACCAACTCGCCGCGATGGTGACTGGCCTGATGGACTCGCCGCTGCTGGTGATCCTGAGCGTCGTCGCCGGGCTGTACGACGGCGACCCCGCTAAGTCCGGCAGCAAATTGATTCCGTTGGTCGCCTCGTGGGACGCTGCGCTGCGCACGCTGGCCGTCGAATCGAAAAGCGCGCGCGGGACGGGTGGGATGCAATCGAAGCTCGATGCGGTGCGCATCGCGACGGCCGTCGGCGAAGATGTCATCATCGCCGACGGCACGCAGCCCAGAGCGCTCGATGAGATTCTCTCCGGCCAGGAGATCGGCACGCTGTTCCTCGGCAAGCACAAAGCGGTCCCGGCCTGGAAGCGTTGGATCGGTTTCACGGTCAAACCGAAAGGCCGGTTCCGGCTGGATGCCGGAGCACGCCGCGCGGTCGAGCATCAAGGCAAATCGCTGCTGGCCGCCGGCATCAAATCGGTCGTCGGAGAATTCGCTCGCGGCGAAGTCGTCGCGCTGGAAGACGAACATGGAGAAGAGTTCGCTCGCGGGCTGACGAATTTCGATTCGCGCGAAACGCGGCTCGTCGCCGGCAAAAAGACCGCCGAGATTGCAAAGGTTTTGGGCGACGTCCCGTATGCCGAGGTCATCCATCGGGACAACCTTGTCGTGACGGTTTGATCGGCTTCGATCACTGACGTGTCTAACGGTTCCGACTCTGACGGTCGCGCAATCTTTCTGGCGTCAAACTTTGCCGGCTGACTCAGGGAATCCGGTTCTCCGAATTCTTCCCGCCGTGAGGAAGTTGCGCGTCGTCGTCGTGGCAACGATTGATCGCGATGCTCCGTTGTTAGCGGACATAGGCGTCGCAACGGCCGAGTGAGGATTCGAGCGGATTTGCCGAAGAGTTGTCGAATATGACCAGGAAGGATTTTCGAGGTGGTAGCGCCTCGCACTGTCTTGACGACAAGACCTGATCCGCGAAAGGAAGCACGGCTGTGATTATTAACTCATGGATTGAGCGTATCGGTCAGTCACTCAAACGGAGTTCTCGGCGAAAAACCGATCAGCGAAACGGCGTCGCCTCTGCGGGGGAACGGCTGGAGGAAAGGTCGCTCCTGTCTGCCCAGGCGTTCTTCTTGAACGGCGTCATCGACATCGCGCTGGGTCCGACCGACAGCGTTGCCGTGACCGAGAACCCGGTGGCTCCCGGCACCGTGCAGATTGTGATCAACGGCACTCCGGCCGCAGCCTTCCCGATCGTTTCAGCCAGCGCGGTCACCAAGGTCTCGATCACCGGCGGCGACGATGCGAATCTGATCGACCTGACCGGCATCACGTCCGCGGTCTTCAATAACGCCGCGTTGAGCATCGTGGCTCACGGTGGGAACGGAGCCGACACGCTGTTGGGCAGCGACAGCCTGGCCGACAGTCTGGATGGCGGTCACGGAGCCGACTCGATCGACGGCAATGGCCTCAACGACACACTGCTGGGCGATGACGGCGACGACACGATCAACGGTGGCACCGGCGACGACAGCATTGATGCTGGCGACGGACAGGATGTCGTCGATGGCAACGACGGCAACGACACGATCATTGCCGGGGACGGCCAAGACTCGATCACTGGCTCGGCCGGCAATGACAGCCTCAACGGTGAAGACGGGGCTGACACGCTCCTGGGCGGCGACGGCGACGACACGCTGAACGGCGGCGCGGACAATGATTCGCTCGACGGCCAGAACGGCAACGACTCGCTGTTGGGTGGTGCGAGCAACGACACGATCAATGGCGGCAGTGGAGACGATACCGCCGACGGACAAGGGGGCACGGACAGCCTGCTGGGCGGCGTCGGTAACGATTCGTTGAATGGCGGCGACGGCCATGACTCGATCACTGGCGAGGTGGGCAACGACACCTTGAATGGATCAGCCGGCAATGACACGCTGGATGGGGCTGACGGCGATGATTCCATCCTGGGTGGTTCCGGAAATGACGCCCTCTTCGGTTCCGCCGGAAACGACACTGTTCGTGGCCAATCCGGCAACGATTCGATTCTCGGCGGTGGCGGAGCCGATCAGCTCAATGGTGACGCCGGCAACGATCTCATCGACGGAGGTGTTCCCACGGTCTCCGTAGATGACGTGGCTGTCACCGAAGGGACCGGCGGGACCAACAACGCCGTGTTCACGCTGACGCTCAGCAGCACCACTCTGTTGCCCGTGACGGTGATGTTCTCCACATCAGACGGCACGGCCACTCAAGGCAGCGACTACACCGCAGTGGTCAACCAGCCCGTGAACTTCGCTCCCGGCACGCTGACTCAGACGATCAGCATTCCCATCACGACAGACAACGTCATCGAACCGGACGAAGTATTCTTCGTCAATCTGTCGAATGCCGTCAATGCGTCGATCTTTGATGGACTGGGGCAAGGTGCCATTCTTGACGACGATAACCCAGGCCCCGACGTGAGCATCGGTTTGAATTTTACCGGCTCAACGTTCGCCAGCAGCGGCTTTATTCCCCCCGATACGATGGGAACGGTTGGTCCGAATCACATTGTCGAAATCCTCAACGGTGTGTTTGCGATCTATGACAAAACAACCGGTGCCGTATTGCAGCGGACAACCTTGGATCAATTCTGGATGAGCACCGGAGTGGCCGGTCCGTTCGGCACGTTTGACTCACGGATTGTTTTTGATCCCACGTCACAACGGTATTTCGCGACCGCCGAGAATTTTGGTTCTGGTGCCAATGGCGGCGGCAACTCCATCTTCGTCGGCGTCTCGATCACTTCGGACCCAACGGCCGGCTTCCGAGCAACACGATTTGTCGCCGACTCTTCGGGAGTCGCATTCAATGACTATCCGACAATGTCCATCGACGCGGATGGCATGTATCTCGCGACCAACAATTTCGGAGCCGGATTCGATGTCTCGATCTTCTCGATTCCCAAAAGCGATCTGCTGTTGCCGATTCCCTCCGTGGCAAACATCAGCCGGTTCGAGAATTTGAATTCGGGTCTGTTTGGCGACTCGATCCAAGCGTCTCTGGACTTCGGTGCCTCCGATGGCCGAGCCGCGCTGTTGTCGGTCGGCAATGGCAATCTGATCCGCACGAATATCCTTGGCGCTGGCGGGCCGGGAGCAACTTTGCAGGCCCCGACGCCCATCGCGGTCAATCCCTTTTCGCCCGCTCCTCCCGGCGATCAACCCGGCGGTGGGCCGACAATTGAGAACGTCTCGCCGCGATTCACCGGCAACGTGGTCGAAGTGGGAGACAGCTTGTGGGGTATCCACACCGTCTTGGATAACGCAACCGGCAACTCGGCGATTCGCTGGTATGAAATTGATGAAGTCACGAACGCCGTCCTGCAACAAGGTGACTTCGGCGATCCGACCATTGACTATTTGGACCCGTCGATTGCCGTCAACGCGGCCGGCACCGTGGTCATTGGAGCCACTGGCACCGGGAGTGGTCCTGGCGAGTTTCCCAGCTCTTACGCGTTCGTCGGACAAACAACCGCGGGAACAACGGCCTTTGGGCCGCGGATCCTGCTCCAGGCAGGAACCTCGACTTACTTCGCGGGCGGCGGACGTAATCGGTGGGGGGACTACAGTGCGACGGTGGTAGATCCCGTCAATCCTACCTCCTTCTGGACATTTCAAGAGATTGCGATCGGCCCCTCGGACTGGGCCGTTCAAATCACGCAATTGATCGTAACCCCAATGGCCCCGCCCCCGCCTCCACCGCCACCGTTCGTTGCGGCTGCGGGCGACACGTTGACGGGCGGAGACGGTGAGGACACGCTGCTGGGATCTGAAGCAGATGACGTCATCAACGGCAGCGGCGGCAATGACTCACTCGTCGGAAGTGGCGGCAACGACTCCATCACGGCCGGCAGCGGCAGCGACGTCTTGGATGGAGGCGTCGGTGATGACACGCTCGCCGGACAAGGTGGCAAAGACACGGTGATCGGTGGCGACGGCGATGACATCTTCCAATGGAGCGCCGCCGGTGACGGCGTGGACTTGGTCAGCAGCCTGGGTGGCTTCGATCAGATGCAGATCACCGCGACGAGTGCCGCCGAAACGGTCTCGATCAGCAAGCTCGGCCCACGCATCCAAGTCACATCGGGCGGCAACGTGCTGACGGTCAACACGGACATCCACGTCATCACGATGGATCTCGGCAACGGCGATGACGTGGTCACGATCGGCGACCTCTCTGGAGTTGCACAGACCGTGCTGACCATCAACGGCGGAGACGGCAACGACAACTTCAACGCGAGTGCCAGCGTGATGGGCGTGGTCCGTTTGCAACTCAACGGCGAGGCCGGCAACGACTCGATCACTGGCAGCGCGAGCGACGACACGATCAGTGGCGGAGCCGGGCGTGACACACTGCTCGGTGGAAACGGCAACGATGCGATCTTCGGCGGCGCGGATCACGACGCGATCAATGGTGGTACCGGAGACGACTCCATCACCGGCGATGACGGCAACGACACGCTCGCCGGCGGCGACGGCAACGACACGTTGCAGGGCGGACTCGGTAACGATTCGCTCACGGCCCAAGCGGGGGACGACTCGCTCGACGGTGCCGAAGGACGCGACACACTGCTGGGAGGTGACGGCAACGACTCGCTCGATGCCGGCGACGGCAAGGATTTCCTCACTGGTGGTAATGGCGATGACACGCTCGACGGCGGACGTAACGATGACACCGTCTTTGGCGATGCTGGAGCCGATACGATCCGTGGCAATCACGGCAACGATTCGATCGACGCCGGAACGGGCGACGACACGGTCAACGGCGGCGACGGCAATGACATCATCGCGGGCGGCGACGGCAACGACCTGATGACCGGAGGCGACGGCGACGACATCCTCAATGGTGCGGCCGGCAACGATACGCTCACCGGCAGCGATGGCAACGACATCCTCGCCGGCGGCAGCGGCAACGACATCGTGCTCGGCGACGATGGCGACGACACCATCAAAGGCAACGGCGGCAGCAACACGCTGGCCGGGGGCCAAGGCAACGACTCGATCGTCGGTGCCGTGGGTGAGATCAACGAGAACTTCGTGCTCGCCGACGATCTGCTGAAGAAGCTCGATCTGCTGTAGCGAGCGGGGGGGGCCGGGGTCAGGTCTTCAAATTTCATTTTTGGCCCCGCAATCCACCCCAGACTCAATTTCCACATCGCCATTCCAATCCACATCGCGCCCCATTCGGGGTGCCAAAAATGAAATTTGAAGACCTGACCCCTGATCGATCCCGCGTTGGACTTTGACGGTCGCGCGGAGTTTCGGGTGTCAAACTTTGCCGACTGTGCCTGTCGAGCTGGTCGCTGCAACTCTGCTCATCGCGTGGAGACTGCTTGTCTTCGCGGTGGCACCGATTGATCGCATTGCTCCGGTATTGCCGAACGTAGGCATCGCAACGGCCAAGTGAGGATTGAAACGGTTTTGCCGAAGAGTTGTCGAATATGACCCGTATGGATTTTCGAGGTGGTAGCGCCTCGCACGGTCATGACGACAATCCCTGGTCCGCGAAAGGATGCCCGGCTGTGATAATTACCTCATGGATTGAGCGTATTGGTCAGTCACTCACACGCAGCTCTCGGCGAAAGACCGATCAGCGACGAGACATCGCCCTGGCTGGAGAACGGCTGGAGGAGCGGTCGCTGCTGTCCGCTCAGGTGTTCTTCTCGAACGGCGAGATCGAAGTCGTGCTCGGCCCGACGGACAGCGTCGCCGTGGAAGAAAGCCCGGTGGCTCCCGGCACCGTGGTGGTTCTGATTAACGGAACCCCGTCCACAGACTTCCCGATTGTCGCCACCAGCGCGGTCACGAAGTTGTTGATCACCGGCGGCGACGACGCGAATCTGATCGACCTGACCGGCATCACGGCGGCGGCTTTCAATAACCCCGCGTTGCGCATTGAAGCTCACGGCGGTAATGGAGCCGACACGCTGTTAGGCAGCGACAGCCTGCCTGACAGTCTGGATGGCGGGCACGGAGCCGACTCGATTGAGGGCAATGGCCTTAACGACACACTGCTGGGTGATGACGGCGACGACACAATCAACGGCGGAGACGGCGACGACAGCATCCATGCCGGCGACGGTCAGGACGTCGTCGATGGTGGTCTGGGCAACGACACGATCAATGCCGGCAGTGGTCAAGACTCGGTCGATGGCTCCGCCGGTGCGGACAGCATCAGCGGCGATGACGGCGGGGACACGCTGCTCGGCGGCGATGGCATCGACATCATCAACGGCGGACAAGGGAACGATTCGATCGACGGTCAGAACGATGGCGATTCGATCTTCGGCGGTGCGGGGAATGACACGCTGCTGGGTGGCTCTGGAGCGGACTCGGTCGATGGGCAAGGGGGCAATGATTTGGAGTTCGCCGAAGCGGTCAATGGTCAAGCCACGGTCAGCACCACACTCATCTCCTCGACTGTCTTTACCACGAACTTTGACACGGGCGTTCCGACTCAATTCTCAGGGATCACGACCACCGCCGGCGTTCAGGGCTATGCGGGCCTCGGTACGGCACCGAATGTTTTCGCGATGAACCTGCTGCAAAATGACAGCGGAGGAACACGCGGGGCTCCTGGCTCGATTCCGACCAGCCCCACGACTTTAACACTCACGAATTTACCGACGCACACCAGCATCGACATCAACTTCCTGCTGGCGATCATCAACAGTTGGAATGGACTCAACGCGGCCAACTTTGGCATGGACTTCTTCAATGTGAGCGTGGATGGCACGATGCTGTTCCATGACAGCTTCGACAACGTCAGCGCGACCGGCGTCGATCAAGGTTATGTCGCTCCGCCGGGCGTACAAATCACGCCCCGTCCGCTCACGGACCTGGGGTTCCCGTCACCTAGCACCATTTTCGATAGTGCCTGGAATCTCGGCTTAGACCCGCTGTTTGACAACATTCCGCATACCGCCAGCACATTGACGATCGACTTGTTTGCCGATGGGCCGGGCTATGAAGGGAGCGACAGCGAGTCCTGGGGCATCGACAATTTCGAGGTCATCCTCAACGGGATTCCGATCATCACGACGGCCATCTCCAACGACACGTTGCTGGGCAGCGCGGGCAACGACACGGTCAATGGAGCGGACGGCGATGATGTGCTCAATGGCGGTGCCGGAGACGATGTGCTCGACGGCAGGAACGGCAGTGACTCCATCATTGGTGGTTCGGGAGGCGACTCCATTGTCGGTGGTTCCGGAAACGATACCGTGCGCGGACAAGCCGGAAACGACACGATCCTCGGCGGTGGCGGAGCGGACCAACTCTTTGGCGACGCGGGCAACGATCAGATCTCCGGCGGTGAGCCCCAGGTTTCCGTGGACGACGTCATCGTCACGGAAGGGAACGGCGGCCTCAACAACGCGGTGTTCACACTGACGCTCAGCTTCGCCAGTCAATTGCCAGTGACCGTGACCGTGAATACCTCGGACGGCACAGCCACCCAAGGCAGCGACTACACGGCGGCGGTGAACGTCCCCGTGACCTTCGCGCCGGGAGTGACCACGCAAACGATTTCCATCCCGATCAACACAGACGTCGTGATTGAGCCGGACGAAACGTTCTTCGTCAATCTGTCCAATGGGATCAATGTGACGATCTTCGACGGGCTGGGGCAAGGGACCATTCTGGACGACGACAACCCAGGCCCAGACGTCAGCATCGGTTTGAACTTCACAGGCTCCACCGCCAACGACAGTGGATTCATTCCACCCGACACGATGGGCACCGTGGGTCCGAATCACATTGTCGAAATGCTCAACGGTGTCTTCGCGATCTACAACAAGACGACCGGAGCGGTGCTGCAACGGATTAGTTTGGATCAATTCTGGATGAGCACCGGGGTGGCCGGTCCGTTCGGCACGTTTGATTCGCGTATCGTCTTCGATCCGACTTCCGGACGGTATTTCGCGACGGCCGAGAATGTCGGACCTGGCCCCAACGGCGGCGGCAACTCGATCTTCGTGGGGGTCTCGATCACTTCGGACCCGACGGCCGGCTTCCGTGGCACGCGGTTTGTCGCCGACTCTTCGGGAGTCGCGTTCGATGACTATCCCACGATGTCCATTGACGCGGACGGCATGTATCTGGCCACCAACAATTTCGGTGCGGCCACGTTCGATGTCTCGATCTTCTCGATTCCCAAAGCGGATCTGCTGTTGCCAATTCCTTCGGTGGCGAACATCAGCCGGTTCGAGGGCCTGAACCCCGGACTGTTTGGCGACTCGATCCAAGCCTCGCTGGATTTCGGACCCTCGGATGGACGCGCCGCGCTGTTGTCGGTCGGCAATGGGAATCTGATCCGCTCCACGATCGTCGGCGCTGGCGGGCCGGGAGCCACTCTGCAAGCTCCGACGCCCATCGCGGTCAATCCGTTTCAGCCCGCGCCCGATGCCAATCAACCCGGCCTCGGCGCGCCGACCATCGAAAACGTCACTCCGCGGTTCACCGGCAACGTGGTGGAAGTTGGAAACAGCCTGTGGGGAACCCACACCATCTTGGACAACGTGACCGGGAACTCGGCCATTCGCTGGTACGAGATTGATGAAGTCACCAATGCCGTTTTGCAACAGGGTGACTTCGGCGATCCGACGATGGACTTCTTGGATCCGTCGATCGCGGTCAACGCGGCCGGGACCGTGGTCATTGGCGCGACGGGCAGCGGGACCAACGCCGGCGAGTTTGCCAGCACCTTTGCGTTCGTCGGACAGACGACGGCGGGAATCACGACCTTCGGACCACGCATGTTGCTCCATGCGGGCACGGCCACTTACTTCCAAGACTTTGGATCAGGCCGCAATCGCTGGGGCGACTACAGCGCGACCGTCGTGGACCCCAGCAATCCGACTTCGTTCTGGACCTTCCAGGAGTTCGCCCTCGATGCCGTGACGTGGGGCATTCAAATCACGCAATTGATCGTGACCCCGATGGCCCCGCCGCCGCCACCGCCGCCACCGGTCGTCGCCATCGCTGGTGACACGCTGACGGGTGGAGACGGCAATGACACACTCACGGGGTCTGAAGGAGATGACGTCATCAACGGCAGCGGTGGCAACGACTCACTCGATGGCGGCGGCGGCAACGACTCCATCACCGGCGGAGCCGGCAGCGATGCTTTGGACGGCAGCACTGGAGACGACACGTTGAGTGGCCAAGGCGGCCCAGACACCTTGATCGGCGGCGAAGGCAACGACACCTTCCAATGGAACATCGGCGATGGCGACGACGTCGTCAGCAGCCAGAACGGCTTCGATCAGATGCAAGTCACGGGGACCGGTGCCGTCGATACCGTCTCGATCAGGAAGCTCGGACCGCGCATTCAAGTCGTCTCCGGTGGCAACGTGCTGACCGTCAATGCGGACATCCGTTTGATCACGTTGGACTTGGGCAACAGCGATGACCTGGCCACTGTGGGCGATCTCTCTGGAGTTTCGCTGACCGTGCTGTCCATCAACGGCGGCGACGGCAACGACACACTCGACGCGAGTGCCGGCGTGCTGGGCGACGTGCGGCTGCGGCTCAACGGCGATGCCGGCAACGACCGGATCATCGGCAGCGTCAACGACGACACGATCGACGGCGGTCTCGGCCGAGACACGCTGCTCGGCGGAAGCGGCAACGACACGCTCTTCGGCGGCGCGGACAACGATGCGGTCAACGGCGGCAGCGGCGACGACTCAATGACCGGCGACGATGGGAACGACACGCTCGTCGGCGGTGACGGCAACGACACGCTCCGTGGCGGACTCGGCAACGATTCGCTCAACGGTCAGGCCGGGGCGGACACGATCGAAGGGGACGAAGGACGCGACACATTGCTGGGGGGTGAGGGCAACGACTCGCTCGATGCCGGTGACGGCAAGGACTTTCTCACTGGCGGCAACGGCGATGACACACTCGACGGTGGCCGCAACGACGACACGATCCTGGGCGATGCCGGAGCGGACACGATTCGCGGCAATCACGGCCACGATTTGATCGACGCCGGATCGGGCGACGACACGGTCAACGGCGGCGACGGCAATGACGCCATCACCGGCGGCGACGGCAACGATCTGCTGGCCGGAGCCGATGGCAACGACATCGTGAATGGCGCGGCGGGCAACGACACGCTCACCGGCGGCGACGGAAATGACAGCCTCGCCGGTGGAGGCGGCAGCGATATCGTGCTCGGCGATGATGGTGAGGACACCCTCAATGGCAACGGCGGCAGCAACACGCTGGCCGGCGGACAAGGCAGCGATTCGATCTTCAGCCTGCCCACCGACATCATCAACGAGAACTTCGTGCTCTCCAATGATCTGCTGAAGAAGTTGGATCTGCTGTAGTGAGCGGAGGAAGGCATCTCAGAGTTGGCCCGCCCCCATCCAGCTTGTCTGGATGGAGCGTCCGATGGAGTGCTAGCGATGTTGCGGACCCTCCGATTTTTTGGACCCCATCCGCCTCGTGCGGATGGTGAAGCAGATCACTGGGCGATGAACCGCGAAGCATCTGATTCACCATCCGCACGAGGCGGATGGGGTCTGTTACGGATCGCGGTGTGGCTGACTAGCCCTCCATCTTTCGCTCCATCGACGCGAGGTCGATGGGGGCGTTGACAGAAGACTTCGCTAACGCAAACCCCGGCTCGTGTCCTGGCCACGCGAAATCTGCCGAAATCGAATTGACACGTTTTCGCGTTTCGGTCTATCACTCGCCCGCTGACTTGGCTTCGGCTCAATTCAGCGTCCCATCTGCCCTCTCCCTTCCGCCCGTTCCGGGCTTCCCTCCCCAGTCGTGTGCCGAAGTTCATTTCGTCGCGCGGCTGCCTGTCTCCATCACCCACCCCACTCGAGTCAGCTTCCCTGCACTCCCTTCGTGACGGCGTTCGTCCGTCGAAACCTTCGTCCATTTTTTCAGGGACCATGCCATGCACTCCAGCCCCCTCCGTCCCGACTTTTCCTCCACGGGAGCAGTCGCCGGCCGACTCCCCGCCACCCCTCGCGTGTTGCTGTGCGTCTCCAACCCAACGATCCGGACGGCGATCGAACAGGCGGCAGGAACCACTCTCTCCGCCGAATCGAACCGCCCTTTAGATCAGACCGCCAACCTGTTGCTCCGCGAGCCAACGTCTCTGGTCATCATTGATGACGAGACCTTGCACGCCGCCGCCAATTCCGACAGCGGCTCGCGACCGATCCGCGACTTCTCCGCCGCACTGCTGGGCAACAGCGGATGCACGCAGTTGCTGCTGATCTCCGCCGCGAACGACAACCATTCGCTCCCCGTCGGCCTGCGTTCTGAAGAGATCGCCGCGCGGCTGACCATGCTCGACCATCACGAGTTCTCCTCATCCGCTTTGCAGTCCCTCATCGCGATGGCGATTCGCCATGCCGAATCGCTGCGATCCCAACAACACGCTGCGCATCCGCAATCCCTGTCGCAAACGCATTCGCTGCGTGAAGTGCTCGGCGGCAGCCCGCGCATGCTGAAGCTGTTCGAGTCCATCGACTCCGCCGCCGCGTGCGACACACCGGTCCTGATCTGCGGCGAGCCCGGTACGGGAACCAGTCTGCTGGCCAACGCGATCCACGACGCCTGTTCGCGATCGGCTCAGCCGTTCGTCCGAGTTCACAGCCGCTCGCTCACGATGGAACAACTCAACGATCTGCTCTGCGTGGATGTCTGCGATATCGACGTCGCCACGCTCCCGATCGACACACCGACCCGTCCCGCGGGCGGGACGCTGTTCCTCGATGAGTTCGACGAGTTTCCGGTCGCGTTGCAGAAGCCGCTGTGCCGATTCGTCGCTCGGCAACAAGAACTGGCCGACGGTTCGCAAGGCCGGCATCGCTCGATCGTCCGCATCATCGCGTCGACGCATCAGAACTTTGATCTGCCGACTCGGCAAACGCTCGGCCTGGAAATCCTCGTCCGCGGATTGAACGCCGAACGGCTGCTCGTGCCGCCGGTCCGCGAACGCCCCGAAGACATCGCTCCGCTGGCCGAACAATTCTTCATCCGCTGGGCGCTCCAAGAAGATCAACCGCGACCGCGTTTGACCCGCAACGCGCTGGAAGCTCTCAAGGAACACCTCTGGCCCGGCAACCTCTGCGAGCTGTACACGGTCCTTCGTAACACCGCGATCCTCGCCAAAGGAAACGACATCACCGCCGATATGCTCCGGCCGTGGCTCGCCAAGTCCGAGATCATCGAAGGGAACGAAATCCCACGCATGACGCTCGCCGGCATGGAACGACAACTCATCGAAACGACGTTCACGCGCTGCGGCGGCAACCGCGAGAAAACTGCCAGCTCGTTGGACATCGGCCTCCGCACCCTCTCCGGCAAGCTCCGCGAATACGGCTACCCACCACGCGGCGGGCCAGGCTCGAATCTGAAAGCGGCGTGAGCAAGAGGGATTGGGGATTAGGGGCTAGCCCAGATTATTCACGGCCGCGATGTAACCCGAAGCGTAAGCGAGGGAGTCATCACACACTCCCTCGCTTACGCTTCGGGTTACATCGCAGCACGCTGCTCTCCCCAATGAGTTGGCCATGAATAATCACGGCTAGGGGTTAGCGAACCAAGCTGGCCTTCGTTTCCTCATTTCTAGCCCCTACCCCCTAGCCCCAAACCCCTACTTCTCATGGACGAATTGCGACGACACGCGGCACCGCTCGTTGATCGTTGGCAGCGACTCGCTCGCGGCCAACGCATCGCGATGATCGCCGTGCTCGTCGCCAGCTCGGTCGGGTTTTGTTTTCTGCTGAACCGCTCGTCCGAAAGTTGGCAACCCATCGCGGACGGTCGCGAGTTCAACTCTTCAGAACTCGCCGCCATTCAATCCGCTTGGCGACAAGCCGGCCTCAAATCGTTTCGCCGAGACGCTCGCAAGTTACTCGTGCCATCGGCGGACATGGCCCGTTACACCGCCGTGCTTCCAAAATCGCAGCGAGACGACAACGACTCCAGTGGCGAACGCGGTCCGTCCATCGCGAAGGCCAACCTCTTCACCAGCCACGAGCAGCTTGAGCAGATCAAAGACAACGACCTGCGCGCCACTCTGCGACGCCACTTGAAGGCCATCCCGGCCATCGCCGATGCCGACGTGATCTGGGCACGCGGCAAAGGCCGCTCCGCCTTCGCCAGCCGCTCCAAAGTCACCGCTACGATCAACGTCCTGCCACGAGACGGACACGACCTCACCCCCGAACTCGCACAGTCACTCCGCACCGCCGTCGCCGGCATGATCCCGGACCTCTTCGCGGAGGACATCGTCGTGCTCGACCAATCGACCGGCCTCACAGTCTCCGATGACGCCGAACAATTGATCGCCGAACAACGCCGTCGCCAACAAGAGCGACTCGCCCGACAACTCGAATCGCGAATCGCCGCCGCACTCGCCCACATCCCCGATGCGACGGTGCAGGCCAAGCTCCGCAAATTCGACGAGTCACTCCGTGACTCGAATTCGAGTCACGGAGTGACTCGTCGACTTTCCTCCCATCATCTCGTCGCGAAACCAACCATTGACTGGACGACGGATGCTCCCAACAACCTCGTCGAGTTCTCGCCACTCGCCACCACAGACGGCAACACACAACCGCTATCGACGATGACTGACTCCTCCAATTCCTGCGCGTGGCAAATCACCGTTCAAATTCCGCAAACCTCTTTCGACGCCCACGTCGTCCAACAATCGCTGTCCGCCGAACATCGCACCAAGCACTTCGACGAACTCTGCGATGCGGAATACGCTCGGCTACAACAACTCGTGCGAAACCTGTTGCCACCCGACGCCACGCTCGCCGAACTGTCGATCGAACCTCGCACCGTCACCACGGCGGCAACTCCTCTGGCCACACCGTTTGCCGCCTGGCCGCACGTCGTCTGCGGATTCTTAGCTGTGCTGTGCCTCACGACCGCGACCCGGCGGCGGCCAGCAGAAAGTGTCAGCCCTCCCAACGATCGCTCAACGGAGCACTCAGCTTTGAATGCCGACTTCCTCAACGAACAGACGCCACTCGTCCACGAGGCCGTCGACACGTTCACCGTACCGCCAACTCCCATCGAACCGCTCACCGAACTGGCTCGCCTGCAACAACTCGATCCGCAGACGCTGGCGGACGCGCTGCGACAAGAGCGTCCACAAGCCATCGCGGTCTTGCTGACTCGTTTTCCGACACGACTCGCCTCGGCCTGTCTGTCACGCTTCACGTCGTCTTTGCAGACCGACGTGATCCGCCGCCTCAAGTCGCTCGGCGAAGTCCAAGACGAACTCGTCGCGGAAATCGCCCGCTCCGTCTGCCAACGCATGGCTGCTGCGACTGAGACGATCACCCACGAACCAACCAACCGCATCGCCCACCTGCTCCCCGAAACACCGACGCCGAGGGTCTTCGCATGACCACCTCCGCACGAATTCTCAAAGCCGATCGCGACAACGCTGCCGACAGCCGCGTCATCCTCTGCGACTTGTCCGAAAGACCCGTCTCGCGATTCGCGGCCTCTGATTTCGAACCGCTGTCATTACCAGCCAGCGAGCATCACCGCGCAGTTCCACGAGTCGATACCCGCCTGCAATCCGCTCTCACGGCACTGCACGCCGCCACCGAGCAGTTGCACGCCCAGCGAGACCGCTGGCTAGACCAGTGCCAGACCGAGACGGTCCGCCTCGGTGTGGCCATCGCCGAGCGACTCCTCCATCGCACATTGACCACTCATCCCGAAGCCGTGATCGACTTGGTTCGCTCCGCACTCGCATGGTCCGTCGGTGCGGATCACCTGAGCGTCCGCCTTCATCCCGCCGACGCTGATTTGGTCACGTCAGCCGCCGCCTCTCTGCAAACCGAAGCTTGCGCGACACTCGAATTTGTCCCCGACGAATCTCTCACACGCGGTGACTGCATCGTGGAAACCCCGAACGGACAGATCGACGCGCGACGCGATGTTCTCACACAACGCATCGCCGACGAACTCCTCATGCAATGACCGTCTTGTCCCCATTCCTCTGGCCCCATTCCTCTGGCCAGACGAATTTGCCAGAGGAACGTTTTCATCAATGCTCGCCTTCGCCGACCGAGTCTCAGAAATCATCCCCGTCGGACTGACCGGCCGAGTGACAAGGCTAAGCGGCCTGACCATCACCGCCGCCGGGCTGCCTCTACCGATCGGGGCGCTGTGTCGCATCCATCGCGGTCCGCAAAGACTTGCCGAAGCAGAGGTCGTTGGCTTTCGCGATCAGGAAACTCTGCTTCTCCCACTCGGTGACATTGCCGGCCTGCGGCGAGGCGATTCGGTCTCGCTGCGAAACTCCGCACCGCAAGTTCGCGTCGGCGAACAGATGCTCGGCCGAGTCTTCAACGCTCGCGGCGAGCTCCTTGATGACGGCGACAAACCCGCGCTGCCGCATCGTCGCTCGTTGTACGGCGCACCGCCCGCGTCGATGAGTCGGCCTCGAATCTCCGAACCGCTCGGCACCGGCATCCGCGCGATTGACGCTCTGTTGACCTGCGGCAAAGGTCAACGAGTCGGCCTCTTCGCCGGCAGCGGTGTCGGCAAGAGCACGTTGCTCGGCCAGATCGCACGCGGTAGCCAGGCGGACGTCAACGTCGTGGTGCTCGTCGGTGAACGGGGCCGTGAAGTGCGCGAGTTCCTCGAAAAGTCTCTCGGTCCCGACGGCCTGAGTCGCAGCGTGGTCATCGTCGCGACCGGCGACGAAGCACCAACACTTCGCCTGCGAGCCGCTCACTTCGGCACAACCGTCGCCGAGTTCTTTCGCGATCAAGGCCGCGATGTGCTGCTGCTCGTCGATTCGCTGACTCGATTCGCACACGCTCAACGCGAAGTCGGCTTCGCCGCCGGGGAACCGCCGGCTGCTCGCGGTTTTCCTCCCAGCGTCTTTAGTGTTTTGCCAAAGCTCGTCGAACGGACCGGCCACTCCGAGTCCGGCAGCATCACCGGCCTCTACACGGTTCTCGTCGATGGTGACGACTTCAACGAACCGATCGCCGACGCGGTGCGTGGGCTCCTCGACGGCCACTGGGTTTTGTCACGTCGGCTCGCCGAGCAAGCTCATTGGCCGGCACTCGACGTTCTCGCCAGCATCAGCCGTGTGATGCCCGACGTCACTTCGCCGCAGCATCGAGCCACCGCCGATCAGTTGAAACGAGTCCTCGCCGCATACCGCCATCACGAAGACATGATCTCGGTGGGAGCCTATCAACCCGGCTCACATCCCCTGGTCGATACCGCCATCCGCGAGCGGCTTCGCTGGACCGAGTTCCTTCAACAAACACTCGACGAGCCGACGAAACTTCCAGACACACTCTCCTGGCTTCGGCAGCTTGCTGGCCAACTCTCTTGAAATCTCCGATCGGAAACTGCGAGATGCCGTCGTCCTCAAATTGGTTGGGCATGTTGCAGCGCATTCGCGAGCATCGCCGCGATACCGCGCTGCAATCGCTGGCTCGAAGCCTGCAAGCGGCCACGCAGATCCGCGACGCAACCGCCAGCGTTGAGGCCATGATCTCCAGCCTGAGCCACACTCAAAAGCCAACTGGCCGCATCGAACGACTCGATTCGCAACGCCTGCGACAGCTTCGCCAAGACAGAGACGACTTGCGGTCCCGGAGATCCGATCTTCGTCATCAGCAGGTTGCCGCCGAAGCTGTCGTCCATCAGGCTCAGGCCAACGCGGCCACCAAAGACAACGAGGTTGAGGTCTTACGACGTCTGCAAGATCGGCTCGATTTCACCCATCGGCAGGCACAACAACGACGGGACGAGCAATCTCCTTTGGATGCCGCCGTCTCGCTTTGCAACGGCGGGCGTTCCGGCTAGATTCCCGCACCCATTCAACAACCACGAATTCCAGATTGAGGAAATGACATGGCCAAGAACAATCGCAAGATCACGAAGGCGAACCACGGTAAGCGCCCCTGTAGCGGTCATACTCGCCGCAAACTGCGCGGCAAGCCGAAGCTGTAAGCTGCGTTCGCTCGAACAACTCACGAAAAAACCCGGCCCAGAATTCATTCTGGGCCGGGTTTTTGTTTTGGATCTCGAACGATCCCGATTGGTCAGCAGTGCCGTCCACGATCTGCGGAGATTAGTGATGATGTCGATGGCGACCACCACCGTATCCGCCATAACTGCCGTAGCTGTAGCCCCGATAGCCGGAACCGATCGAGATACTCAGGCCAGGGCGTCCGTAATAGAAACCGGTCGTCGGATACGCATAGCCAAAGCTATTCACCGGGCCGTAGCTGTAAGAAGGCGAGTAATAGCTCGGAACGTAGCTATAACCGCCGTAGTAGCTCCCGCCGCCGTAACTGGGACCGCAGCCACTCCGGTGGTCGGCCTTCGCTTCTGAAGCCGTTCCCAGGATCAACGCACCGACCGCCAACACAGCAAGTAGAATCAACTTTCTCATGGCCAGACTCCTTTGAATTTGCAGAACGACGGAGGGAATTGGTTTGAGTGTTCCGGGAAGTCCGTTCGTTTGTGTCTGCTCGGAAGTGTTCGTTACGCAGACACAGTGCCAAGTCTGTGAATTTTTTCGACGATACCGAAACCTTCCGCGCTGAGCGGCAGTTTCGGCCCGAAACCGCGAAACAGATCAGACAGCAGCACGAGGGAGACCGTCGTTGTCGCGTGGCCGCAATTGACGCTGACATCCAAGAGCATCAACGGTCGTCCCCCTGACGACGACTTCGACGGCAAGCCGAATAAGAACTCAGATCACTCAGCGAACAACCCGCCGTTTGCGTAGACTCTGCTGCACGTCGCGATCGACTCACCGTCGGAAGCCGAGTGATCGGGACGCGACTCACCAATGACTGAGGACAACCATGTTCTTCGATCCGCTCTACTTCGTGTTTGCCGCCCCCGCGATCGTCTTGATGTTGTGGGCACAGTGGCGAGTCAAATCCGCTTACCACTTCGGAATGCAAGTCTCCGCGCCGCTCAGCGGAGCCGCCGCCGCACGGCACATCCTCGACAACTCCGGCTGCGACGAGGTCGGCGTGGAAGTCGCCAGCGGTTGGTTATCGGACCACTACGACCCTAGCTCGCGTGTCTTGCGGCTCAGCCCAGAGGTCTACGAAAGCCACACCGCCACCGCCGTCGGCATCGCCGCTCACGAAGCCGGCCACGCGATTCAACACGCCAACCACTACGCGCCGCTGATCGCCCGAAATGCAGCCGTGCCGGCGGCTCATTTCGGAGGCATGACGTTCGGCCTGCTGTTCCTGCTGGGATTGATCTTCTCCAGTCCGACATTGATCTTGCTAGGATTTGCCGCGATCGGAGCAACCTGCGTCTTTCAGATCATCAACTTGCCTGTCGAATTCGACGCCAGCAACCGCGCCAAGCGGCTGCTCGGTCAACTCAACATCGTGGATGGAGAAGGTGCGCTGGCCGTGCGAAACGTGCTCAACGCAGCCGGTTGGACCTACGTCGCGGCGACGCTGCAATCCGTTCTCACGCTGGCGTACTACCTCTTCCGATTCAGCGGTGCCATGAACTCACGCGACGATTGATCGCTCACTCGTCTCCATGCCCGCGAGTCATTTTCTGCCGCCGATCACCGCGCAATGGACCAGCGTCGGCGTGATCGGCAGCAATTGCAGCCCGGCTTCGACCAGCCATGCTTGGAACTCGCGAGCCGCATACGCTCGGCCTTCGGTCAGCGAGAACAACGACGCCGAATACAACGCGATCGGCAGCGGACCGCTGTGATCGTCGTTCAGCAACACATCGTGAATCAACAACCGCCCGCCCGGCGAAAGTGCAGCGGCACAACGTGCGACCAGCGCTCGACATTCCGGTTCATCCCAATCATGGAGGATGTTCGACAAGAGCACGACATCCGCATTCGGAACCGGATCGACAAACATGTCGCCGGGAACGCAGTCCAGTCGATCCGCAACGCCGTACTGCTCGGCCATCTCACGAGCGATCTTCAACACTTCCGGACGGTCCCACACGATCGCTCGCAACTCCGGATGTCGTCGCAGCCAAGCGATGCTGTAGATCCCCGACCCGCCGCCGACATCCAACAACGTCTGTACGCCATCCAAAGAGACACGCTCGGCCAACACGGGAGCGACGTTCTTCGCTCGGCCCGCCAGCGATAATGTGAGGAATCGCGCGGAGACTTCGGCTTCCATCGCCGATTCCGTCCCCTCGCGATAAATGAACGCGGTCCCCTGCTCCTTGTCCGCCGTTCCCGCTGGTCGATTAGTTTTGAGCCGCTCGATCATCTCACGCACGCCGGGACTGTTGCCGGCCAAGGCCACATACCCGCTGACGTCGAACTCCGAACGGGTCAGCAAGTGCTCGCGGCTGAGCGAAGTCAGCGTCAACCGACCACTGGCATCCGTCGTGATCAGCCCCATCGCTCGCAAAGCCGTGAGCAACACCACCGCCGGCCGGCGTTGAAGGCCGATCTCGGCTCGCAGGTCATCGAAGGACTGCGGTTGCTCGGCGAGCCGGCGAAACAGATCAAACTCGACAACGGCCGCCGTCAGCAACTCAGTCGCATGTGCTCCGCGAAAGAACTCGAAGATTGGCGTCGGATCGGTGGCAGGTGGAGTCAATGGCTCAAAAGGCATGTCGTTTCCTTGCGAGAGCGGCTTCAATTCGCCGACAGATACTTTGCGACCATCTCGGCACGCAGACGCCCCATGAACTGCGGATTCAAAATGCTGCCATGATCGTGGCCAGCGTGCATTTCAACGACCGCGTCGCTGTCGAGCTTCTTCAAGCTCTCGCCGAGCAACCGCGTCGCGCCCTCCAGATAAAACGTGTCGAGGTCGCCCATGTGGACGTGCAGCTTGCCGCGCAGCTTCGGGCCGAGCGTCGGCCAGTTGCGTTCAAGCAACAACCGAATGTCATAGGCTTCCCAGGTCTTCGCCGCCTTGGTGATGACCGCTCCGTTCTTGCGATCCCAAACGCGAACCGGCTTACCATCGGCTCCGCGCGGACTGAACGCCGCCTCGAAGCTGTGAAGCTGGCCGCCGGGGCCGAGGGCCTCTTCCATCACATCGAAGTCGCGATACCACAAGAGTACCTGTTGTCCGCGCCGAGCGATTGGACGACGCTGGCCCGCGCGATCGGCGTACATGTTCTCGCCAGCGGCGTACATGTTGATGTATTGAAAATCCTCAAACGTGACAGGATCGGGAGCGGTGCTCCAAGTCCCGGCGAAGTCGTCGGGATGCGAAACCATCAGCCATAAGCTCGACCAACCACCGGACGAGTGTCCCGTCAAGAAACGCCCCTGCGGCCGAGCGTCTGTCCGAAACGCCTTGTCGAGTTCCGGGATGAACTCCTTCACCAGCGCCGTACCCCACGGTCCATTGTTCGCCGAGTCCGCGAAGACGTGATGCCCCAGCGGGCAACTCGGATCGAGCATCAATCGAATGAACTCCACGCCCCCTTCGTTCTGCTCACTGATCGGCTCAGACCGTACTCCGTCAAAGTGAGTGCCACCAAAACCGGGGATCGTGAAGATGACCGGATACTTTCGCTCCGCCTGCTTGTGATAACTCGCCGGCAGCAACACGGCGGCTTGTAAGAACACGTCTCGCTTGTGGAACTCGCTGAGCAACTTCGATCGCACCCGCAGCAACTTGCACCATTTGTTCTCCGGAAACTGCCGTTCCGGAATCAACTGCGTGATCGGCAAGTCGATCGTGCCCGGATCACTCGGCACAACGACTGCCGGCGAGAACCCGTTCCCTGCGCCGTCGCCGACCTTACGTTCCCACGAATTGAATCTGGCCACCGCTTGGACCTTCCAACCAGCCAAGTTGAGCTGATCGACGGGCATCGGACACGTCGTCACGTCGTCCGGCTTGTAGCTATCGATGACCAACGGCTCTCCCGGCTTCCAGTCGGAGACATCTCGGCCGATCAGGATTTCCGGTTTGAACCAACTCAATCGCTCGCGCGGCTGCGGCCGAGTCTGACTGAGATACAACACGACTCGACCAGAGTACGGCTCAGCTCGCACTTCTTTCGCGAAGCTCAATCGGAACTGCCAACGCGGAAGTTTGTCATCCGCGCGACTCGCCGTCGCGATCAACAGAACCAACCAAAACGCACGAACCAACGACCGGCAAACACGCATTCGCAAACTCCTTGAAAAGCGGGACCGCGAGCGTATCGCAACCGCCGCTTGAGTTTCCACCCGCCCCACCTACCATGCCCGGCCGATCCAGTTCTTGTCCGGCCGATGGCTGTTGGCTGAAAGCTGATGGCTGTTATTCCAATTTGAAATCTCAAATTTGAAATTTGAAATTCGTATGCCCGCCACCGAAGACCGACTGACCAACGTCGAGCTCCTGCTGACTCATCTGCAACACGATTTTGAGCAACTCAGCCAAGTCGTCTTCCGGCAGCAGGCGGAGATTGACGCTCTGAAAACCGAAGTCGCCAAACTCAGCACGCGCATCGTCACTCTCACCGACGACCCCGAAGTCCGCAACCCGCAGGATGAGAAGCCGCCACACTATTGAACGCCGTCGTGGGGCAGGTTTTCAACCTGCCCGTCTTTCACATTCCCAATCTGCGACGGACAGGTTGAAAACCTGCCCCACGTCCCATGAAGAAACCTGCCGCGGGATTAGACGGACTCATCGTCGGCGAGACGGCTATCAGCACGCTCGACCACGGCTTGCACCTGCGTGGGTTCGCGATCGAAGACCTTGCGCGGCAAGCGACGTATTCCGAAGTCGCCTACCTGTTGTTGCACGGCGAGCTTCCGACTCAGGAATTGCTCGCCGATTTCCGAGCGATCCTCGCTGAAGCCGCTGAAGTCCCGTCAGCGATTCTGCAACTTTTGGAAGAGTTGCCGCTGCACGTCGCTCCGATGGATGCGCTCCGCACCGCGATCAGCGCGCTGGCCCACTTCGATGAACAACCCAACGAGACCGACGACACCGCCAGTCTCGGTAAGGCAATCCGGCTGCTCGGACAAGTTCCGGTTTTGATTGCTGCTCGCCACCGGCTGACTCGCGGACTGGAGCTGATCGAGTCCGATCCGGAACTGAGTTTCTCCGGCAACTTGTTGTCGCTGCTGACCGGCCGCGTCCCGACCGCGCGGGACGAACGTGCCCTCGATCAATCGTTGATCTGCTATGCCGACCTCGAATTCAACACCTCGACTTTCACCGCGCGAATCGTCGCCTCGACCGGCTCGGATTTGCATTCCGCCGTAACCGCCGCTGTCGGAGCACTCAAAGGCCCGCTGCACGGCGGAGCCAACGAAGATGTCCTCGACGTGCTGCTCGCAATTGACTCGCCCGCACAAGCGGACAAGTTCGTGCGAAACGCCGCCGCCAAGAAACGCCGCCTCGCCGGGTTCGGCCATCGCGTCTATCGCGACCGCCCCGATCCGCGAGCAATCGTGCTCAAGGAGATCTGCCACGAACTCGCCACAACGGACGAGCAACGCCGACTCGAAGAGATCGCCGCTGCCATCGAAGCGGCGATGTGGTCGCACAAGCAACTGCGTCCGAATGTCGATTGGCCGATCGCACGGCTGTATCGAATGCTCGGTCTCGATGCGGAACTCTTCACGCCGCTGTTCGTTGTCGCTCGCGTCGCCGGCTGGTCGGCCCACATCCTCGAACAACAGCGTGACAACCGCCTGATCGCACCACGAGCCAACTACATAGGCCCACCACCACGAGCATTCGTGCCGTTGCGCGAACGCGGCTGATCGCGCTCGTAGTGACCCCATTGATGGGGTCGAGACGCGATGATGACCCGATAAATCGGGTCACTACGAGCGCTACGACCGCCCGACCACCGGCTGCACGAAGTCCAACTCGGCATCGCACGATGGCCGCAGGAAATCAAAGTCGCAGCCTTCGTCCGCTTGCAGGACATGGTCGATGTAAAGTCGAGGATACCCGCGCAGATGCTTGATCGGCCGAGGTTGCCAAGCCGCTCGGCGACGAGACAACTCGGCATCATCAACCAGCAGTTGCAGAGAGCGTGATTCAACATCCAACTCAATCACGTCGCCGTCATGCACGAGACCAATCAATCCTCCGGCCGCCGCTTCGGGAGCAACGTGCAGCACAACCGTGCCGAATGCCGTGCCGCTCATGCGCGAATCGCTGATTCGCACCACATCGGTCACGCCTGCCTGTAAGAGCTTCGTCGGAATTGGAAGACTTCCCCACTCCGGGAAACCAGGAACGCCTTTCGGCCCGGCGTTCTGCAACACGAGCACGCTGTCGGCATCCACCGGCAACGCCGGATCGTTGATGCGTGCGAGCAGGTCTTCGTAGTCGTGAAACACGACCGCTCGACCGCGATGCCGCATCAGCTTGGGCGACGCAGCCGACACTTTGATGACCGCGCCGCGCGGCGCGAGGTTGCCGGTCAACACCGCCAGCGCGCCGTTCTCCGCCAGCGGTTCTTCGCGCGAGCGGATCACCTCCCGATCAAAGCTACGAGCGCGGGCGATGTTCTCACCCAGTGTCTTGCCGGTTACGGTCAGGTTATCGAGATTCAGCAGATCGCGAATCTCCGCCAGCACCGCCGGCAATCCGCCCGCCGCGTAAAACCGATCCATCAAGTGCTGTCCCGACGGCATCAAGTTGACGAGAAACGGCGTCGTCCGCGCAAGTTCGTCGAAACGCGACAACGGCAGTCGGATATTTCGTCGCCCGGCCATCGCAATCAGATGCACGACCGCGTTCGTCGAACCACCCAGCGCCAACAATGCTCGGATCGCATTGTCGAATGCCGCCGCCGTGAGAATCTTTGACGGGCGCAAGTCCTCGCGAACCATCTGCACGATGCGCCGTCCCGTCGCCGTCGCGGCCTGCATGCGCCGCGCATCCGTCGCCGGAATACTGGCCGTCCCCGGCAGCATCATGCCGAGCGCTTCCGACAACGACGTCATCGTCGAGGCAGTCCCCATCGTGTTGCACGCGCCGACCCCGCAACCGTAACACGCTTCGAGTTCCCGCCAGTCCGCATCGGACAACCGCCCTGCCCTGCGTTCGTCCGAGTACCGCCAAAGATCGGTCCCCGATCCAATCGGCTCGCCGTGAAAGTGACTGATCGCTCGCGGGCCGCCGTTGAGCTGAATCGCCGGCAAGTCCGCGCTCGCCGCCGCCATAAGCTGCGCCGGAGTCGTCTTGTCGCAGTTGCACAGCAGCACGACGCCGTCGATCGGGTTGGCTCGCAGAGTTTCTTCGACATCCATCGCCATCAAGTTGCGATACAGCATCGCCGACGGCTTCATGAACTCTTCGCCCAACGAGATCGTCGGGAATTCCAGCGGCAGTCCGCCTTCGAGCAACACACCCCGCTTGACCGCCTCGGCCAAGTCGCGCAAGTTCGCGTTGCAGTTGTTGAGGTCGCTCCAACTGTTCGCGATGCCGATCACCGGCTTGCCGGCGAAGTCATCCGGGTTCAATCCCATCGACCTCAGCGCAGAGCGATTCTGAAAAGCCAGTTCCTCGCGATTGGCAAACCATTGGTTGCTGCGAAGTGTCATACGGGATTCTTCCGTTCTAGGTGGCTCGTTATGCTGACGACCGACAGCATCACTCGTCGAAAGGGCAATCACATGGGCATCACTTACGTTACCGGCAAAGTGTCGGCTGGGAAGGGCCGCGAGGCCGAGTTGGAATTCCTGGTCGATAGCGGAGCCAACTACACCGTATTGCCCAAGTCGGTTTGGAAAAGCTTGAAACTCAAACCGAAACGAGTGGCTCAATTCGTACTCGCCGACGGAACAAAGATTGAACGGCACATCGGAGAGTGCCTAGTTCAGTTCGAACTGGGTGAATGCCACACTCCCGTCGTTCTGGGTGAAGAGGGGGACGAAGCGTTGCTCGGAGCGGTCACGCTGGAAGAATTGGGCCTCGTGCTAAATCCCTTCAATCGCAGTCTGCATCCCATGCGAATGCTGATGTAGCACGACGCGCAAGCGAGTGGTCTTTTCGATTAACCACTCGCTCGCGCGTCGTGCTGGCAGGATCAGCGCTGATAGATCGGCAGGTACTGGTACTCGACCGACAGCGCCAACACTGCGAGGGTCGTGGCGTAGACCGTGCCGAGGCCGCGTTCCTGCCCTTGGCGGCCGGACCAACCGCCGTCTTCGGCTTGTAGATTGAGCAGCAGCGGAATCAGGTGCCCTTTGCTTTGCTCCCAGTGTTTGCCGCCAACTTGGAACATGCCGATCGTGCAATAATAGACGCCATAGAAAAACCATTCTTGATCGGCTCGCAAAGGATCTTGCAGCAGCGCATCGGCAGCCCCCAACGCTTCGGGCGAGTGATGCACTCCGCAGATTTCGAGACAAAGGATGCCGGTCCCCGCGCGCGTCGGCGACGATCCGCTGCCCGGTTGATAACCGAAGCCGCGATTGCGAATCGAGCAGTGTTTGACGTACTCGACCGCAGCATCAATGTGCTCGGCGGGGACGTCACTGCCGAGATTCTTGGCGGCTCGCAGCGCCAGCAATTGCCAGCCGGTGACGCTCAAGTCGCTGTCTGGACTGGTGGGGGCATACCGCCAACCGCCGGCATTGTTGCGGTCTTTGCGAACCGATTGAGCGGACAGAATCAGCCGCACGGCTTTCTTTAGTGCCTCACGGCAACGTTCCGAGAGCGCGTCGTCAGTCATGCCCGCGACCTCGGCCAGCATCAGCGTGCTGATGCCGTGCGAGTACATCGGCCCGTGGCCTCGATCACCGATGAGCATTCCGTTGGCTTGCTGATGGTCGAGCACCCAGCGAATGCCGCGTTGAATGTGCAGGTCATACGGCCCCTCACCCGGCACGTGCCCGGCCGCGAGGAACGCCATCACGGCCAGCGATGTCGAGGAAGTCTGTTCGCCAAATTGATCGAGTGCCCACGCTCCGCTGGGATTCTGTCGCTTCGCAAGATGATCGAGTGCCTTCGAGATCGCCACGTCGATCTGCTTTTCACGTTCGGTGCGATCATCGGCGCGAATGAGATCGGGAAGAATCAAACCAATTCCGCCAAGAATCGCCGAGCGCAAAAACGCTCGGCGTACTTTGTCCGGCCGAGAGCCGTGAGCCGACAGCCGACAGCCGATTTCAGTTTCACGATCACCAGCAGGAAACTGAAATCGGCTGTCGGCCATCGGCTGTCGGCCATCGGCGAGACGAAGCAATCCGCTCATCGCTTCCCCTCCGCGACGTCGGGCTGCGTCTTGGCGATCTCTTGAAAGTACAGCTTGATGAGCTTGCTGTAATCACCGTGAGCTTGATGCTTGGCCTGCTGCGACAGTTCGGTCTTGAGCTTGCTCGACAACTGGCCCCAGTTGCGGCCGGTCATTTTCTTGACCTGCGTTGGCAAGTCGCTGAGGTTCCCGCCGCGATCTTGTTCGACGTTGCCCTGACCATTGGCACCACCACCTTGAGCGAGTTGCGGGTTGTCATTCGGTTCATTCGCTGGCTGGCCCGGCTGTGGCGGTCCTGCTGGCGAGGGGAGCGGAGCCGCTTGATTCGCCGCGTCCGAAAGCGCGCGAGCCGCTTCGCGCAGACGCTCAGCCAGTTGCGCGAACGGAGAACTTGGAGTCTGTCCTTCTTGCGATCCTTCGTCACCCGGTTTTCCTGGTTGCCCGTCGGCCATCGGTTGACCGTCCTTGTTGGGCGCGTCGGCCTGAGCATCAGCCGCTTGATTCAAGCGTTGGGCAGCGTCGGCAACTTCTTCACCGACACCGCGCGGGACCGGCGATTGCGGAGGCCGATTCTGCTGAGCGGCAGCTTGTGCTTGCTCAGCCGCCTTCTGCAAATTCTCGGCGGCTTGCTCGGCAGCTTGAGCGGCTTGATTGGCATTGCCTTGTTGTGACGCTTGTTTCGCGGCCTCCATCTTCTGCTGACTGTTCGCCGCTTCTTGCCCCGCTTGCTTCGCCCCTTCGGCCGGTTGCGGCAAGTTGAGCGGTTGCTGGCCGAGCTTGTTCTG
>CAMDEA010000054.1 GCA_945893045.1 Planctomyces sp. SH-PL62
TCCGCGACGACCAGCAGCGACTTCGCGTAGTCCAGCGGCATCGCTCCGCAGGCGACCACCAGATCGTCGCAGCAATGCTCACGCTCGTCCCGAATGCGGTGCGAGACCCACCACAGCGCCGGATGGAAAAACAGCAGCGACTCGATCACTCGTTGCAGCAGATTGACCAGATGATCGTACCGCCGCAGATGAGCCAGCTCGTGGGCCAGCACCGATTCGATCTGCTCTGGCGACAAGCCGCTGGTCAGCGTGAGCGGCAACAGGATCATCGGCTTGAGCACCCCGACCACGGTCGGCACGGTGACCCGTTCGCAGTACGCCAAGATCGGCAGCAGCTTCAGGCCGAGCGCCGTCGCTTGCCGCTGCATCGCTGCCAACAACGACAGGTCGTCAATCAAATGGACTCGCCGCCGCAACCGCCGACCGCCCCACAGACCGGCCACGAGCCGCAACAACATGAGCGCCACACCGCACAGATAGGCTGTCGTCAACTGCGGAGCAAACTTTTGCCACCAGCTTTGGTTGTCGGCCGGAACCAGCGGGGACACGGCGCTTGAAGTGACTTCTCGTGTTGCGACCGGCGGGCTGACGGGCAGGTTGGAAACCTGCCCCACGTCATGCGCAGGGGTCAGGTCTTCAAAATTCAAAATTGGCGGGGCAGCTTTTTGACGAGACGAAAACTGTTGGTCCGCCAATTTTGAATTTTGAAGACCTGACCCCGAACTCACCGGCTGCATCAACCAGCCGAGCGTCACGATTGGGCAAGCCGCCATCACCAACAGCGCAGCGAGCGACAGCCAATACCGCACCGAAACGGCTTTCGTGGCTCGCAGTGCAATCGCCAGCACGACGGCCAGCACTGTCCCTTGCCACACAAAGTGCCCCAGCGTGAGCACGAACGACAAGCACCAATCTTGTTGAAGCCAGGCCGGCATGATGATTCCTCTGGAAAGTTCAAGAAGTTGTCGTGAGCAGCACGGCGCTAGCCGCCGGTAGGCTGCAAACACCGGCGGCTAGCGCCGTGCCGCTCACAAAACGGTTCATTTCCGTTCGCGCGTCTTGCGGTTGATCAGCGAGCGAATCAGCTTCAATTCCTCATCGTCGATCTCGGATGTCTCGAGCAGATGCTGCATGACGGCGGTCGTCGAGCCGCCGAAGACGCGATCGACGACGTCTTGCAGGATGTTGCGGCTAGCTTTGTGCTCGCGATAGACCGCTTCGTAGATGTAGCTGCGGCCGTCCTTCTTCCGCTTGAGATAACCTTTGTCGGCCATGATCGACATCACAGTCATCACCGTCGTGTAGGCCAGATCGCGCACGCTGGCGAGCGCGTCGCGCACATGACGCACGGTGGCAGGCTCAATCTGCCACACCACCTTGAGGATTTCCAATTCGAGTTCCGTCGGATGCTTCGATGCCGTGCGAGCCATGATGCTCCTCTTCAAAAGTCCGCCGGGGTTTCCGCAGGCGGGATCACCGAGGAACTCCGGAAACGATCTACTACCAATTTAGTAATCTAGCGGATCATTCCGATCCCGCAATACTAAAACCGTAGTATTTCAATGCGGGCGGCGTGTGTGCCGAGCGCGGCGCGAGGCGGCTTGGTTGCCAGACTCCGCTGCCGTGATTCGGAGGCGAGCGATGGATTATCATGGCTTTGACTCGCGGCTGATGTCGGCTGATCGGAACTCTCACACCAGCTTTGACGATCAAAGGGAGCGGAGCCAAAAAAGCCGCCAAGAAAGCCAAGAAAAAGGCCAAAGCGGCCGCCTGACGACGCTGCACCGGTTCGACGAGCACTTGTCTCCAGCAGCGAGTTGCAATGTGCTCGTGGAATCATGATTGTGCCCCAGCCGATTGACGGCGATGAATCTGTCGAGGAGACCTTCCATGAATCTACTGCGGACCTGTCGCCCGTTTTGGACTCTGTTGATCGCTTGCGCCGTGACGGATTGCTTCGCCGATGACGCGAATGTTCGCACGATTCACGCGCAGCCGAGCTTTGTCGTCTCGACCAAACAAGTGGAGCTGGCGGTCACCGAATTCGGCGGGCACATGGCTCCGGTCACGTTCTTCCGCGACTCGGACAAACCGGTGCGGCCGTACTACGTCAGCCCGTGGCAGGACGAGAAGCCGTTGGCCATGCCGGCTCCGGTGTTGGTACCGTTGCGGGGCGATTTCTTCTGCATGCCGTTCGGAGGGAATTCCGACGAGGTCGCGGGCGAAAAACATCCGCCGCATGGCGAAATCGTCGGCGCGAAATGGAAGCACGTCGGCACGAAGAAGTCGGGCGACGTGACCATGCTCACGATGTCGATCGACACGCAAGTGCGTCGCGGCCGTGTGACCAAGGAACTCTCGCTGATCGAGGCTCAGAACGTGATCTACTCGCGGCACACGATTGATGGGTTTGCCGGTCGCGTGCCGCTGGGACATCACGCGACGCTCGCCATGCCCGACAAAGACGGAGCCGTGCGACTCGCGGCCAGTCCGTTTCGATTCGGCATGACGTATCCCGGCACGTTCAGCGATCCGAAGCAGCGGGAGTATCAATCGCTGCTGCCGGGTGCGAAGTGGACGACGCTGACCAAAGTCCCGCTCGCTTGGAAAGGGGAACCGGATGCGGATCTCACCAAGTTGCCGGCTCGGCAGGGATATGCCGATTTGATTCAGCTCGTGAATGAACCGTGGGAGAAAACGCACGGCCCCGCGTGGATGACAGCCACGTTTACCGAGTCGGGATACTTGTGGTTCTCCCTGAAAGATCCGGCCGTGTTGAGCAGCACGGTCTTCTGGATCGAAAACCACGGACGCCACGGACACCCCTGGAACGGCCGCAACAATTGCCTCGGCCTCGAAGATGTCACGGCACACTTTGCCGACGGTTTGGCCGCCTCCACTCGCGAGAACATCCTGAGCAAAGAGGGAATTGCCACCTCGATCGAACTGAAGGCGTCGCAGCCGACGACAGTGAATTACATCCAAGGCGCGGTCAAGATTCCCGACGGATTCGAGATGGTTAAGACGCTGGAGTTTGCTCCGGGGCAGGTCACGTTCATCTCGACCACCGGCAAGCGCGTGACCGCGCCGGTGCGACACGAGTTTTTGAAAACCGGAAAGCTGTAGCAACAGGTTCAAAATCTGAAGACTCACCGGAATCGTTGGTAAAGGTGTTGTGCTGTTTTCAGCCGCGAAGCGGCGACGGAGTTTAGCCGGGGGTGGAAACCCCCGGTTTCGTGACAAATAGGAACATCAAGCCCCGAAGGGGCGACACCCGAATTCGGCGGTGGTCTCAAGCGTCGCCCTTTCAGGGCTTTCAATTCTTTCTGGGACTTTTCCGGGGGCTTTCGCCCCCGGCTAAACTCCGCCGCCACTTCGTGGCTAACAAAAAGCTCAACTTCAGGCGACGGAAGACCTCTCCACAACACGGAACAACCATGAAAAACACACTTTGGTTTCTGCTCGCGAGTACGTTGCTGTCCTCGTTGGGATGCGGCAAGTCGGATGAAGCTGCGAAGCCCTCAGTCGCACAACCGCCCGCAGTCACTCCCGCGACATCGAAGGGAACGATCGGCGTCTCGCTGCTGACGCTCGATAACCCGTTCTTCAAAGTCATCGGCGACAGCATCACCGCCGAAGGGAAAAAGCTTGGCTACGAAACGATCGTGGTCAGCGGCGATAAGGACGTCGCCAAGCAGAGCAATCAGATCAAGGACTTCATCGTCAAGAAGGTGAGCGCGATCGTGCTCAGCCCGTGTGATTCGAAGTCGATCATCCCCGTCATTCAAGAGGCGAACGCAGCGGGCATTCCGGTCTTCACTGTCGATATCCCCTGCAACGAACCAGGCGTGAAGATCGCCACGCAAGTCGCGACCGACAACTACGGCGGCGGCAAAGAGGCGGGCCACGCGATGATCGAGGCGCTCGGCGAAGCGGGAGGCAAGGTCGCCATCCTGCATTTCAAACAGGCGGAGTCCTGTCTGCTCCGCGTGAAGGGTTTTCGCGAGGTCATCGACGCACACAATCAGTCGGCCGCCTCGAAGATTGATCTCGTGACCGAACTCGAAAGCGGCGGAGCGAAGGACATGGGCTACAAGGCCGCCGAAGATTCGCTGCAAGCGCATGCCGATTTGCGAGGCATCTTCGCGATCAACGATCCCGCCGCTCTGGGCGCGCGAGCCGCGTTGGAGAAGGCTGGCAAAGCGGATCAGGTTTTGATCGTCGGCTTCGACGGTCAGCCAGAAGGGAAGCAAGCCATCAAGGACGGGAAGATCTACGCGGACCCGATTCAGTTTCCCGACAAGATGGGGGTCGAAATCGTCGCCGCGATCGTGAAGCACTCGAAGGGCGAGGAACTCCCGCCGCAGATGCTGATCCCGACGAGTCTGTACCGAAAAGCGGACGCCGAGGCTGATCCGGAACTCAAGTAATTTTCTCACCACCGCCTTGTTTAACCCCAACGCCATCGGCGTGGGCGCGCACGCCGTTGGCGTAGCGGTTAAACGAACCTCGATTTCAGAAATGGTGTTCATGAGCGATCCACAGAACTTCTTGCATGAATTGGTTGGCTCGATGTCGCAGGGAGCGGCCGGGAATCCGACGGTGGCGATGATCGAGGCGGCGTTTGCTCATCACGGATTGCACTGGCGGTACATCAACATGGAGGTGACGCCCGAAGATTTAGGAGCCGCCGTGCGAGGTGCCCGCGCGCTGGGCTTTCGCGGGTTCAATTGCAGTCTGCCGCACAAGGTGACGGTCATCTCGCATCTGGATGGACTCGGCGAATCGGCAGCCGTGATGGGAGCCGTCAACTGCGTTGTCCGTCGCGGCGACCAACTGATCGGCGAGAACACCGATGGAAAGGGTTTTCTCAAATCGCTGACGTCGGCCACAGATCCGCGCGGCAAATCCGTGGTGATGTTCGGAGCCGGCGGTGCCGCGCGAGCGATTGCCGTCGAGTTGGGACTGGCCGGCATTCGGCAGATCACCGTGGTGAATCGCTCCGAATCGCGCGGTGCCGAATTGGTCGAACTGCTGCGCAGCAAACTGAAGCTCAACGCCGAGCTGGTCGTGTGGAGCGGAGATTTGTCAGTTCCCGCCGGGACCGACGTCGTGATCAACGCGACGTCGATCGGACTTTACGATGCCGAGGCTCGGCTGAATTTGGAGGTCAGTTCGTTGAAGCCAGGAATGGTCGTCGCGGACGTGATCGGCAATCCGCCGCGCACGCGGTTGATTCGGGACGCGGCCGAGCGCGGCTGCACGGCGCTCGACGGATTGGGAATGCTGGTCAATCAAGGGGTCGTCGGCGTGCAGTATTGGACCGGCATCGAACCGGACGCGGCGGTGATGCGGCGAGCTTTGGAACAAGCACTGGGATTATGAACGTAGACCGGTCACTCCGTGACCGGAATCTTCGAGTCACGGAGTGACTCGTCTACTTTGGAATCACGACCATGAATGCTGCCGCACCGCTCTTGGAAATGCGCGGCATCGTGAAGTCGTTTCCCGGAGTGCAGGCGCTGCGCGGTGTCAACTTCTCGCTGAAAGCCGGCGAAGTCCTGGCTTTGCTGGGCGAGAACGGAGCTGGAAAAAGCACGTTGATGAAAGTGCTCGGCGGAGCGTTTCGGGCCGATGCGGGTGCGATCGAGATCGACGGAGTCGCGCAACATTTCGCCTCGCCGCAGGACTCACGCCGGGCCGGAGTGGCTGTCATCTATCAAGAGTTCAATCTCGTTCCCGGCCTGACGGCCTGCGAGAACATCTTTCTGGGACAAGAGCCGACCCGCGCGGGTTTCGTCGCGCAGGCCCAGGAACGGCGGCAAGCAGTCGAGTTGTTTCGGCGTCTCGGAGTCGAAGTCGATCTCGACGCTCCGTGCCGGCGACTGACGACGGCGCAGCAACAGCTCGTCGAGATTGCGAAGGCACTCGCGTTTCAAGCGCGCATCATCGTCATGGACGAACCGAGCGCCGCGCTCACGTCGCACGAGGTCAGCCGATTGTTCGCGATCATCGAGGAGCTAAAGCGGCAGGGGATCGGCGTCGTCTACATCAGTCATCGACTGGATGAGATCTTCACGGTGGCCGACCGAGTGACGGTGCTGCGCGATGGGATGAACGTCGGCGAGCGGCCGATCTCACAAGTCACTCGGCAAGAGCTGATCGAGTTGATGGTCGGCCGCGAATTGAGCGATGAGTTTCCGAAGCGTGCAACCACGATCGGTCCGCCACGATTGGAAGTCGCCGGCCTGCGGCGCGGTCGCGCCGTGCGCGACGTGTCATTCTCGGTGCGGCGCGGTGAGATCTTGGCTCTGACCGGATTGGTCGGAGCGGGTCGCACGGAAACCGTGCGGCTGATCTTCGGAGCCGATCCGCGCGAGGCGGGTGAGATCCGGCTCGACGGCCGCTTGCTGGCGATTCGGTCGCCGCGCGACGCGATTGCCGCCGGGATCGGGTTGCTCACCGAGGATCGGAAGCTGCAAGGACTCGTGCTCGGTCATGCGGTGCGTGAGAACTTTGGCCTGCCGAACTTGAATTGGCTGACTCGCGGCGGCTTCGTGCAACTTCGCCGCGAACGAGACGAATTCGCGCGGTATGTCGCGACGCTGCGGATCAAAGCCTCCAGCAGCGAGCAACGAGCGGGCACTCTGTCGGGAGGGAATCAGCAAAAGGTCGTGCTGGCGAAATGGCTGGCTCGCAATTGCGACGTGCTGATCTTCGACGAACCGACGCGCGGTATCGACGTGGGAGCGAAGTACGAGATCTACCTGCTGATGAACGAGCTGGCCGCGCAAGGGAAGGCGATCCTCATGATCAGCTCCGAATTGCCGGAGGTGCTGGGAATGGCCGACCGGATTCTGGTTCTGCACGAAGGCCGCGTGACCGGCGAGATCGCGGACGCTCGCGGCGCGACGCAGGAACAGATTATGAAGTTGGCGATTGCATGAACTCAGGCGACCTGCGTTTACTCCGAAGGAGTTGCGTCTCATAGCCCAGGGTTGCCGCGCATCGCGGCTACCCTGGGTTACCGATGCGATTCTGGTCTGTACCCCAACGGGGTTCCGTCAGCCGTTCGTGAATGACGCAACCCTTTCAGGGTAGATCACTCAGTCACAATTCATCCCCAGGGTAGCCGCGAAGCGCGGCAACCCTGGGCTATGAGACATAACTCCTTCGGAGTAAACGCACGACTTCGGAGCAAAGGAAATCGGTTGCCGATGAAACCCACGCTGTCTCGATTGCTGACCGACTACGGCATGATCTTCGTGCTGGCGCTGCTGTGCGCGTTCTTCAGCGTCGCGACCTACAGCGAGCAATCTCCGACCGGCGAGGCGGCGGCTCGGCAAGTCGCGAAGACGCTGGACTCGCAATTCGGCAAAACTCCGCGCGTGTTGATTGTCGCTCGCGAACAAGCAGACGAAGCGTTGTTTGCGAGCAAGCTTGAAGCGGCCCTGTCGGCCAGCGGTGCGGAGGTGTTGGCCGTCGTGAAGGGGGAACCGAAGGACGCTCGCGCGGCTCTTCAGAAGATCGTGGCGGATGGTGAGAAGCTCGATGCGATCGCTGGCACGCGCGCGACGGGTGCGTGGCTGGTCTTTGCGGATTTGAAGGCCGACTTTCCGATGCTCGGCAATCCGCAGATGGTGCAGCCTCGGACCGAGAACTGGCCGAACTTCTTGAAGTCGGAAAACCTCGTCAACATCGCCAATCAAATTGCGGTGATCGCGATCATCGCGATCGGGATGACGATGGTGATCATCACCGGCGGGATCGACCTTTCGGTCGGCAGCTTGATCGCGCTGTCGGCGGTGCTGGCCGCGCGGTTCATCCGCGATTACGCGGGAGCGGAACAAGCGTCGGTGCTCGGCATGACGCTGGCCGGTATCGCGGCCGTTTTGATCTGCGGACTGATCGGAGCGTTTTCCGGTGGGATGATTACCGTGTTCGGCATCCCGCCATTCATCGTGACGCTGGCGATGATGCTGGTGGGAAGCGGACTGGCTTACCTCCTGGCGGCGGGTCAGTCGATCTATCAGCTTCCCGATTCGTTCGTGTGGCTGGGCCGAGGCGAAGGGCTGTGGAAGATCCCGAACGCCGTGTTGCTGATGCTGATTTTGTACGGGGCCGCGCATGTGCTGATGTCGCGGATGCGGCTCGGCCGGCACTTGTATGCGGTCGGCGGCAATCGCGAGGCGGCGCGGTTGTCCGGCGTTCCGGTGTGGCGCGTGCTGATGTTCGCGTACATCGCGAGCGCTCTGCTGGCGGGACTCGGCGGAGTGATCATGGCGTCGCAGCTCAAAAGCGGCTCGGCGACCTACGGCAATATGTACGAGCTGTATGTCATCGCGGCGGTTGTCGTCGGAGGCACCAGTCTCAGTGGCGGCGAGGGGAAAATGTTCGGCACGCTGATCGGAGCGTTCACGATCGCCGTCATCCAAAACGGAATGAACCTCACGAACGTCGAAAGCTACACGCAGAAGGTCGTCCTGGGCGGCGTGATTCTCGGAGCGGTGCTGCTCGACAAGATTCGGCATGGTCAATGGCTGGGAGGTGAGTCGCATGGCACTCGCTGATCCGACCAGCCTGTCTGAATCCGTTGCCGCAGCCACGATTCGCGCGGAGACAATTCTCGAATCGCTGCGTCAACGGCCGGATGCTTATTTGATCGCGATTGCCGGCATCCCCGGTTCCGGCAAGACGACGCTGTGTGATGTGCTCAAGAGCCGCCGGCCCGACGCCGTGGTGGTGCCGATGGACGGCTACCATCTGCCTCGATGCCAGCTTGATGCGGAGGGGATGCGACGTCGCGGTGCTCAATTCACGTTTGATGCCGCGAGCTGTCGAGCGGATCTGGAACGACTGAAACAAACACGCTCAGGATTGTTTCCCACCTTCGATCATGCGGAGAAAGATCCAAAGCCCAACACGCTTCGAGTGACGCCGTCCGTGCCGTTGGTCATCGTCGAGGGAATTTACGTCCTGATGCGCGATTGGCAGTTGGAACGCTTGTTTGATCTGCGAGTCTTTCTCGACTGCGATCTCGACATAGCGACCGAGCGTCTGACGTTGCGACATCTGGCCTGCGGCATCTCGCACTCTGAAGCGGAAGCCCGGCACCGTGCGATGACGAACGACCGGATCAACTCTCTTGAGATCTTGGCGAATGGCTGTCGCGAACGGGCCGACTTGGTGCTTCGCGGATAGCTCCGTAGCCACGCTCGCCACTGCCTGTCGAAAAAGTCGGAATCATGTAACCCGAAGCGTCAGCGAGGGTCGGAATCATCGAGAAATCACATTCCAAACTCCCTCGCTAACGCTTCGGGTTACATTTTCCGACACGCTCGCCAGAGCGTGGGAACCCACACTCTGGTCCGCTGCGGCGGATGGCTACGGGACTGCCGCGCGACCGACGAACTGTATGGCGTAGAGGTCCGCATCGCGAAGTACGAATCGCAGGCGGACGGTTTTTCCGGCGAGGCGGCTGACATCGCTGCCAGCCTTCCAGGTGACGATGCGATTGAGTGTGTCGCCGAAGAGGGGCGAGCAGTCTTCCAGCGTGAAGCCGGGATGCGGGGTGCCGGCCGTGTCTTGAAGCTCGACGCGGATGTCGCCGGCGGCGCTCGTCGCGAAGTTCAGCGTCAGCTTGTCGCCGGTGAAGGTCAGCGATTTGGTGATGAGTTCTCCGCCGCTCAGCGGGGCGTTGATGGAAACGAAGCCATCTAATCGGAGCGTGTAGCGACGCAGCGAATTCCCTTTGCCGTGCCACGAGCCTTCGGCCGCATAGAGCGACATCTCGCGCGGCGCTCCCGGCAGTGAGGGCTCCGTTTCCACAGCTTGCGACGCGATGAATTGATGACCGTAAAGCCAAGTCGCCGGTCGTTCGGGACCAGGTCGCAGAAAGGCTTCGTTCCAACGCTCGAAATGGACTCCGTTGCGACTGGCCATGAGCAAACCTTCGGTCAGCGCGGTGCCGTATCTCTGGTTCGCTGTCGCGCGTTGCTCGCGGCGTTCCAGCTCCGGCAAGGCCCGCATTGAGTCTGACCAGCCGCGATCGACGTATCGCGTCGGGAAGCCGATCAACAAGTGCGGAGCGCGAAAGTAGGGCGCGACCTGGTTCGTATAGAGGTGCTCGGCGGGCGAGTCTTTGTAAGTCAGATCGGCTTCGTGCTCCCACTTCAGGAAGTCGCGCGAGGTCGCTGTGCGGATTGCTCGAAAGCCTTCGGGCTTCCAAACTTTGCCGGTCGTAATGCCGCCGGTGAAGGTGCGGAAGTAAGCTCGATAAACACCGGCCGTCGCGTCCCAGAAGCCAAGATTTTGCGAATCGAACGCTCCTTCGGTGACGACCGGCTGCTCGCGCATCAGCGACCAATGAATGCCGTCCGCGGAGTGAAACGCGAACAGCCCGCCTTGGTCTGCCGTTCCACCCAACGCTTTGAATCGGGACTCCTTGGGGCAGTCGGCTCGCGTATCGAGGAACGGAGCGAAGTTGTGCGTGCCGACTCCGGTCCAGATGACGTTGTTCTGCTTCGAGCCGTCGATGTCATACAGTCCGAGTTCCGGCTTGGTGAACGAGATGCCGTCGCGACTCTCGGCGTAGCAGTAGACCTCGCGCCCGGTCTTGAGCTTCCCTTTCTCAACGCCCAATGCCGAGCCTCGGTAATACAGCCGATACCGGTCACCGTCGTGAATGATCGAGTGATACCCGCTGCCGGCCCCTTCCCACGGAGCGTCATGGACGATGGCCACCTCGCGCGGTGTCGGATGCTGCAACTGCCGGCGGGCGTCCTTGAGCGACTCAATCAAGTGGCCGTCGACAAACAGCTCGCGCCGCGAGCCAATTTCGATCGGGCCATCGGCCGTGAGAGGTGACTGAGCCCCAGTGACCAGCAGGAGCGTCGTGAGACCGAGCAGCAAGCGTTGCATGGTATGTCCCTTTCGTCGGAGTGGCATCATGACTGGCGTGGCGATTGTCGCCTTTCTGTCCGCGAAAGGACACTGGCAGAGCCAGCCGTGATGCCCGACCTCGGTTCGGATTTCGCAGGTCATCCGGATCGTGCTCAATGCGCGAGACGAACTGATCCAGACTGCGAATTCCCTCCCCAAAGAATGCGGCGGCGAAGCGGCGGCGCGTGTAGTTAGAAGAACTTCCGCTTGAGACAATGCGAACAGGTCTGAAGCGCACATTGCTCCGTCCCAATACCACATCAAGCGTGATGCCACAGCCGGATGTCCCAGGCTCGCGGCGTTCGAACTTATCCGAGGCGAAACATGGCGAAGAGACGACCAGCGAACGTGAAGCCGACAGCCACTCCGCAAGCCGTGATCGAGCAATTCCGTAAGACACCGCTGGAGCTGAAACCTTGGACCTTCCTGCTGTATTTCTGCGGGGACACCAGCTCGTTGGAGAAAGCGGTTCAGGAAGACGTCCAGGAAGTTGCGCGCGCGTGCAAAGTCGGTCTCGATCAAGTGCATGTGATCTTGCAGCACGATTCACCCAACGGGGGAGCACGGCGCTACGTTGGTTCGGGCAAGCGCTGGATTGAGATCAACGAACATGATCCCGTGCGGGTCAACACCGGCGACCCGCAGGAAGCGATCGACTTCTTTACGTGGGGCCTGAAGCTGGCACCGTCTCGGCATGTGGCCGCGTTTTTTTCCGGGCAGGGGATTCGCCGGAAATACGCGGACGACATCCGTCAGCAACGCGACATCTTTGAGCGCCGCGACGCCGCGACGAGCGACCCGTCAGACCGGCCCTTCGGGGCCTGGGACTTATTCTCGATCTGCCACGACGAATCACATCACGACGCGCTCGACGTAGCGGAGTTGCAGCGCGTCCTGCAAGCCGCCAAGACGCTGCTGGACCGTAAAGTCGATTTGGTCGTGTTCGATGCGGGCTGCACGGCCTTCATCGAAATTGCCTATCAGCTTCGAGACGTGGCCCGCATCATGGTCGCACCATGCGGACTGACGCCTGATTCCGGTCTGCCGTATCACAAAATCTTGCGGGCCTGTAACGCGGAGATCGTGAACCTCGAACGGCTCGAAGCGAGTCACACCGCGGCGCTTGATCCAGAGTCCAAAGCGCCTGCGGAATGGCCTCCAGAGAAAGCCGCATTGGGTGTTGCCCATGTTCTCGGAGTGGCCGCCGCCAAGGTGAAGTTTCCCAAAGATGAGGAAGTCCCGGAACTCGTCGCCATCGACTTACAGCACACGGTCGCGACCGTGCAGGTGATTGATTACCTCGCGGGGACGTTGCTGAATCATCTGGGTGATTGGCACGTCCTCAATGCCGTTCGCCAAACCAGCGAGTTTGTGAAGCTGATGGTGTTTCTCGCCCAACTGCGAGACGCGCCGAAGGGTGATCACTCGGATCTCCCGGCCGTGGACTTGTTCCGGTTGCTGTGCATCTCGGAAGCCTATTACGAGCAGGAAGAGCCGCGGACACCGGCCGAGTTCGGACAATTGATGCGTTTGCAGCATGTGCGCCGAGTGGTCCGGCACGCGCGGCAGCAATTGGTCCCGAAAAGCTACCTGGACCGGGTGTCGCAGCGGCTGCGCGAGTTCAAGACATTCATCAGCCTGGAGGTTCTCCGAACATTCTCGGACAAAACGCATGCGCGTTGGAACGACGCCGATATCCAGAAGGTGTTGGAGAACTTTGATCGCGTCCTGCGTTGGTTCGCCGGCTGCCGATCGCATGAAAAGGCCGCCATTCCCGTCTGGGTCGAAACGCACGCGCCGGCACCGAGCTTCGGTTTGTCGATTCTCGTGACGCCCTCGGAGAACTTAGATACGGACAGCACGAAGACCTCCATGTCCGGCATCATTCGCGCCTCGAACTACAACAAACTCGACTTCTGCCGCGATGCCAATTGGACGACGACCCTCGGAGTGTTGCAGCTCATCGTCGAGAAGCCGCACGCGCTGTGGCGGATGATCATGTCGTCCATGTTCAGTCAAAACGAGCAGACTCGGAACTCGACGCTGCAACGCTTTCTCGAATCCAGCAGCGTCTTGTCGGGCATCTCGGAGCAGTTCCGAGGCTTTCGATCGGGCTTGGCAATCACGCTGAGCTTGGATGTGAACCCGCCTGAAACCACCTCGCCAGGTGCCGAGGACGAGTGCGGGATCTGTCGCGGAAAGGCGGATCGCGAAGAGTTCAAGCTGCGACTGCAAACGGCCGATGGCTCGCCCCGCGTGCAAGAGAACCCCAGTCCGATCTATCGCTCGACGACTGAGAGCGCGCTGAAGAGTTTCGAAATCCTGCTCAGCAGCGACGAGCCTGTGGAAGAGGCAATGACGGTTCTCAGGCAGCTCGGACGGTCGTTGGGCGAAGACATCATTCAAGACCTCGGCGAGCCGTTGTCCGAAGAACGTCGGCGGCTGGCACAAGACACCGCGCTCGCACCGCATCTGCGGCTCCAGATTCCGAAGCACCTCATGCGCTATCCGTGGGAACTGATGAGCGACCAGGAAGGTCTGTTGTTCGAGCGGTTCGCGATGGGCCGGCAGTTCTTCACACGCTCGCGAATGCCCAAGAAGCAGCAGCGACCGGAGACGGCTCTGCGGGTGCTGGTCCTGGGTGATCCCAAGTTCGATGCCAGCTTCTGGAAGGAGTCGAAACCCAATCAGCTCCCCGGAGCGGTTCGTGAGGCCAAGCACGTCGTCGATTTGTTCCGCGAACTGCGCGACGACCTCGAAGGGATCGTCGAAGTCTGGATCGAAGCGCACATCGGCTGCGTCATCACCGTCAATCAAGTGCGCGACCTGTTGCGCAGCGGGCGATATGACATCGTCCATTACGCCGGCCATGCGTGCTTCAACCCCGACGACGCGGAAGGGAGTGCCTGGCTGCTGAGCGATGGCTTGCTGCACGCGCGCGAGATTCGCAACACGTTGCAGTGGACTCCGACCCCTCCGTGGCTGGTCTATGCCAATGCCTGTGAGGCCGGCATGGAAGGGGGCGACTCGATCGCCAGCGACGTCTTGCGGCACTATCAAGGGGATGTCTGCGGCCTCGGTTCGGCCTTCACCGATCACGGAGTGCGCGGCTATCTCGCGCCGCTGTGGCCGATCAACGACGACGTCGCGTTGCAGATTGCCACGGACTTTTATCGCGGCTTGCTCATCAAACGCTTCACGCTGGGCGAGTCGCTCTTCAAGGCCAAACAAGATGCGAAGAACCGCTTGCTGGGGATCGACGGTCAGGCGCAAGGCTCGCTGCTTCCGGCACAGGTCGCCCTCAGTTGGGCCAGTCTGGTGCTCTATGGCGACCCGTCGCAGGGGCTGTTTCAGTCGCTCTGGAGCGGTGCGGCCTCGGCCCAAAAACAGGCCGCTCCGCCACAAACGATTCCGCCCAATGATCACTTCGAACGCCGGTCGCCGAACAATTGGAAGCCCGATCAAAGCCGTCGCCGATTCATGCCGCGCATCCAGCAAGCATCGGCTCGGTCGATCGTGAATGAGATGAATGGTCTCGGTCTCACGTCCGGCGACGCCCCGCGCGTGCGCGGCGCGAACGGCGAATTGTCGCAGCAGCACTCGGCCGTGGAGCTCGTCGAAGTCAACGGACTCCGTTATTGGCAAGTCGTCGATCCCGTCACCGGCAAGAAGACAAGCCTGTCGGGTTCCAACTTGAAGGCGCAGATTGAATCGCAGGAACTCAAGGACCGGCTCGGCTGCAATCGCGGCTTCACCGACTACGTTCGAGTGATCGGCAAGTGGGCGGTGAATCTCGTGACGGGGAGCGATCAGGAATCGCTCGCGCTGCAACTGGCGCGGCAGTTCGATCAAGGACTCGTCCCGGAAGAACGGCTCGCCGAAGTTTGCGAAGACAGCTCGCTCAAGACGGTAAGGCCCGGTCAATGGACGGCGCTAGGAGATCACGACCGAGTGATCCTCGTCGTTCACGGCACGTTCAGTCAGGCCAAGTCTCCCGTGGAAGGCTTCGACCTGGAGGCGGATGGGAAACCGTCGAAGTTCTTCCGCGACCTCACCGCGGACTGGGCGAAGCAGCACCAGGACGACCCGCGCTCACCGAAGATGCGCGTCATCGCTTACGACCATTGGACGCTCTCGAAATCGCCGCTCGATAATGCCGCGGACATGGCGAAAGCTCTGTACGACCTCGACCCCAAATTGCTCGATAAAGATCGGCTCGATTTGATGGTACATAGTCGTGGCGGGCTGGTGGCTCGGTCGTTTGTCGAGCTGGAGTTTGAAAAGGCACAAGAAACAGTATTCACACTCAAGAATGAGGAAGAAGCCTCTGAGGCGGAGAAGAAAGCCTCAAAGGATCGGCGAGCAGCCTGTCTTGTCGCGAAGCGCTGCGCGGCCGTCCGCCGAGTGATCTTCATGGGCACGCCCAACGCCGGCACTCAGTTGGCCAACCCCGTGAATGCCGGTCGGCTGGCCGACTTCCTGGTGAACCTGGCTCACTTGGACGGGTTCGGGTTCTTCGCGCGGATGAGCGGTTTGCTGGCTCAATCCATCGTGCATCAGGAACTCAGCGAGATCCCCGGATTGCGGGCTCAGAATCCCAATCTTCGAGACAAGAAAGGCGAGCTGCTGAATCGACTGCACAATGAAGTCACGACGGTCTTTGACAAAGACAACAAAATCAAAAGCGGGCAACAGAAGAAATACTGGTGCGTGGCCGCGAACTACGAACCGTTCGACGATAAGGGCGCGACGGACCTCACCGGCATCGGGGAACACTTGAAAGCCGTCGGCCTCGATGAAGCCTTCGATGCGTTCTACAACGTCACGAACGACCTCGTCGTCGATACGCACGGCGTCTGGGCCTTCCGTAAAGAGTCGCAACAGATGCTGAAAACGACCGGCGATTTGGACGGCTCACAAGTGCTGCTTTACAACCCGACCCCCGCCGTCACTCAAGAGCCGTCCAACGCTCAGCGTGTCCGCGCCGTGCGCGTGCATCACTGCAATCTCTTCATGAAGCGCGAGGTCCGGCAATTCGTGCAAGACATCGTGCTCGGAAAGTGAAGACGTAGGTTGGGTCTCCAGACCCGACCGTGGCGTGTATCATGAGCACCCGTGCCACGGTTTGGAAAAATCGGAGAACGCGATGCCCGACTACACCCGTATGGAATTGATGATCTGCTCGGCCGCACGCTGGTTGGAAGACGGCGCGATGGTTGTCGTCGGCACCGGTGCTCCGTGTGCGGCGGCGATGCTGGCTCAGAAGACCACCGCGCCGAATCTGACGCTGCTGTTCGAGGCGGGTGGCGTTGGTCCACTGTTGCCGAGGATGCCGATCAGCGTGGGGGACTCGCGCACCTTCTATCGCGGTCTGATGGCGACCAGCATGGCCGACATCATGGAGACGTGCCAGCGCGGCATGGTCGAGTACACGTTTCTCGGTGGAGCACAAATCGACCGCTTTGGCAATTTGAACTCCACCCAGATTGGTGACGACTATCAGCATCCGAAAGTGCGCTTGCCCGGCAGCGGCGGCGCGAATGATCTGGCGTCGTTCTGCTGGCGAGTGCTCGTGCTGACGCCGCATGACAAACGGCGGTTCGTGGAATGCTGCGATTTCGTGACGACTCCCGGTTATCTCACCGGCCCCGGCGCTCGTGAGGACGCCGGCCTGCCGCCGGGAACCGGGCCGTATAAGGTCATCACCGATCTGGCAGTGCTCGGCTTTGATGACGCGACCAAGCGGATGCAGGTCGAGTCGCTGCATCCAGGAATCACCCTGCAAGAGGTCCGCGACCGCACCGGCTTTGAGTTGTTGGTGCGCGACCCGCTCGAATCGACGCCGGCACCCGATCCAACCGCGCTGGAGATTCTGCGGAACGAAGTCGATCCGCAGCGCTACATCATCGGCCGCGGGTGAGCGGCACGGCGCTAGCCGCCGGTGGATGCTGAAAACCGGCGGCTAGCGCCGTGCCGCTCACGCGAGCAACGCCTCGACCACGTTGCCATGCACGTCGGTCAAACGGAAATCACGGCCGGCGTGGTGGAACGTCAGGCGTTCGTGGTCCAGGCCGAGCAGATGCAGGATGGTCGCTTGCAGGTCGTGGACATGGACTGGGTTCTCGGTGATGTGGAAGCCGAGTTCGTCGGTGGCACCGTAGGTTTGACCGGGCTTGATACCTCCGCCGGCGAGCCACATCGTGTAAGCCTGCGGGTGATGGTCTCGGCCGAGGCTGCGGCCGAGCGCGGGATTGGTTTCGACCATCGGCGTGCGGCCGAACTCACCGCCCCAGATTACCAGCGTCTCGTTGAGCAATCCGCGCTGCTTGAGATCGGTGACAAGCGCGGCGGCGGCTTGATCGGTCTTGCCGCAGTTGTTCTTCAAGTTGCCGGCAACGTCCGAGTGCGCGTCCCAGCCCTCGTTGTAGATATTCACGAATCGCACGCCGCGCTCGATCATTCGCCGAGCCAGCAAGCACGCACGCGCAAACGACGGCTGAGCCGGATCGCAGCCGTACATTTTGAGCGTCGCTTCTGATTCCGACTTGAGGTCCATCAGTTCGGGAGCGGACGTTTGCAGACGAAACGCCATCTCATACGACGCGATGCGCGTCGCGATTTCGGGATCACCTTCCTTCTCCAGTCGCGTGCGATTCAGCGAACCGATCAAGTCGAGCGAATCGCGCTGCAACTTGGCATCGACGCCGGGTGGGCTCGACACATTCAGAATTGGATCCCCTTGATTGCGGAGCCGGACTCCGGTGTAGACGGTCGGCAGGAAGCCGCTCGACCAATTCGCCGCACCGCCGCTGATGCCGGCTCCGGTGGACATCACGACGAACGCCGGCAAGTCTGCGGTCTCGGCACCGAGTCCGTACAAGACCCACGAACCGAGGCTCGGCCGGCCAGGTTGCGAGAAGCCGGTGTTGAAAAAGATCTGAGCCGGAGCGTGATTGAACTGATCGGTCCGCACCGACTTCACCACGCAGACGTCATCCACGATCTTCGCGAGATGCGGCAGCACTTCGGACAACTCGGTTCCGCATTGGCCATGCTTGGTGAATTTGAAGCGCGGTCCCAGGCAATTCGAGTCCGGACGGATGAAGGCGTAGCGTTGGCTGCCGACGACTTCGGGAGGGATCGGCCTGCCTTCGTACTCGGCCAGCTTCGGTTTATTGTCAAAGAGGTCGAGTTGACTCGGCGCGCCGGCCATGAAGAGATGAATGACCGCCTTGGCCTTGCCGTTGAAGTGTGACTTAAGCGGCGCGAGTGAGTTCGCGTCGCCAGCCACAGCACCACGAGCCATCGTGTTGGCCAGCAGACCACCGAGCGCGACTTTGCCCACGCCGACTCCGCAGTCGCGAAAGAAATGCCGGCGAGCCACGAGTGTCGAGGGATCAGGTCTCATCGAAGGATTCATGACAACTCATTCCACATACAAGAAGCGATTTGAACTGAGCAACGATTGGCAGAGCAGGGCAAACGCCTGCCGAGCCGGATCAGGGGGAGTCGCGGTGTTTGGAGGCGTCGTTGCTGGCGGAGTCTTCGGCTGGAAAACCTCGGTCTGCGCCGTGACGAAGGCGACCGCTTCGGCGGATTCGGCTTCAGTCGGATCGGCTCCAAACACCAGTCGCCACGCCAACACGATTTGCGATTTCACATCCGGGCCGGCGGTCGTGGCAATTCGCTGAGACAATTCGCGCGATTGGTCTTGCACGAACTCGCTGTTCATCAGGAAGAGCGATTGCGGCGAGACGGTCGAAGAGTTTCGCTGCGGGCAATTCGGGTCGAGCACCGGCGGGTCGAACGGGTCCATCACACTCAGCGGTCGGCTGCGACGAACTTGCACGTAGAGGCTGCGGCGGAATTCCTCACCGTTCAGCGGCACCAGTTTGTCGGGCACGCCATTGCCGTTGATGTTGTCGATGCCGAGCACGAATTGCCCAATCTCGTCCTGCATCACCGGCACTGGTTTGCCGCCAAGCTTCGCATTCAACTTGCCACTGATCGCTAACGTCGCGTCGCGAACTTCCTCGGCTTGCAATCGACGCAACGGGAAGTGACTGAGCCAGCGATTGTCGGGATCAATGGTGTCTGAGGCGGAAGTGCGCGACGACGATTGACGATAGGCCGCCGACAGCAGCATCTGGCGATGAAGTGACTTCAACCGCCAGCCGCTGGCGACGAAATCGCTGGCCAGCCAATCGAGCAGTTCGGGATGCGACGGCCGCTCGCCTTGCACGCCGAAGTCGGCGGGCGTGCCGACCAAGCCTCGGCCGAAGTGCTGCATCCAGACGCGATTCACGAGCACTCGCGCCAGCAGCGGGTGTTGGCCAGAGGTGAGCCAGCGGGCGTAGGCGAGACGTCGCCCGCTGGTCGGAAGCGCGGAGTCGTCGGGGAGGATGTTGGACTGACGGCTTTCGGCGATCGGCTTTCGGCCGTCGGCCAAAATGGAAAGCTCGGCGGGTTCGAGTTGTTGCTTGGGTGCGAAGTGCTCGCCGCGCGAGAACAGAAACGTCGGCGGAATCACGTTCGGCGTTTCATTGAGGACCATCACGAACTCTTCGGGAGGTTTCGTGCCGCGCAGTTCGGTGGCTTGCTTGCTGAAGGCGTTGACCTCTTCCGCCGCTTTTCCGTCATACAGCGGCAGCGTGCCGCCATTGACGTTGATGCTGGGATGATCTTTCAGCAGCGCTTTTTGTTCGGGCGTCCGTTTGGCATCCGGCGTGTTGTGAGCCGTTCGCAATGCGCCGCGCAGCTCTTCCGGTTTCTTGAGGAGTTCCCGTTCGAGGATGCGCTGAATGTGTTCGTCGAGCTTCTTCTGGCGATCGGCGTCGACCTTCGCGGCGCTGGCTTCAATCTCGGCCGCCTTGGCGCGGTCGGCGTCGGTGTAGAGCGTCACCAATCTCCCGTTCGGCACACGCCAGTTCTTCCAGTCGTAGGCTGGCTCGAAGATCGCGCGGAAGCGGTAGTAGTCCGCTTGCGTGATCGGCTCGTAACGGTGGTCGTGGCACTGAGAACATCCCAGGCTCAGTCCCAGCAGTGAGGTCGCGACGGTCTTAATCGTTTCCGCCATCACCGCGTTTCGCGCGAGGTTTTGATCGACCGCGCCGGAAGCGGTGCCATCGGGAGCCATTCGCAGGAAACCGGTCGCGACGAGCTTGTCGAGATTCTCCGGCGAGAGGTTCGCGTGCGGCAGCGGCACCAGTTCGTCGCCGGCCAGTTGTTCGAGCAGGAACTCATTGAAGGGCTTGTCGTCGTTGAACGCGCGAATCACGTAATCGCGATACTTAAAGGCCCAAGCCCGCACCGGGTCTTCGTCCGTGTAGCCATCGGAGTCGGCATAACCGGCCACATCGAGCCAATGCCGCCCCCAGCGTTCTCCGTAACGCGGCGACGCGAGCAGTCGGTCGATCAATCGTTCGTAGACATCCGGCTCCGAGTCATTGACGAACTCCTCAATCTCGTCGGGAGTGGGAGGCAGGCCGAGCAGATCAAAGGTCGCTCGGCGAATCAGCGTGCGACGGTCGGCTTCGGCGGCGAACGAGAGTTGCTTGACTTCGAGCCGCGACAGCAAGAACGAGTCGATCATTGTCTCTCTTGGCCGACGAGTTCCGTCTGGAAGCGGCAGAGGGACGTGAGTAAGCCGAACAACCGGTTGAAACGCCCAGTGGTTTCGTTCCTCAGCGGTGAAGAAGCTCTCTTCAGGCTGCTCCGGTTCCGGAGCGGCGATCTTTGCACCGCTAGCGATCCAGCGACGCAAGAGGTCTCGCTCGGCGGGAGTCAGCTTGCGTTCGACAGGCGGCATCTCGCCCGATTCGATTCGCTTCAGCAATAAGCTCTGATCGGGCTGACCGGGCCTGATGGCCGGTCCTGTCTCGCCCCCTTTTTCGAGCAGCCGCTTCAGCCGGACATCGAGCTTGGCTTCGGTCTTGCCCGCTTCACCGTGACACTGGAAACAGTGAGCTTTCAAAATCGGCCGGACGTGCTTTTCAAACGTCAACTCCTGCGCGTCGGCCGCGAACGCCGACAGCGACGTCGCCACCCAGCACAGCCCCAACAAACTACGAATCGCAAGACGAGTCATCTGCAACGGCTCCCACAAAGGTCACAGAACACTGTAGATGCCGACGGCAAGGCATGACAGCCCTCGACTTGTTCGCTGGCGGGCGCGGGGATGGGCGCTCAATCGAGAAGGCAGTACGCCTTAGCGTTGCATCTCGGCCAGGATCGCCTGCTCAAGATCCGCATCGCGGCCGAGCGAAATCCAACCGGACGGGCTGCTCTGCCCAACGACGACATTGAGATCGCGTTCCAGCGGCGTGTTCTTGCGGAACGTCGCGGCCCCGGCGGTATTCTCGGCGACACCCAGCAGGTCTTCCTGTTCTTTGAACGCTTCGACTCCGACGAGGTAGCCGCCCTCCACCGGTGTGAGGTCCACGCGCACTTTGCGACGGATGGACTGCAGCGTGCTTTCCAGGCGGTTGTACGCGCCGACCGAATCGCCATGCCACGGCTCCAATACGTTTGAGCCGACGCGATAGTCCGTCTCGATCACGCCGTCCAACCGGTTCTCGCGAGCGATCGGAAAATGAAAATCATGCAACGCATCGACCGTCCGCTCCCAGGCCGCGTGTTGCGAGTTCGCCGGCACAAACACCGGGTTGGACACGATCATCGGACGCGACGAGGCACAGCCCGACGACAACGTCAGCAGCAGCAAACACCAACTGGAAAATCGGCCAATCGACATGAATAGACTCGCGCGGAAGAAGTGCTCGCGCCGGAGGGACGGAATGGGGGGCGGAATGTCGCAGCACTTCCCAAACCGGTAAAGACGAGTTTCGCCGTCGCGAAGAGGCAAAACAGAATCATGATTCACAGAATGATGAAAGCCGACGGCAGGATTTCAGGCAAACGGCGCGATCTGCGGTCGCTCGGGCTTCCATGATCTTGCCAACCTACACCAACTCGCGCATCGGCTCGCGTTGTTCAACCAGGTATTGCGGGCGGCCGGTCGGATCAATCAGCGTCGTCGAGCGGGGATCAATGCCCAGGTTGTGATAGATCGTGGCAATGATTTCCTGCATGTGCGTCGGGCGGTCCTTGGCGACTTCACCCAGACGGTTCGTGCAGCCAATCGCCTGACCGGTGCGCATTCCGCCGCCGGCGAGCAACGCACAACTGACTTGCGGCCAGTGATCGCGGCCCGCACCCGGATTGATCCGCGGTGTGCGGCCGAATTCACCCCAGACAACGACCGTCACGTCGTCGAGCATTCCACGTTCTTCCAGATCTTGCACCAGCGCGGTGACGGCTTGATCGAGCTTGCCACCGTGATCGCGGACCAATTGGAAATTCTGCCCGTGACTGTCCCAGCGGCCAAACGTCAGAGTGACGCAACGGACCCCCGCCTCGACCAAGCGGCGGGCCATCAGCAAGTGATCGTTGCAGGTCGGAGCACCGTCGTACTGGAATTGGTATGGCTTGCCGTCGCCGTACTTGGCTCGGACCAGCGGGTCTTCTTTCGAGACATCCAGCGCGTCGGCCAGCTTGCTGGAAGTCAGCACGCCGAACGCCGCTTGATTGAACGCATCGAGTCCTCGCAACATGCCGCTCGCATCCGCTTCGCGCTTGAGCAAATCGAGTCCGCCAAGCAATGACTTGCGGTCTTGCAGTCGGTCGAGCGTCACGCCGTTGAGCGTCAAGTCGGCCATGCCCTGCCCGTCCGGTTTGAAGGACTGACAGGTCGCTCCGAGAAAACCAGGACCACCCGGTTCGGACCACGGGACATGTTGAGTCTTGGCCGCGAGAGCCACGAATGGCGGCATGGAGCGAATGACTGGGCCTTGCAGTTTCGTCACGACGGCACCGATGCTCGGCCGGCCGCCGATGGAGCGATCTTGGTTGCGATTCCAACCACTCAGACATTGATAGCCGTCGTGATTATCGACGCAGCCGACCACCGCGCGAACGGCCACGAACTTGTCGAACGCCGCCGCGATCCGCGGAAACGCCTCGCCGATTTGGATGCCGGGAACCTTGGTGTTGATCGGCTCGAACTCGCCTCGAATCTCTTTCGGAGCGTCGGTTTTAATTTCCCACATGTCCTGGTGCGGAGGACCACCACCCAAAAACACGTTAATCACGGCCTTGTGCCGATTGGTGGTCTCACTGCCGTTGGCTCGCATCACGTCGGCCAGGCCGAACCCGCCGACGGCTCCCAACGAAAAACCGCCGATCTTCAAAAAGCTACGGCGGTTGACTCCATCACAGTATTTCTGGCGGCGTCCGAAGAGTGTGAGCATGATGGCTTCGTTCGGAAAAAGGCGGGAATTTGCGGTCGGTGGGCTAAGGACGGTATCGGTCATATCAGCAGCCGTCAATTGATGAAAACCGGTCGCGACCGCCACAAATCGAGTCCGGCACAGACACGACCCGTCTTTATGATTTTGCCCTCCCAGGATTTTGCAAAATGCTTCGGCCCCCATTTGACCGGAAAGGAATCATCATGAGTCAGCCACAGCCAGAGCCGATTGATCCCGCAAGGTTGCCGGAGTTGGCTCGCGCGGTCATCGCCGCCGATCACTTCCCGTACTTGGCCACGATCGACGGCGATCAGCCTCGCGTGCGACCGGTTTCGCCCGTGAGAACGGACGGCTTCACCGTCTACGTCGCGAACCTCCGCATGTACCACAAGACAGCCGAGATCGCCGCGAACCCGAACGTCGAGCTGTGCTATCTCGATGACAAGCATGACCAAGTCCGCATTACGGGCGTCGCGGAGGTCGTCACTGAGCGGCCCGTTCTGCAAGAAATCTGGGATGCGAATCCGCTGCTCCGCCAGTATCTCGGCAGCTTGGAGAACCCGGCTCTGATCGTGTACCGCATCCGACCGCAGCAAGTCCGCTTTATGCGCGAGTGGGCGTTGAACTACCACGACGTGCCGCTGTCCTGACTCGCGGTTCATCGCATCGCGGCACAAAGCCGGCCGTTCTCGTGTGCGACGGCGCTCAAGGTCGCGTTGCCGCCAGTGCGGGTGGTGTAGCCGAGTTGACCGAGTTCTTTGAGGTCAGCCTCCGGCCAATGCTTCTCGAATTCAAGCGTCGAGTTCCCTTCGGTGTGTGATCGCGGCGCGGCGAAAGAGTCCGCCAACGGACGGCCCAGCAACACGAACTGCGTGAGCACCTCGAACATCGCGTTGGGGATTTTGCGTCCGCCTCGGCCGCCGACCGCGAGCACCGGCTGTCCCTCACGAGTCACGATCGTCGGACACATGTTGTGCAGCGGACGCTTCGCTGGGCCGGGCGAGTTCGGGTGATTCGGTTTCGTCTCGAAGCGTGACATGCCGTGACCGAACGTCAGCCCCAGGCCATCGACGGTGACTCGTGCTCCGAAGCTCTCACCATGCGTCAGCGTCAGTGCGGCGAAGTTTCCTTGAGCATCGGCGGCACTCAAGCTGATCGTGCCCCCTTGCGGTTTCGGTGTGATGTCGTGAGTCAGAATCTTACCGGCCTGCACCACCGCCATGATTTGCTCGGCGCATTCGCGAGCATACTCGGCAGACAAGAGTTTGGCTGTCGGCACCGGCGAGAAGTCGGGATCGCCGAGCAGCGTCAGTCGATCTCGCCACGCCAGCCGCAATGCTTCCATGCGCGCGTGAGTGCGAGCCACTCCGTCTTCCATGCGGTCCCACTTCATCGCGGAAAGAACGCTCAATGCCTGCAAGACGGTCAGACCTCCTGCTGCGAGCGGTGCCGTGTGAATCGTGCAGTCGCCGATCGTCAGCGTCAGCGGTTGAACCTCGCGGGCCTCATAACTGGCGAGATCCTTCGCGGTCACGAGTCCGTCATTCTTCTGAAAGGCATCGGCGATCCGCTGGGCGATGTCGCCGCGATAGAACGATTCAACCGACCCGCGCTTCGCCAACATGGCGAGCATGTCGACCAGATCCGGATTGCAGAACCGTTCGCCAGCCGGCAGCGGCTTTCCGTCGCGCAGATAGAGCTTCCGAGACCCCTCATCTTTCGCGAACTGCGCGGCGGACGATTGAATCGACGACGCCAGTCCGCCGGTCATGGGCAGTCCCTCGCGAGCCAACTGAATCGCTGGCGGCACGAGATCGGCCAACGACCGCGAGCCGTACTTGTCGAGGATCAATTGCAGTCCCGCGAGAATGCCGGGGACTCCAGTCGCCAGCCAACCATATCGCTGACGAGTCCCCAGCGGTTCGAGCCGAGAAAACATGTCGGCCGTCGCGGCCGCCGGAGCCATCGAATTGAAGTCGATCGCCGTGATCCGTTTGCCACTCGCCGTGGCCAACATCGCCGAGCCACCATAGCCGCCGATCCCCGTCTGATACGGAGCCGCAATCGCCGCCGTCAGCGCCGCCGCCACAATCGCATCGAACGCATTGCCCCCTTCGGCGAGCACTCGTTCCCCAACCTTTTCCGCCGTCGGCTCCCCTTTGATCAATCCTTTCGGAGACTGCGAATCGTCACCGGCCAGCAAGAAGTCCTGCGCCAGTAAAACTCCAGCGGTCGCACCCGCAACTCTGACAAAACTTCTGCGTGTGAGCATTAGGAAACTTCTCCGTTTCAAATTGTTGCCGAGATTCGCGCTCCACTGAATTCGCGCGGCCCAAAACAAGGTGCCGCGCGAATTCAGTGGAGCGCGAATGAATACCAAATCAGGCTGCACAGCTCACGCATCGGGTGACTTCTCGGACAGCGTCGGCCGTTTGTGATTCCAAGGCTGGATCTGCTCCCACGCGCGAGCGGCTTGCAACACCAGCAAGTCGGCGTAGCGGTTGCCAACAATTTGCAGCCCCACCGGTAATCCGGATTTCGTCCAGCCGGCAGGAACACTAGCGGCCGGTTGGCCGGTGAGATTGAACGGGTATGTGAACCGAGTCCATTGCAGCGGACCGAGCTTTTCCCCTTCCAGCGGATCGGCGTCATCTTGTCCAACCGCGAACGGCGGCACGGGCAACGTCGGGCAGAGCAACAGATCGAACCGCTCATAAACGCGGCGCACCTGTTCCCAGAAGTCGTGCCGCGCGGCAAGTGCGTTCGCGAAGTCCACACCCCGCAGCTTGAGTCCGAGATCGACGACTCGCCGCAGTCCGGGATCGAGCAACTCGCCTTGCGTCGGCAACTTCTTTTCGAGCGACGCGGCCGCAGTCCCGAAGAAGAACACGCTCCAAGTGTCATAGGGATCGCGCCAGTCGAGTTGCACCGGTTCGACGAACGCTCCCGCTTCAGCGAATCGTTCGGCAGCGCGCTGGCAGATGGCAGCAACCTCCGGATCGACGCGCGCATAGCCGAGGTTCGGGCTGTATGCGATGTGCTTGCCGCGAATGCCGCAATCGAGATTCGCGGAATAACACTCGCCCGTAGCCGACGCTGCTAGCGTCGGAACCGACGCAAGCTGCGTCGGCCACGAACCAGGCAACGACAACAGATCGCGCGGATCGGGGCCGGCGAGTACGTCGAGCGCCACAGCCATGTCGGCGACGGTGCGCGTGATCGGGCCGATGTGACGCAGTATCGCGCCGCCGCTTCCGGGCCAATTGGGGATGCGGCCAAAACTCGCCTTGAAGCCGAACACTCCGCTGAACGACGCCGGGATGCGCAGCGATCCGCCCCCGTCGGTGCCGAGTCCGATTGGTCCAAGGCCCGCCGCGACGGCTGCGGATGCTCCGCCACTGGAACCTCCCGGAGTCAGCTTCGTGTTCCACGGATTGCGCGTGATTCCGAACACGCGATTGTCGGTCACTCCCTTCCAACCGTACTCCGGCGAGTTCGTGCGACCGACGACGATCATCCCTGCCTTTCGTAATCGCTCGACCGCCGGGCAATCGTCCGAGGTCACGTTCGTCTCCATCAGCTTCGAGCCGAACGTCGTGCGCGAGCCGGCGACGAACAAGTTGTCCTTCACATGCAGCGGCACTCCATGCAACGGCCCCCAGCACTCGCCGCGCATCAACGCTTCCTCAGCCTTCGCGGCCGAGCACAACGCTTCCTCAGCCTGCACCGTGACAAATGCGTTCAATGCTGGGTTGAACCGCTCAATCCGCGCGAGCGTCGCCCGCATCACTTCGACCGGTGACACTCTCCGCGTCCGAATCATCGCCGCCAGTTCGACCGCCGAGAGAAATCCGAGTTCATCAGGCGACATACGAAGACCCTTCCTCACGGTAGAGCGAGGGGGCGGGTGTTCGGTTTTTCGGAATTGGCGGGAAGGAAGCGTGATTCGCTGACCAGACCGATCTCCGCCAATTCCGAAAAACCGAACACCCGACCCCGGAATGCTCACGGCTCGAATCGCACGGGAACCGCCACTTCGGAGATCACCGTCACATTTTCTCGCAGTTGACCGACCGCGCGGAATTTGAGCGACAAGTCGGATGGGCAGCGCGCCGAGTCGCCGACGCGAACCAAAACTTCCGCGCGAGTTTGTCCCGGTTCGATTCGCACACGCTCGGCCAGGAAGCCGGAGCGTGTCTCTGGTTCGACCAATTCAATGTCCATCGCTCCGTCAAAGTTTGCGGTGCGGTCCAACATAAGCTGGCAGCGAACAGTCGCGCCTGGCCGAGCCGTCACGGAATCATCGAGCGACTTGAGTTTCACGACCGTCGGCATCGTGCGGATCATGTTCCGTTTGTCGCAGATCGACAGCATCGACTGCCGCTGGCCCCATTTGTCGGTGAACGTGGCCCAGGCTTGCGAGTACGGCCGGCAGTGATGTTGCACGCTGGCGTGCATGGTCTCCGGCAAGAAGACGAGATTCTTGAACTCGGTGACGTTCGGCGCGATCAACGTCTCGACCACTTCGATGCCGTCCAAATCCTGCACCTGCCGTTCGCAAAGTTGCAGATGGATTTCGCCATCAAAACCGCCGAGCCGTTCGATCTGCATCGCGTAAGGGTAGATCGTGCCCCGATGCCCGTACTGATACGCCTCGTTGCAAGTCAGCCTGAAGATCGGCTTGTGCTGCACGGTGAGTTGTACGGTGTTCGCGATCGCTGCCGCCGCTTCTCCGAGGCTTGCGACGATCACCAAGTGTTCGACCGGTTGATTGGCGATCATCGCTTTGCCGCTAATGCGAAGCGTCGCGTCGGTCGGCCGAGTGTCGTCGATCGCTTTGAAGACCAACTTGAGGCTCGTCTGGTTGTCAGCGATGCGCGGCGGCTCGAACGTCACCCCTTCCGGTAGTCCGGCGAGCGAGAGGTCAATCGGCCCCGTGAACCCACCGAAGCGTTTGACCGTCAGGTCGAGGTCCGTCCGGCTCCCTTGAGTCACGTTGGCGTAATCCGCCGAGAGACTCAGTTGGAAACCCGGCAGAGCCTGACGAACCGACAGGCGATAGGCGAACTCCGAACCGCCGCGAGTGCCGTGCTGAAGGTCGCGCACGCGCAACCGATACTCCCCATCGGCGGGAGCTTTCCATTCGATCAAGCATTCGCGCTCGATGGACTCGACGCTGGAGGCTTTCGCGAGTGTGCGACCGGCTGCGTCATCAATCGCGACAATCGGCATCGCGATCGACGAGGCCGAATTTGGGCGGCACTCGATAGCGACGAGATCGTCTTTCTTGGCTGCGATGCGGAATGAGTCTTCGCTCGTCGCATTGAGGAATCGGCCTTGAAGTGTTGCGGGCAAAGTGAACGGCTCGTTGTGGGGCACGTTTCCAACGTGCCCGTCCGTTTCGGGCACGTTGGAAACGTGCCCCACATCGGACAATGTCACTCGATAAACGAACTCCGGCCCGCCTCGAAAGCTGACGTTCGCGATTTGCAGGACGTAATCCCCCGCCACCGGAATGCGAAACGACAGCAAGTTGTCATCCGCTACACGGCGAACCTCTGCACGAACTTTCCGACCATCGGCCGCAGACAACTCGACCACCGGATCAAGCGGCGAACCAATCCGCGCGGCGTGGACATCGGCAACAACAACTTGTCCCGACGCGGCCGAGAACACGAAACAGTCGATGTCCCGTTCGCCGGCGATTTGTCCGTTGATCGTCACTGGCAGAGTGACACGTTCCGCGCGGTCGGCCGTCGAGTTGGATTCAGCCTCAATGAACTCCGGCAAGTCGCCGATCACAAACGGCCGCACGCGCGTGCCGCCCCAGCCGCAGGTGACTCGCCACGCGGCCACGCCCAGCAGCGCGTCAGCGGCGATCGCGAACTCCGATCCCCATTCGGTCGGATAACTCATGTTTGCGCCGACTCCGTCCGCATCGCGCGGCGGGCGGCGAGCTGACGGTTCGTAACGCGCCTTCACACGTTCGCCGAGCAACTCCGGCGCGCGAACCCCCTCGCCCCAGAGGCGCAAGTTCGCACTGGGAGGCATTGCTTCGGTGCCGATTCGGACGGGCACCACCGTTCCGCGCCGACCGCCAGCCGGGAAGATGTGAGTGCTCGACGGCTCCTTCGAGGGGACGGCTTGCGCTGACAACGACTGAGCCGACAGGATGACGGCGAGCGTCAAACTTGCAGACCACAGAACTCGGCTCAGATTCATTTTTCTGCTCCCGTTCAAAAAACGTTATCACGGCTGACGGCCATCGGCACTCGGCGTTCGGCCGGTCGCCGTGAGCCGTGATACCGTTTTTACGCGACTTCAAATCAACTCCGTCACTGGCCTACCGCCCAGCGCGAGCGGCACCGGTCGACCCAGCGGCGTGTGCAACACCGTATCGGGATCAATGCCGAGCACAGAAAGAATCGTGGCTGCCATGTCCGGAGGAGTGACTGGCCGGTCGGTCACAGCGGCACCGATCTTGTCAGTCGCACCAATCGCTCCACCGACCCTGATGCCGCCGCCGGCCATGACGATCGAGAACGCATTCGGCCAGTGATCGCGGCCGGCCATCACGTTGATGCGCGGCGTGCGGCCGAACTCGGTCGCGATCACGACCAACGTCGAATCCAACAAGCCGCGCGCTTCGAGATCACGCAACAGCGCGGGGATCGCACGATCGACGCTCGGCACGAGCAAGTCGCGCAGGCTCTTTGTGTTTTCGCGGTGTGTGTCCCAATGACCGTTTTCGATCGACACGAATCGGCAACCCGCTTCGACCAGCCGTCGCGACAGCAAACAGCACTGACCAAGACTCGTCATGCCGTAATCGTTTCGTAGCGATTCTTTTTCGCGGCGGATGTCAAACGCCTCTTTCGCGCGTGCCGAGGTCATCAGGCTGTACGCCTTCTGATAAAACGTGTCGAGCGATTGCACATCCTTGCCGAGATCTTCGACTTTCCGTTCAAAGCGATTGATCGCTCGCAGAGCTTCTTGTCGGCGCAGGCTGCGTTCGTCGGTGATGCCGGTCGGCAGCACGATGTCCTGCACCGTGAACTCCGGCGAGGCCGGGTCAGCGTCGATCACAAACGGCGCGTAGCTCGCGCCGAGAAACGCCGGCCCGCCGCTGCGCAGAAAACACGGGGCCGAGATATACGGCGGCAAGGCTCCGCCGCCGGAGGTCATGCGGGCGACCATCGAGCCGATAGACGGATGCACGTTGTTGTTCTTCGTCGAATTGAAGTCCCCCGGCCCCGGAGTCATGCCGGTCATCATGATGTGATAGCCGCGACCGTGATCCGAATCGCCGTGCGTCATGCCGCGCAGAATCGCCAGCTTGTCGGCGACCTGAGCTGTCCGAGGCAACAGGTCGGTGAGATGCAATCCCGGCACGACGGTCGGGATCGACTGGAAATCGCCACGAATCTCCGCCGGCGCGTCCTTCTTAAAATCCCAGAGGTCATGCTGCGGCATTCCTCCGAGCGTGAAAATGAAAATGCAGTTCACGTCGCGCCTCGGCTTCGGGTCCGCAGCCTGTACACGCAACAGACTTGCGAGGCTCATCCCGCCGATGGTCCCGACGCGCACGAACTCGCGTCGATTCAGGCCGTCACAGAAAGCAGGGAACATGCAGAACTCCTCGTGACTGATGGATCAAACCGGCAACTCGTCTGATCGGGAGTGCGGCTACTCATTGGAAGACTTTGATTGCCTCTGCTTTTGCTTCTCTTTGATTTTGCTCGCATTCTCGTTGAGCGCTTCCTCGATCGCCGCCCTTTGCTCGGTCGTCGTGCGCTTCGCGGACTCCTTGAGCATGGTCATGAAGTGCTCAATCTCTTCGGGTTGGAAAGGATAACCAATGTTGCCCTTCGGCCCATCGGACGTGATCAGTTCGTCGCCATTAGATTTTAGAATCACCATCCAGGGAATGCCCCCTTCGGAGATTTTCCTGATCCGGCCAGCAACGTCTTTGCCGTGGGCCATGTTCTGAATGTCGATCTTCACGACCACATAATCCGATTCAAAATGTTGATGTGACTTATCGAGGAACTCCTCGAGCACTCCGCACCACCCTCACCACGGTGCGCCGAGATGAATGAGGACCGACTTGTCTTCAGCAGTGGCACGCGCCAGTGCGTTTTTCAAAACAGCTTCGGCGTCAACTTTGTTGTCGGTGGAGTCGTCTTTGTTGTCGGTGGAGTCGTCTTTGTTGTCGGTGGATTCGATGGCCGAGGAGGACGCCATCGTTTTGAGTGGTTGAGACAACGATGATTGCTCGGTTGGTTGTTCGTTGACTGGCAGAACCGCAGTGCCGCAGGAAATCGACAGGACCGCGAACCAACAGAGCACCATCAACGGCAAGAATGTGTGGCGGGTCATGGATTCATCTCCATTTTGCTCGGATCACCGAACGAACAGGAAATCGTAAGAGTTCAACAACGTCCAGAGATAATCTTCGGTCGCGTCGCGCCGATCTGTATTCGCGAACAGTCCTTGGGCGACAGTCCGTTCTTTCTCTGTCGGCAGCCGGCCAAGTGCCACGAGAGTCAGTTCCTCGATCAACGCCGCGTCCGCAATCGGTGGTGAAGCTCGCAGCAATCGTGCGACTCGACCAGTCGAGTTTGCGATCTTTGCCGAGACTTCCGGAGCATTCATCAGGTGCAGAGCCTGCGCCATCGTCGGTTCGCCAGAGCGTCCGCATTCACAAGGGCTGGTCCGTTCCGAGCGGCCGAACGTGTCGAGAAAATAAGACGGAAGGCGGTTGTCCCAGAGTTCGATCGCGCGTGTCCCGCGCGGTCGGCCGAGAAACAGTTCGGGCGAGCCGGTCACTTCGCTGATCGCGTCGAGCAACACCTCGGCGGGAATGCGGCGGACGTAGTGATGCGAAAAGTTCTGCTCGTCTTCTCGGTTCGTGTCGTTCGGATCGGCGGTGAGTTGATAGACGCGCGAGTTGAGGATCAGCCGCATCACCTGTTTGAGGTCGTAACGATTCTCGACAACTTGCTTCGCCAGCCAATCGAACAGCGGTTCGTTCGTCGCCGGGTTCGTCGAACGCAGATCGTCTTCCGGTTCGACCAGACCTCGGCCGAGAAAATGTTTCCACAAACGATTCGCGACCAGCCGCGCGAACCACGGATTGCTCGCATCAGTCAGCCAATCGGCGAGCGGCACACGCGGGTCAACAAGCATTAAGTTCGGGGTGGCACGCCCTGAGTCATCGAAGGGCGTGGCGTTGGTTGCAGATAAAACTCCGTTGCCCACGCCCTTCGATGACTCAGGGCGTGCCACCCAACCGTCGAGTGGTTTTGTCGCGACTGGCTGATCGGTCAACGGCATCCGTGTCTCTCGATAGCCGCCGTGATACACGAGTTCGATCTTCGCATCGGAAGCCGTTCGCACCGGCTTGCGTTCGAGTCCATTGAAGAACCCGGCCATGCCATAAAAATCTGATTGCGACCACTTCTCGAACGGGTGATGATGGCATTGAGCACATTGCACGCGCACGCCAAGAAACGCCTGGCTGACCGATTCGGCGAGTTGCTCCGGCGTCCGCACCGCTCGGTAGAAATTGACCGGCCCGTGCTCGTCCGAGCGGCCCGATGCGACGATCAACTCGCGCACCCATTCGTTGTACGGCCGGTTGCGAGCGAACTGCTCGCGCAGCCAGCGATGAAATTCAAACGCTCCGCGGTCTCCCAGTTTGTCGCGGTTGACCAGCAAGACGTCGGCCCATTGCAGCGTCCAATAATCGGCGTACTCGTCGCGTGCGAGCACCGCGTCGATCGCGCGGCGGCGCTTGTCGTCGCGCGTATCCGCGAGGAACGCGCGAACTTCATCCGGCTTCGGCAGCGTGCCGATCGTGTCGAGAAACAGCCGTCGCAAAAACGTCGCGTCATCAGCAACGCCGGACGGTTCGATCTGCATCTTGTGCAGCTTCGCCGCGGTCAGTCGGTCGATGTCGCTCGTCGCCGGCCATTGGATCAACTCAGTCTTCGTGGTTGGCCGAGGCACGAGCACTCGCACCACCGCGACCTGCCCCATGTATTGTGCCGTGATCGCCGCCTCGCCCGGCATTCGGCCAGTTCGCACGAGTCCGAGTGCATCGACTTCCGCAGCGATGCCGGAATTGCTGGTGTAGGCCGCCGCATTGGTCACGTCTCGCAGACTTCCGTCGGAGAACTCTGCCGTCGCGAGGATCTGCTGCTGCGATTGAAAGCCCAGCACGCGCTCATCGGGACTGGCCCGTAACGCGATCACGTGCGGAGCTTCCTCACTCCCCAGCGGCATCCCCTGCCACAACCACTGACGAAGCATTTCATAGTCGGGCGAATCCACCGTCAGGCGTCGGCCGCCGCCATGTGGCACCTGTGCGGTCGGCTTCAGCAAGATCAGGCTGCGATCGGGACTGGAGGGTTGCACGCGCCGGCCGCGCCCTTCTTTCAGGATCGCCGTGCGATCGGCCTCCGGATCGAAACCGAACACCGACAGCTTGAATCCATTCTGTCCCGACGCCTTGCCGTGACACCCGCCGCTGTTGCAACCCAGCTTCGACAAGATCGGCACGATGTCATTGGCAAAATGCACCAGCCGGATTTCGTTCGCCCCGGAAACACGGACCGTCACGCGGGCTTCGCGACCACCAAACCGCACAAGCAAATTCGTTGTGCCATCCTGGAGTGCCTGCACCTTCGCACGCGAGACGCTGGCGACCGCCGGATCATCCACAACGAACTCCGCATCGCGAGTCGCATCAATGTTTCGGCCACCTCGATCCATCGCCGTCACCAGCAACTGCTGCCGCCGATTGGCACTGTGCAGCACGATCTCCGACGGCTCCACGACCAGCGACTCTATCGCCAGTTTCTGTTCTGGCGGATCGGAGCATTCTGCTCGCCGATGAATCCCCGCCGAAATCACCAGCACCCAGCCAGCAACGATCGTCAATGGGAACAGCGAACGGCTCATCATGGTTTTCTTTGATTCCTCTGGCCCCACTCCTCTGCCGACAAACATTTGGGGCAGACGAATGGGGCCAGAGGAATGGGCGGCATCGTATCGTCGAGACGCCCAGGAACCACCATTCAACTGACGATCGACTTGCGGCGGTTGACGTAGTCCCAGACGACAAAGCGGTCGAGGTCTCGGCCGGCCGTGAAGAAGACGCGGCCTTTGGTGGACTCGGCCACGCGGTGCGCGAAGCGGATGTCTTCTTCGGATTGGTTCCAGCTTGAGAGCAGAAAGATGTTGATGACGATCCCCTCGCGCTGGCACAGCAGAGCCTCACGCATGGTCGCCGCTTCGGTCAGCGGATCGGACGGATACAGCAGATACAGGTTCGGTCCGTCGAAGTGAGCTGTCGGCAGGCCGTCGGTAATGAGAATGATCTGCCGGTTCGGCGTGTCGCGCGAGATCAGGAACTGCCGACCGAGTTGCAGCGCGTGTTGGATGTTCGTGAAGTGCGGCGGGATCATCGACTCGGTGATGTTCGCGTCGCTCATGTCGGCTCGCAGGCGGACGACCGGATCAAAGATTGTCACCGGCTTCGGCAGCAGCTTGGCCACATCGCCAACCGGCACCGGCTTCGCGAAACTGGCCATCTCAATGAATTGCAGGAAGTCGCCGGGATACTCCTTGCGAATCAACCCATCGAGTGCCAGTCCCATCCGCTTCACGTTGATGTACTGCCCACCCTGCCGCATCGAGCCGCTCATGTCCATCAACACGGCCGTCGCGCACTTCGGATTGTTCCGCGTCCGATGAATGACAATGTCTTCGGACTTGAGGTGGATCGATCTCCCAGTTCTGAGCGGCACGGCGCTAGCCGCCGGTGTTTGGTCGCGTTCAACACCGGCGGCTAGCGCCGTGCCGCTCAGAGATAATTCCGACGCCGTGCGCAGCATCGCATTGATCAGCGTCTGCGGGATGTCCATCTGCGAGACGGAGTCACCGAATTCGTACTCCTTCGTGGTCTGCAACTCGACCGCCCCTTCGCCGACGATCGGACCTTGATGCCGACCGCTGCGTGAGGCTTGCAACTGACTGAAGATCTTCTCCAGCAGCTTTCCTTGAAACAGCCGATACGCCTTCGGTGTGAGTTCAAACCCGCGCCGGCCGTGTTCGAGTCCTTGCTGCTCGGCCATCTGCCGGACCATCTCTTCGACCTGCCGTTGCAGTTGAGCCAGCCCTTCAAGCTGCTCTTCATCCGCGAACTGCGACAGTTCATCCAAGTCGATGATCGCAATCTGCGCCGTCTTCGCCGCTTCTTCGAGTTGCTTCAGCAGCCGGTCAATCGTTTCCAGTTCCTCTTTGACTTCCAGAGCCGTCTCGACGGACAACGGCTTGCGGCCAATGAACTCGTACTTCGCCGCGAGTTCATCGACTTGATACTTCTCCCCCAGCCGTTCGGCCACTTGCAGCAGTTGCCGAGCGAACTTCGATCGCTCGCCCCCCGCGCGATACCACAGCCGTTCGAGGTCGCGAATCTGTTCGTCTTTGACCGCCTTCTGAAACGCCTGAGCCAACTCCTTCGGCGGGACGGTCTTCGCGGCCAATTGCTCAAACGTCTTGCGAGTCTCCTCGACAACGCGTTTCGTTTCCCACGTCTCCAGTATCTTCTCCTTCCGTTCGAGCAACATCTGTCGCAGCGACTCGAGGCTCGGCCCCAACCCCGCGATCTGCCGCACGTCGAGATGCACCGCGCGAGCCAACTCGGCTTCGGTCAGTTCGCTCAAGTCGCCATACGCCAGCAGATGCTCAAACGCCGAAGAGACCAAATCCGGCGGCGGCTGCCTCGGCGAAGGAATGTTCGTCGGGTCATACCGCTGATAAGTATGAATCACTCCACCCAACGGCTGAGAGCCAAGCACGTTCGTGGTCTCGTCGCGATTCGCAGAGCGATTCAGCATGGCGGTCGAACTCTCAGTCAGCGGAAAGGGGTCGCAGCACTCAGTCAAAAATCGTCCAACCTGGAACTGTGACGATTCTCGGCCGCAGAGAGCTGCCTTGTAAAGTTGCTGATTGACGTCAACGAAGCCTGGTTGGCCTTCCGCGCAGGGCGTGCTTAGAGTGCCGCCCGCATCTCAGCCCCGGTTTTTGTCCGTGGGCGATTTCCTTTCGATGGGAAACCAACGATGACCAGCACTCTGGAAGTGGCTCGCGAGCGAGTCGAAGAGTTTTCGCAACGTGTAGCGACTCTGCGCGAATGCCTGCATCGCGTGATCGTCGGGCAGGAACAGACGCTCGACTTGCTGCTGACCTGTGCTCTGACCGGATCGCACGCGCTGCTGATGGGCGTGCCGGGGCTCGCGAAGACGTTGATGGTCAAAGCGCTGGCGTCCGCATTCGATTGGAAGTTCGCACGGATTCAGTTCACGCCGGACCTGATGCCGTCAGACATCACGGGGTACGAACTGCTGTCGCGAGAAGAGACGAACGGCGCGCCCGGCATGGTGTTTCGGCGCGGGCCGATCTTCGCGAACTTGGTGCTGGCGGATGAAATCAACCGCGCGGCTCCGAAGACGCAATCCGCGCTCTTGGAAGCGATGGCCGAGCGGCATGTCACCGTTGGCGGGCAGACGTATCAACTCGAAGAGCCGTTCATCGTCGTCGCCACGCAGAATCCCATCGAGCAGGAAGGGACGTACCCGCTTCCCGAAGCGCAGCTCGACCGGTTCATGATGGAGATTCGGATCAAGTATCCGACTCCCGACCATGAGGAAGAGATCGTCATGAAGACCACCGGCGGCGCGCTGCCGCTGCCGACGTCGGTGTTCGATCGCAAAACATTCCTCGAACTGCGTGATTTGGTGTTGTCGGTGCCGGTGCCGAAGAACGTCGCGGCATATGCCGTGCGGCTCTGCGGAGCCAGCCGGCCGGAAGATCAGCGCGTCAATCCGTTCGCGAAAAGTTACGTCTCGTGGGGAGCCGGCCCGCGCGGCTCGCAGAACTTGGTGCTGGCTGCGAAGGCACACGCACTGCTGATGGGCCGCACCGCGCCGACTTTTGATGACGTCAAGAAAGTCGCGCTGCCGGTGCTGCGGCATCGCATCCTGATCAATCACCGCGCGATCGGCGACGCGATCACCAGCGATGCGATCATCGAGCGGCTGTTGAAAGAGACGACGACGTAGGTGTTCATGAACTGCGAATAAGGATTGACGAGTAAGGATTGAAGAAGGGTGAAGGAGAACCACAAGAGCTGCATCCTCCGACCTTCTTCCTTCTTCAATCCTTACTCGTCAATCCTTATTTCTTCCCCGTCGAAAACAACTGTCATCCAGACTGACTACCGATGCTGACTCGCACCACCAGCCGATTCCTTGATCTGCGAGCACTCGCCACGTTGCAGCGACTGCGGTTCACGACGAAGCGGCGGATCGACGGCGCGTACAGCGGGCGGCATCAGTCTCGGCAGTTAGGCGGCTCCGGCGAGTTCGTGGACTTTCGCGAATACACCCCCGGCGACGATCTGCGGCGGCTCGACTGGAAGGTGCTGGCTCGGACCGGTCGCACGTACCTGCGGCTGTATCAGGACGAGACCAACCTGACCTGCACGATGCTGCTCGACGCGAGCGGTTCGATGCGCTTCGGCGGTGAGGCACACGGCGTCGATGGAGTCGGATCGAAGCTCGAATACGCTCAATACTTCGCGACCGCGCTGACGCACTTAATCACGAGCGGGCAAGACCAAGTCGGTCTGGCGATCGCGGCCGAGCGGCTGCACAAGTTCCTGCCGCCGGCGAGCACGCCGCAGCATGTGGCGCGCGTCAACGCAGAGATCGAGCGAGTGCGGACTTGGCCCTCGACGAATCTGGGGACGTCGCTGCGACAACTCTTCGCGCGGCTGACGCGGCGCGGTGTGCTGCTGGTGATCAGCGATTTCCTCTGCGACGATCTCGAAGACACGTTCGCCGCCGTGCGATTGTTCCGTGCTCGCTACTGGGAAGTGATCGCGCTGCACCTGGTACACCCCTTCGAGGAATCGTTACCGGCCGGCACGGCGTTTCGCTTCGAGGGACTCGAAGAAGACGGCGAGGTGAATTGCTCGCCGGCCGAGATCAGCAAAGCTTACGAAGAACGTTTCGAGGCGCATTGCACGGCAGTCCGTTCGATGGCGTTGGCGACCGGCTGCGACTATCGGCGCGTCTCAACGGCGACACATTACTTGCAGACATTGAGTGGTTTTCTGGTGGAACGCGCGGGGTGAGGTGGTCGGAAATAAGGATTGCCGAATAAGGATTGAAGAAGGACAAAGGTTGGAAAGACACACCGCACGTTGATGCTTCTTGCAGACCCACTTCTTCAATCTTCAATCCTTATTCGGCAATCCTTATTTCCTTCCTTCAATGACACAGGGCAGGCAACTCGAAACGAAATGACCATGTCCTTCCTGCATTTCTGGGCGATACCGGCGGGCGCGGCGGCACTGAGTGTGCCGTTCATCGTGCATTGGCTGACGAAGCCCAGGCCGACGCGCATTCCGCTTTCGACGGTGCGGTTCGTGCGGGAAGTCGTCCAGCAGCGGCGAGCTCGAAATCGGTTGCGTGATCTGTTGATCCTGTTGCTGCGAGTCGCCGCGATCGCGCTCTTCGCAGCGGTCATCGCGAGGCCGTTGATCGGCAGTCGAGCACCAGCAGCGATTGGCGACAACCAATCGCAAACGGTGAAGGTCGTGCTGCTCGATGTCAGTCAGAGCTTGGCCGCGACGTCGCAAGGGTTTCAGACGTTCGAGCGGGCACGGCCGATCGCGGCTAAGCAGGTCGGGTACTCTGCGAACACGCAGGCCAACTTAATTCTGGCGGCAGCCTCTCCGCAGCCGATCTTCGATCGGCCATCGACCAACTTTTCGACGCTGGTCGATGAAGTCGCGAAAGCGAAGCCGTTGCCGCAACGATTGCAGGTGCAAGCGTCGCTCAACGCGGCGGCCGAGATGTTGGCGCATGCAGGCGGCGACAAAGTACGGCGCGAACTGATCGTGATCAGCGACTTTCAACGCAGCAATTGGGCGGCGGCCGACTTCTCGGTCTTGCCGACCGAGACCGTGATTCAACTCGAATCGATCGCTCCGACGGAGACTCCCGCGAACCTCGCGATCCTGCGCGTTGGCTCGCAAGGGCGTGTCGAACGGGGCCGGGCGTTTCGGCTGGAGATTGAAGTCGGCAATTACTCGCCGACACCTCGGCCAGTCACGGTGGAAGTGGTGCTTGGTGAGTCGTTGTTTCGCGCGACGGGACAATGCTCGGCGGGGGGACGTTCGACGCTCGTCACCGAAGCGACGCTGCCGACGGAAGGCTGGCATGTCGGCGAAGCGCGACTGGCCGGCGTGGAAGATGGACTGAGCAGCGACAACTCGCGGCCGGTGGTGTTGCAGGTGCATCCGCAGCCCACGTACTTGTTGCTCACGCGACAATCGGCCGAGACGCGACCGTCATCAAGTTATTTTCTGGAACGAGCGATCTCGCCAGTTGCGGCGAAAGAAGGTCGCGCGGCCGAGAAAATCGTGCGCGTCGATCCGTCGCGAGCGACTCGCGAAGCGATCACCGAAGCCGATCTGCTGTTGCTCGATCATCCCGGCAAGCTGTCGGAAGAAACGCTGCAACTGCTGGCCGCGCTGCTGCGTCGCGGACGTGGCGTGTTGTACGTCGCGGCCGAACCGATCGACGCGACGAACTTGAAGCTGCTGGCGAACGCGGCGGGGACGAGTTTGCAAATGCCGGTTGAGTTCGCGCCACCTCCGGCCGGACAGGTGCGCAAGAATTTGTTCCTGGCGAACGTGCGGCAACGACAAGTGCCGTTCACGGTCTTCGGCGAAGAAGCGTCGGCAATGTTTTCGCCCGTGCGCTTCAGCGGCGGATTGAGCAGCCGGCGCGTCGAGGGAACACTGCTCGACGATGTGCTGGCGACCTACAACGATCAATCGGCCTGCCTGGTCGTGACCGCATGCGGAGCGGGGACGCTGGCGGTGCTGAACGCGGAATTGAATTCGTCGAACCTGCCGTCGTCACCGGCGTTCGTGCCGATGATCGGTGAGCTGACCGGGCATCTGCTCGGCCGCGATCGTTCGCTAGAAGCGGTTCCCAGTGGCGAACCGTTGGCGGTCTATCTGCCGAGTGCGGCGAGTCCGGTGTCCGGGTTGCGGATCATTCCGCCGGCGATGAACACGCTCGAATCCGGATCGCTCGGCGAGCTTCACGAAGAGAACGTTGGCGTGATGTGGCAAGCGGCCGAGGCTGGACCTCCCGGCGTGTACGAAGTGAAGCGAGCGACTCAAACCGTGTTCGCATTGGCGTCAGCGATCCCGGCGGACGAAGCGGACTTGGCGACGCTCGCGGCCGACGTGATGACCGACCGCCTCTCCGGCGGCCGTGATGTGAAATATCGCTCCGCTCTGCGCGACGAAGAACCGCGCGACGATCTGTGGTCCTGGCTGGCCGTCGCGTGTTTGAGTTGTGCGCTCATGGAGGTGCTGGGGCTGAGACTGTTTAAGAGTTGAGGCGGTTGGGATGCCGCCAGGTGGAATCAATGCGTACTCGTTCGGAAATAAGGATTGCAGAGTAAGGATTGAAGAAGGCAGAAGGAGAGAGACGCAACAGCCGGATGCTTTTGTCCGACCCTCTGCCTTCTTCAATCCTTACTCTGCAATCCTTATTTCCCCCAACAAAAACAATGACTCTCACCGTCGAACCCCTGATCTCCTTCGCCCTCTGGCTGACCTTGGCCGTGGCTGCGATCGGGTTGTTGGGTTGGTATGCGTGGCGGCGGCCGTGGGGGATTACGCGAACTCGTTGGACAGTGATCCTCGTCCTGATGGCGACCAGCATGGGAATGCTGTTGGGGATTTTGCTCAACCCGACTTGGAACGAACGCATTCCGCCGCCGCAGGGGAAGCCGAGGTTGGCGATTCTCGTGGATGATTCGGCCAGCATGTCGTCAGCCGATATGCCGGACGGCCGCTCGCGCTATCAATCGGCGGCGGAGATTGCGAAGGCGTGTGCGGCGAAGCTCTCGGATCGGTTTGAGATTCACACGGCGACGTTTTCCAAAAGCGTGCTGCCGACGAGCGTGGAGGAGTTGGAGAAGAAGACTCCGGCCGGATTGGTCACGGACATGGCGAACGCGATCGCTTCCAGCATCGAGCCGAACCGGCCGGCAGGGCAGGCGGTGTTGTTGCTCAGCGACGGCAATCACAACGCGGGGGGTGGGACACCGCAGGTGCTGGCGTCGGTGGCTCTGGCGCGAGCGGTCGATGCGCCGATCTTCACGAAGACGTTCGGCAGCGATGCCGAGATTCATGATCTCGCGTTGCGCCTGCATGCTCCGCAGCAATTGGCGTTCGTCGGTCAGACGGTGCCTGTGACCGCGCTCGTGCGGCGACGCGGCCGAGCACCCGAAGCGGTGACGGTCGTGTTGGAGCACGACGGCAAAGAAGTCAGCCGGCAACCGGTGTTCGTGGCGGGAGACTCGGAAGCCGAAGTGCGATTCCAAGTGCAGCAAGAGACGCGCGGGCTGTATCGGTATGAGGCTCGCGTCGAACCGTTCGAGGGAGAAGTCACGCAAGTCAACAACTACGGCACGTTCCTGCTGCGCGTCGTGGATGAACCGATTCGCGTACTGCTTGTCGAAGGGAAGCCGTACTGGGACTCAAAGTTTCTGGCACGAACGCTGGCATCCGATCCGTCGATCGAACTGGTCAGCGTGGTCCGCATGGCAGAGAACCGCTACCTCGAACGAACGTTGAAGCGAGCGATGAACTCCGATGTGAGCGGCACGGCGCTAGCCGCCGGTTCTGGAGCGAAGGTTGATGCCACGACACCGGCGGCTAGCGCCGTGCCGCTCAAGACACCGGCGGCTGGTGCCGCAAATTTACCCGTCACCGAAGCGTGGCGTGTGTTGCACAACGGCGCGGAGGTGCTTGCGGATGCGAAGTCGCTCGGCACGTTTCAAGTGTTGGTGTTGGGCCGCGATTCGGAATCGTTTCTCAGCGAAGCGGCTCTCGACAACGTGCGGAACTGGGTGGCCGGCGACAGTGGGGCGCTCGTCTGTTATCGCGGGCAGCCGATGGCGCAGGTGAATGAGCGGCTCGAACGCTTGCTGCCGGTGCAGTGGAAGACGTCGCGCGAGGCGCGTTTTCGGATGACGCTGACCGATCGAGGCCGCGACCTGCGTTGGTTTGAATCGCAAGGTTCCGGCGTGTCGAACGAAGCGTTGTCGCAATTGCCCGCGCTGGCAACTTCCTCGGCGGCGGAGCATCCAAAGCCATTGGCGACGGTGCTCGCGACGGTTGCCGGCGGCGCGGGGGAAGAAGCGCCGGTCGTGACCTATCAGCCGTATGGCGGCGGTCGCGTGGTTGTCGTGGAAGGTTCGGGCATGTGGCGCTGGGCGTTCTTGCCGCCGGCGTACTCCGATCACGACACGACATACGGCACGCTCTGGCAAAGCTTGATGCGGTGGCTGGTCTCCGGAGCGGGATTGCTCCCCGGCCAAGACATGGCACTGCGCACCGATCAAGTGACGTTCGGCAGCAACGAAGCCGCGACCGCCACGCTGCTCGTGCGACGTGAAGCGGCGCAAGGACAGATTCCGAATATCGAACTGACCGGCGACGGCATCGACGGCGTGCGCACGGTGACTCCGGTCGCGGCCGGCGAAGGGCCGGGGGTCTTTCGAGTGTTGTTCGGTGAACTGGCCGAGGGACGTTATCAAGCTCACATCGCCGGGCAGCCGGCCGAGAAGTCCGGCTCGCGCGCGGTGTTCGATGTGCGCCGACTTCTGGAAGAGCAACTCGATTTGAAAGCTCGGCCGGACTTGATGGCTCGCATTGCGACCAGCACGGGGGGCCTGGAACTCAAAGGGGACTCGCCGGGCGAGATCGCGGAGACGTTTACCGCGCATCTGGAACGGGGCCGCCCCGAACGGATTCGGCGAACGACGGCGTGGGATCGCTGGTGGGTGCTGGCGGGGACGTTTTTCGTTTGGACGATTGGCTGGAGTTTGCGCCGCAGCGCGGGATTGGTGTGACGTTTCGTGAGGGGGGATGAAAGTAAGGATTGCCGCTTGGAAATCACCACAACAGCTCGGACAATGCGACCCTTCGGTCTGGGGTTTCCCATCAAAGGATCAACTGACATGTCTCCGAACTCATTCGACGACACGTTTGAGACGTTGAAGCACCGAGTGCTCGCGATCGGCAGTGCGTCCGGAGCCACGTGGGGATGCAGTGCCGCGATCGGCTTATTGTTGGCGAGCATGTGGCTCGATCTGGTTTGGGATCTGTCGGCGGCGGCGCGTTTGATGGCAGTGCTTGCGGCAGTGATCGCTGGGCTGACGTTGCTTGTCAGTTTCGTCGCGCGAGCCATTCGTCGCGCACAAGACGCGGTCTTAGCGAGACAGCTCGATGATACGGGCGCGACGGGGGGCGAGATTGTTTCGGGCTTCGAGTTGCAGTCCTCCAGTCACTCAGCAGCGACTACGACGGGGCTGACACACGCCTTGGCCGAGTTGGCGGTTTTGAAAGCCGCCCGTTTAGCGGCTCAGGTTCCATTGTCGCTGGCTGCTCCTTCGCAACCGGTGCGTCGCGCCGCGATCAGTTTCGGAGCGTTGAGCCTCGGCTTAGTTTTGATCGCGATGTTCGCGCCGCGATTGGCGGGGACCGAGTGGCTGCGTTTCGCCGATCCGTTTGGAGATCATCCGCCGTTCTCGCAAACGGAGCTGCGCGTCGAGCCAGGGGATGCGAAGGTCCGCTATGGCGATGGGCTGGAAGTTTTCGTGACGACGGCCGGCCCGCCGGTCGATGAATTGGAATTGGTGCTGCGAACCGGCAGCTCGAAAACGAAGCTGCACGAAGAAGCGTTGCCGATGTTTCCCGATTCGCCGGGCCGTTGGCGAGCCTCGGTCGCGGCGGTCACGACACCGGGTCAATACTTTGTGCGAGCACGCACGACGCGCAGTCATCGCTTTCAGCTCAACGTGATCACTGTCCCGCAATTGGAAGAGGTGCGGTTCCGAGTCACACCTCCCGCGTACACGCGCGATGCTCCCTACGAGGGTCCGTTGCCGCAGGGCGGTCTCTCCGCGCTGGCTGGTGCGACGGTCGAAGTACGAGCACGCAGCAACCGGCCGTTGTCGAAGGGTGCTCTGGAAATCGTCAGCGGCGAACAGCACGAGACCGTGAAGCTGCAACCGGTCAGCACGGACGGCGAGAGCCACGAAGTCCTCGGCTCGTGGACGATCGCTCGGCCGGGGACGTTTCAATTGAAGGTGACCGATGTCGCGGGGCAGGACTCGCGCGACTCGTTCACGGGCACGATCAACCTGCTGAAGGATCAAGTCCCGTTCGTGCGGTTGCTGGAGCCGGCTCCGCAATCGCTGGCCACGCCGTCGATCACGCTGCCGGTCGTCATCGCGGCCGAGGACGATTACGGCATCACGAAGCTGCAACTCTTCCGCAGCTTGAACGACTCGCGAGCGCTGCCGCTGTCGCTGCCGACGACGTCTCCGCCATCACGACGGCACGAAGAACAGACACCGCTGCCGCTCTCCGCCTATGGGCTGAAGCCGGGCGACGTCATCAAGCTGTTCGCTCGCGTCGAGGACAACGATCCGGCCGGAGCGAAAGGTTCAGAGAGTCCGGTCGCGGTCATTCAGATTGTCTCGGACGAAGACTTGCAGCAGATGGTGCGGACGCGCGAAGGAGTCGATGTGCTGCTGTCGAAATACCAGCAAGCTCAACGCCGGCTCGAAGCGTTGCAGGAAGAGATCGAGCAACTCAAGAAGCAACTCGAAAAGCGCGACGCCGACGGGGCGCTCAGCGATGAGGAAAAACAATCGCTCGAAAAACTGGCTGAACGGATCGCCGAAGAGGCCGCGGCCGTTCGCGAGTCCGCCAAGCACGCGCTGCCGTATGACATCGACAAAGCTCTGAACAAGGAATTGGAAAAACTCGCCGATCAGATGGAGCAAGCGGCTAAAGAAACCAAACAAGCCGCGTCGCAACCGAAACCGTCGGCCGGGAAGGCGGCGAAGAAGTTGGAGGAAGTGCAGAAGAAGCTGGCTCAGGAACGCAAGGAATTCAAAGAGGGAGTCAACGATCCGCTGGATCAACTGGCGCAGATCTATCCGTTGCTGGAAGACCAAAGCCGATTCGTCGAGCTGTATCACCGCCAGCGCGACTTGGCCGAACGGCTCGCCTCGCTGAAGGATCGCGACAACCCGGAAGATCCGGCGACGAAGGCTCGGATGCGCGAACTCGAAGAGGAACAACGCAAGAACCGCGAAGATTTGGATGCGTTGCTCAACGACATCGAAGAGCACGCTTCGCGACTGCCGGACGACGATCAGAAGTTGAAAGAGCTGGCGGACTCTTCGCGCGAGTTCGTCGAGGCGGTGCGCGGCAGCGGCGCGAATCAGGCGATGACCGATGCGGAATCGGGCTTGGCGGAATTCTCCGGCACGCGCGGACACGGCGAAGCCAAACACGCGGCCGACATCTTGGAAAAGTTTTTATCGCGCTGTCAGGGCATGGGCGAGCAAAGCGAAGGTGCTTGCAACAGTTTGAAGTTCAAACCGGGCGAAGGCTGCCTCGGCGACACGCTCAGTCAGATGCTCGCCGATGCCGGGTTCAAGCCAGGCGGCAAGCCGGGACAGAACGGCGCACTCGGAGCCGGCGGTGGTTTCAGTGCTCGCCGCAGTTCGCTGAGCAACATCGGCCTGTACGGCAACCTGCCCACACGCGGCAACCCGACCCAATCGAAGAGCGGCAGTGGCAAGCAATCTCTGTCGGTCGGAGGCAGCTATCGGACAGACGCCGATCAAGTCACTTCCAGCAGACTCGATCCTCACGGACTGCTCAAAGCGTCCGGAGCCGGCGAGACCGCCGTCCCTGCCCGCTATCGCAGTCGTGTCGAACAATACTTTCAACGCATCGCCGACGAGACCGGCAAGTAGCAAGTAGGGTGGGACCAGCTCGCTTCGAGCGCCGGCCCACCTACATTAGACAGTGCGGTGGGCCGG
>CAMDEA010000055.1 GCA_945893045.1 Planctomyces sp. SH-PL62
AGCCCCCCGGTGGGCACGATGTCTTCGGAAGACCGGGGGGCTGACGCCGCCCCGCTCGCCTGCGCGTCCATTGTTTCACAGGCTCGTCGTGGCAGATTCATGGGCAGGTTCCTGGTGGCCGCTAAGGATCCGGACCGTAGCCGCGTTTCGCCAGAACGCGGGTGATCCGGGAAACCCCCGCGTTCTGGCGAAACGCGGCTACGACGAAATTCACTTCGCCGACCCGATTGGTTTGGCTTGCTGGTATTCGTGGAGGAATTGGTCGATGTCGTTGTGAACGGTTTTAGTCTGTTGAATGATGATCCGATCTTCGGCGACGCGGAGCAGTCCTTTGCCGCCGCTGACATCCCAAGTGTTCGGGGCGACGAACGTGAGGATCAGCCGTTCGAGCGCTTCGGCTTCGTCCTTGGTCTTGGCTTTGTAAAACCGCGTCTCGAAGTCGTTGAGCAATGGCCGAGCGGCTTCTTTCGGAGCATCTTTATTGGCTTGCCGCAGTTCGTGCAGCAGCAGCGCGATCTGAGTATGGATCGCATCGGTGTGTCGAATCACGAACAGCCCGCTGGGGAAATCGGTCAGCGTGCCACCGTCTCCGTCCTGAGATTGCCACGGCCCGTTCGTGCTTTCGATCACGGTCGTTTGCAGAGGTTGCACGTCGTCCTCGGAGCGGAGCAGATCGGCGACGTCGTAAACGACCGTGTGCTGAACTTGTCCGGCGGCCTGCGCGGTGGTGATGCGGATCGCTCCGTCGTCGATGACGGCAGTCAGGTGATGCCGCCCCAACGACTGCTGCAAGGCGTCTTGCGCGACATAGCGTCCGTCGGGGAGATTCAGCGGCAAGTCGTCAGCAAGTTTTGCCACCTTCAAGGCTCCGCGATCGACGAAGACTTCCATCTCCGTTTGTTCCGCGAGCAGCTTGGCAACATCGTCCAACGGGGTATCAACCAACTTCAAATCCAATTCGCGACGCAGAGCTTTTTGCGCTCGCTGCCAACGCTGGGCCTCTTCGGGCGACATCACCAGCAGCGATGGCGAACCGGGCGGGCGCGCGAGCGCGGTTTCGACAGCCCGCAGCAACCGAGCGATTTGCTCCTGAGCATGGAACGTCTGGCGGACAACCAATTGATCTCCCAGCCGCGAAACCGTTCCCCCTTCGCCGTCACGATTCATCCACGGTGCGTCAATCACTGCTTCCAACAGCGCGATGATCGTGTCTTCGGGCGCGACGATTTGAGCAGGGACCGGTCCTCTTCCTGAAAACCCGCCGACAACGGGCCGCTCCGCTGGCTGCCGCTGAACGATCGCTCGCGTGGCGGACAACTGCTGCAACCGCCCGACGCGATACACCCGCGTCTCCAGCATTCGCTTTTGTTGTTCGGTGTTCGTGATGACGATGTCGCCCCGAGACACCGTCCAAACCAATTCCAAGTCCGGCAGCGATTGCGTCGCACGTCGGAGAACATGCGACAGTGGCTGACCTGAAACCGAGATCGTGATCCGGGAGTCATCCAAGAGGGGCTTCGCAATCGACATCGTCGTGTCGAGCCGGATGCGTGCGTTGTGAGTATCCACCAGGAAGGTCACGACATCATTGAGCGGTGCGTCGATGAATTGGACTTCGCTGACTTTTCGCAACCATTGGACGGCTTGCTCTTGTCGCTGACGATCTGCGAGTTCCGCTTCCACCGCGGCGTCAATGGGCGAGACTGTCGCGGCCTCGGCTTTCGGCTCGGTGAGTTTCGTGGGAGCTTTCGAGTCCTGAGCCACGCTCACCAGGACCAGGACCAAACCAGTCAAACAGACGCTGACGCCAATTCGTCGAATCATCGGAGAGTCTCCAGAACGGAGCACGACGGGAGTTGTTCACACGCGGCCAGAGTATCGGCCACACCCACGACTTTCACGGGCAGACGGTTCAGAATCCACGGCTGGCCAATTGAGTGTCTGTAGCTCGACCCCTTGTGGGTCGGATGATTTTGATTCGGCGACACTTCCACAGAAACATTGAATCGTCCGACCCACATGGGGTCGGGCTACACGACGAGTTAGCCAGCCGTGGTTCAGAATCAGTTTGCGGTTGTCGAAGGACCGCCGATAGACTGCCGTCGCTGTTCCATTTCTTATGCGGTCCCGCTCGTGGAGTTTCGCCATGTTGCTTTCTCGGCGAAGTGTTGTCGGCCTTGGTCTGTGGCCGTTCGTGCTGTTGTGCGGATTGTGGAGCGATGCTGCGTTCGCGTGGCAATTCGGCGGAAGTGCTCCAGCATCTGCGGTCCATCAAAGGCCGAACGAACCTCAAAACGCCACCGCGACTCTCGACAAGCGGGTGGAGCAAGAGAAGACCGGCCGCGAATTGTTCGTGCGCGACTGGAGCAAACCCCACTCGGTGCTCGCCGCCAAGGGGGATGGCTTGGGGCCGATGTACAACGACGTCTCGTGCGTCGCGTGCCATCAACTCGGCGGCATCGGCGGAGCGGGGAACGGAGAAAAGAACGTGCGTTTGCTGCACCTGGTCGGCGGCAGCGGCGTGCCGCTGCGAACCGCCAAGGCCGGCGAACGTGAGATCAAAAAACGCCAGCAAGTGCATCCCGAATTCGCCGCCACCACCACCGTCTTGTTGCATCGGTACGAATGGAACGAAGGCAAAAGTGATCGCGGCTATCAAGATTGGATGGCGAAACGTTTGCCGAAAGCGATCGTGGATCAGAGCACTCACCAGCCGTCGAACCAGTCACCATCAAGTTTCCTGGCAACGACGATCCGGCACAGCCCGCTGGATTCGGCGGCCGGCACGTTCCGCACGGAAGGCTTGCCGGTACGAGTGACCGAGCGCAACACGACGTCGCTTTTCGGAGCCGGACTGATCGACTCGATCCCCGACGCCGCCATCGTCGAACAAGCGGAACGTCAGAAGAAACAACACGCGCCGCTGATCACCGGCCGAGTGCCTCAGAACGCGAGCGGTGCCATCGGCCGCTTCGGCTGGCGCGGCCAAGTCGCCACGCTCCAGGAATTCGTGATGACCGCCTGCTCGTTGGAGTTGGGCCTGTCGGTGCCGGGACACCCGCAATCACAACGAGTGTTGTTGTCGGAGGGGAGAGCTCTCAACTTTGGAGCGGAGCGGACGAGGCCGGCCGAGGATCTCAATCAAGACCAGTGCAATGCGTTGACGGCTTATGTCGCCGGCTTGTCGGCTCCGAAGAGCGCTCGGGCCGCCACGCTGGATCAAGCCAAGTCGATCCAGCGTGGGCAAGAGTTGTTCGCGAAGACGGGTTGTGCGATCTGCCACGTTCCCGATGTTGGATCGGTCGCGGGGCTGTACAGCGATCTGTTGCTGCACGACATGGGGCCGAACTTGTCCGATCCGCTGCCGGCCGTCCCGGAACTCAACGAACAAACCATCCCCAGCGGTGTCGGCTACTACGGCCCGGTCATCGAGCTGGTCAAGAACATCACCACGAATATCCATCAGGAATGGCGCACGCCACCGCTGTGGGGCGTGGCCAGTTCCGGTCCGTATTTGCACGATGGCCGCGCGGCGACGCTCGAACAAGCGGTCCAATGGCACGGCGGCGAAGGTCAACGCGCGGCCGAAGCGTTCCGCACCCTCAAGCTGGAACAACGCCGCGATCTGCTCCAGTTCCTCGACAGCCTCGCCGCGCCCGCCGAGAACGCGGCCCTGCGACTTCCGCGAGGTGCGGGCGGAGGCGTTGGATTCTTCTAAACGGCGCGGCTGGGCCACAAGTCAATTGGGGTGGCGAACGCAGCGCTCAACGGTTGATCGCCCATTGAGTCATCTTCTGTTGCAGGCTCTGGCGGTGCAGGCCGAGCTGCCTCGCGGCGGCAGAGACGTTGCCAGCATTGTCCGCGAGCGCCGCTTCAATGGCGGAGCGTTCAAATTGCTCGATCAAGATCCCCTTGGCTTCGGTCAGCGGCAGACCGCGGAGTTGATCGAATGGCGGTGGTTCAACGTTTGTCTTGTGGTGCGGCAGCGGCAGGTCCGCGCTGCGGATATCGCTGGATTGGCGCATCGCGCCGGCGGCCAGGATGGTTTGTTCGAGTTCGCGGACGTTGCCCGGCCACGTGTGAGCCAGCAGAGCGTCGATCGCATCAGCGGCGAACGGTGGAACGGAAGCACCCGCGTGTGTCCGTTCGAGAAAGTAGTTCGCCAGCAGCAAGACATCTTCGCGGCGAGCGCGCAACGGCGGGATGCGGAGTTCGATGCCACGAATACGAAAATAGAGGTCTTGGCGAAAGCGACCTTCCGGGATCGCGGCTTCGAGATCTTGATGCGTCGCGCTGATGATGCGAACGTCAACCGCGACTGTTTTACTGGATCCGACCGGTTGGATGACGCGCTCTTGGATTGCACGCAGAATTTTCGTCTGCGCGGCGAGCGGCATGTCGCCGATCTCGTCGAGGAACAGCGTGCCGCCGTCGGCTTGGCGGAAGCAGCCGGAGCGGTCGGCATCGGCTCCGGTGAAAGCTCCTTTGACGTGGCCGAAGAGTTCGCTTTCGGTCAGCGATTCGGCGATTGCGGCCGTGTTGACGGCGACGAACGGTCCAGTAGCGCGATCGCTCAGGCGGTGCAGTTCGCGAGCGATCAATTCTTTGCCGGTGCCGGTCTCGCCGCGAATCAGCAACGGCAGCGGAGTCTTCGCGGCACGAGTCATCTGGCCGAACAACTCGCGCATCGGACGGCTGATGCCGACGAGCGCTCCGAACGCCTGCTGCTGGTCGAGCTGATTCTGCAAAGAGACGACACGATCGCGCAGCGCGAGCCGTTCTGACGCACGCCGAACGATCGCGCGAAGCTGTTCAATCTCGTAGGGCTTCGTGAGGTAATCGGCGGCTCCGAGTCGCATGCACTCGACCGCGATGCTGACCTGATCGTTGGCCGTGACGACGATGATCTCAGTCGTGGTCCGCATCGTGGCGAACTCGCGGAGCACCGACAGCCCATCACGGCCGGGCATGTTCAGATCGAGAAACACGAGGTCCGGCGCGTGTTCGCTCAGTGACTGCAACGCCGCATCGCCGTCCGCCGCTTCAAGCAGTTCACAGCCCGTCGCCTGGAGCGCACGCAGCATCCCGTGGCGGGCAGCTTGTTCGTCGTCAGCAATGAGAACTCGGAGTGACATGGGATGACATTTCAAATTTCAAATCTCAGAGTTCAAATCGGCAACCGCACTTCAAAGCACGTTCCTTGGCCGGGCGTCGATTCACAACGAATCTCGGCCCCAAGCTCGCGGATGCGGCGGCCGACGATGTACAGGCCCAGGCCAGTGCCGTCGAGTTTCGTCGTGACGAAGGGCTCGAACAGATGCTCTTGCACTTCCGGCGGCAGACCGGGTCCGTTGTCGCGGATCGAGATGGTGACGGCATTCGATTCTGTGCGACATAAAACGGTCACGAGTCCACCCGATCCGGCGGCGTCGATCGAATTCGACAGCAAGTTAAAGAAGACCTCTCCCAAGCTGGCGGGATCGGCGTGGATCGGCAACGCGCCGTCATCGAAATCGGTTTCCAGCCGCACTCCCTTTTGTTGCGCGAGCAGCCGCAGAATGCGGAGCGTGTGTTCGAGCAGTTCTCGTGGCACGCACGAGTCGCTGGCGGTCGGCGCGGGGCGAGCGAATTCCAGCAACTGCCGTGTCGTCGCTGCGAGCCGGTCGATCTCGCTGACGATCAGCCGCAGGTCTTCCGCGTGTGGGCTGTCGGGGCCGAGGTCTTCGGCCATCACGGTCGAGATGGCGCGGATCGACGACAGCGGGTTCTTGATTTCGTGCGCGATCGAACTGGCCAGCAACCCCAGCGTCGAGAGTTTTTCTTCCCGCAAAGCTCGGCGTTCGGCGGCGAGGCGGTCTTGCTGCAAGCACGCGTTGCGCAGCGTGACCGCGAGCTGCTCGGTCAGCAGTGCCAGCGAACTGAGTTCTTCCTCGTCCAATTCCTGATTGAACGGCTTGCGGCCGAGCACCAGCAATCCGCGCAGGTCGCGATGATCAATCGCAATGACCGTTGAGCTACTGGTTGCGCTGAGCAGTTCCAGCGCTTCCTGACTCGCCGCGTCGCGCCGCGTCATCAGCCGCTGCCCGGTCTCGGTCAGCACGCGCCGCAAGGCGACCGCTTGTTCGTAGGACGGGCACTCCTGCCCGTCAGTCGGCGATGTTTCCCCAGATTCGGGTCGGGCAGGAGTGCCCAACCTACGGGAACGGCACAGCAGCCGGTCGTCTTCACCGAACAGCCAACTGCTGGCATGTTCGACGCCGAACAAAGTCCGCATCGCCTCGGTGATCGTTGATAACCAGATTTCGACCGGCTGTTCGATGCCTTCCGACATGTGCGCCGCCAGTTGCCGAGTCTGTTCGCGCACGCCGGCGACTCGTGTGCCGAGCAGATATCGCAACGACTCGGCCACGCGCTGTCGCAGCGGTTGATACGCCACGACCAGCATGGCGGCGGCGACCGCCTCGACGATCGCGAAGTCCACTCGCAACTGTTCGGACAGCCGATTGGTCACGTCGGACAGAGCCAAGTGATGAAACAGAAATACGGCCGCCAGGACCGCTCCGTAAACCAGCGTCCGTTCCAAGACCAGTGGCACGAACCTGAACCGCACGACGTGATACGCGAAGAGCAATGCCGGCAGCACCGGCGAGAGGCCCACCAACAATTTCCATTCTTCGGCCTGTTCCGGCCAAGTCGGGATCGCGACATAGATCACGAAGACCGCCAGCACGCTCAGACCACACAGCGTGGCCGCCATGCCTTGAAAGAACGACGTGGCATGCGGGAGTGCGACTCGCCGCCGCAGTCCCCAGAACGTCCCGGCAGCGACGAGGTTCGTCACGCATAGCCAAACGACATAGGGTGTCGTGAACGCTGCAACCAGCGTCAGGAACTCTCCGCTCGGCTCCACAAACAGACCGCGAGCAATCGGCCCCAGCGTCAACACCGGGAGATAACACAGACCGTAGCGCGCATCGCCGCGCGGTTTGGCTTCGATGCCGGTCTGCCACAAACGGATGGCTCCGTGCAACAGCGAACTCGGCATCAGCAGCAGCCCCGTGGTCATCGCCGTCATGGCCATCGCGTTGACTTGCAGCGGCCAGGGATGCGTCGCCTCCAGCAACAGCGTGTGGACGAAACTCCCCGCGTGCCATAACCAAGCGGCAGCCGTCAGAGCCAGCATCCACACCGTCACATGCCGCCGATTTGGCCGCTCGATCAGAGCCACCAGCAACACCGTGTCCACCACGGTCGCCGCGCCGAGTCCCAAGAGTTGTAAATCGCTAAGCATGAGCAGAGTGTAATCGCGCGAAGGGGTCGGGAGTCTTTATTCAGGCCGCCCAACCGGCTTGTTCTGTTTTGCGGCTTTGCCCCAACGGGGCAAGACTCGATAGCCCAGGGCAAGCGACTAACGGGAGCGCCGCCCTGGGTTACGGAACGAAGAACATTGATGAGCCCCAACGGGGCGTGACTCCTCGGAAATGTCGCGCGAGTTTCGCCCCGTTGGGGCTGGAAGGGCTATCGAGTTTCGACCCTTTGGGCCGGGAGCAAGAAACCAATCCCGCCCGATCACGAGACTTCGTTAAGACGCCTTTTTCATCACCACACTCCCGACTTCGTCACCTCGCCAGTTCAAACACAGTGACCTCCGTTTCATCGAGCGACCGTTCGCCATCGGGACCGATCCAGCGGATCACGGATCGCGAAGTCTCAATCATCAACCGCACCAACAATCGTGCGGAGCCGATCTCGCTGCGGAGGTCATAATCCACAAACGGCCCTTCGGCGTCTTGGCCAGCAATCCGATGAGCGATTTCGAACGACTGGCCGCCGATCACCACCAAACAGGGCGGCTGCAACCGCAGCAACCGCCCGTCGCGCGGAGACGCCCGAATCCGGTCCACTCGCCACCACGCCCGCAAGCAGTCCAACAACGCTCGACTCAGTGATGGCAGCGGCGACAAGGACATCAGCAACCTCGCGATTTCAAATCTCGAATCTCAAATCTCAAATGACGATCAGTGCCAACCGTGATCGACTCCAGGGCCACGGTCAGGCAGAGATTCAGTACCCGTCAGGGCCTTTCAGCAGCCCGATCACGGCCGACAGCACCGAGTGGAAAGACGGGCCGATTAAGAACACGAAGCTCAGCAACAGCGACGCGACATAAACGAACCGATTGGTCTGGGCATCGAACAGCAGCAGATAAAGCAATCCTCCCACGAGCAGAACCGCCGCGCAGCAGGCGATCCAGTTGCCAATCTCACTCACCGTGAAGTAGCGATAACGGCGGAGCACAAAGTCGATTTGAATTTCCCGGAATTGGTCCGTGATCTCCGGCGCAGTGGGTGCCGCCGGATGATTTGGCATCTGTGGCACGACCAAATTCTCCCTCGGGATTTGGGTGTAAGCCTCGAAATCACTTTCATAGAGAGCCATCAACTTCTCGTGGTGCTTCAATTGGAGGTCATAGTTTTTCAGCGCGATTTCGTACTCCTTTTGACGATCCGCGAAGGACTCGCGGTTCTGCTTTCGTTCGAGTTCCACTCGCTTCTCGTCCGCAGAGAAACGAATCCGAGTCAGCCCTAAGACTTCGGATCGCAGCCAGTACGTTGTCGTCAAGAGGCTGAGAAACCCGATTAAACAACAGACCTTGGCCGTATTGAGTCGAAATTCCGCCGTCATTTTGAGTCCTCACTTTCCTGATGGTCGTCGTTGAGTGCCTGTTTATTCCGCGCCAGCCAATTGCTGCTTCAGCCGCTCGAATTCATCGGCGACGTTCTCGCGGCGTTCGGCTTCGTCGAATTGGCGTTCGAGTTCATCGACGTCGGGATCGTGGCCATCCATCCGGTCGTAGGCGGTTTCGAGAGCCTCGGCCCGATCGACACGCTGCTCCAGACGATTGAACTGAGCGAATGCGGAGGAACTGCCGGCTCGATCGAGCGCCGCGTTGATGCGGCGTGACGAGTCAGCTCGCGCGAGCCGAGCCAGCAACAGCGTCCGCTTCTGCCGCGCCTGTCGGATCTTGTCTTCGAGATCCCGCACCGAGTCTTGCAGCTTGCGCGTCTGCGTCTTTTGCTTCTCGTGCTGAGCGTGCAGGTCTTCAGCCCGCTTCTCGCCCAGCATCTTTTGCTCGAGCGCCGCCTTCGAGGTCGTCTCATCACCGCGCTTGAGAGCTTTGGTCGCGCGATCGAGCCACTCCTTCGCGGCCTCACGCTCGCGGTCCACTTGTTTGCCGAGCTGAATCTCATCGGCAATCGCCTCGGCCACGCTGCGGCGGACGGATTCCTGTTCTTCCTCCATGTCGATGATGAGCTGATGCAGCATCCGCTCCGGGTCTTCGATCTTCTCCCGCAACGCGGTAATGCTGGACTTCATGACGAACGTAAACTGGTTGAGCCATTGCATGACAGTGGACCTTTCAAAGTGTTGAAACCAAGAACGGAAACTCATTGAGACACCCAATCGAACAGATCAAATCGGCTAGTCGAATTTGTCGCGGGCGAGCTAACATCCGCGCCCTTCAGCACGCCCCAGAATCGCGAGGAGGACCGCATGGCTGCCGTGACGAAAGTAAAAGCCAAGACAATGAAACAGCGTCTCGACGAACTGGAGACGCAAGTTGCCGAACTGGCGAAGCGCCTGCCGCCGCCCGAAGAGCCGGGTTGGAAAAAAGTGGTGGGGATCTTCGGAAACACACCGGAAGACACAGCGGCGTTTGACGAAGCGATGAGACTCGGCCGCGAGTATCGTGAGTCGTTGCGTCCGAAGGCTCGTGGCACCAGAAAGCGTTCCAATGCTCGTGCTCGACACTGATCACCTCAGCGTGCTGGAGCGGCCGGCGAGCCGCGAACGTGCGATCCTGATTCGTCGCTTGGAGTTGGCGGTCCCCGAAATCGCGGTGACGACGATCGTCTCGTATGAAGAGCAGTCGCGAGGCTGGCTGGCCTATGTCGCGCGCGCTCGATCGAAGTCGGAACAGCTTGATGCTTATGACCGACTGAGCCGGCATTTGGCGACCTACCGTTCCATGACCGTCCTCGATTTCAAACAGGATGCGTTCGAGTGGTATGAGGATTTGAAACGTGAAGTCTCGATTGGCACTCTGGATTTGAAGATTGCGGCGATCACTTTGGCTCATGATGCGATTCTCCTGAGTCGAAATCTGAAGGACTTTGAACAAGTGTCGGGGTTGAAGGTCGAAGATTGGCTGTCGCGAGGATCACTTCCACGTTTGCAGTTCGGCCGCCATCACGCGCAGGCGGGTCAGCAAACTCTCGCGATGGTTTTCGCAGATCGCTCCCAGCGTGATGACCGCCGCGCCGATGCCGAGGCCGGCCAGCCACAGCAGATTCGGGTGGTCGATGCTGCCGCGAATGACCATCGCGAACAGGTCGGCAATCAAGAACGCGGTGCCGGAATAGACGAGGACTCGCAGTCGCAGGCCGATCGCCAGCAACGCGATCAACACCGAGCAGACCATCAGCGAAATCAGGTGCAGCCAACTGCCGCTGACGATGTGAAACGTCGGCGACACGAGGATCGTCAACGCTCCCGCGTAACGCAGCGAGTCGTGATAGCGTTCGGGAATCTCGCGCTTGAGCAGTTCGACCAAGCCCAGGATCGTCAGCCCGGCGGGGATCATGAAGAACTGCGGATCGGACCAATGCAGCTCGCGCCACAGCAGAGCCGATGCGACGTTGAGAATGATCGCCGACACGACAAAGCGGTCGCGGCGAATCGTCTGATGCTCCGCATCGTCAGCAGTCTCCAGTCCTTGCCAGAAGTAAAACGCCGCAGATAACAGCAGTCCGAGGCTGTGCAGGCCCACGACATCTGATTCACCATGCGTCACATGCCGAACGACTCCGATCATCGCCGCAGCCAATGGCAACAGATTGGCCGGAACGTCCAACGCCTCGGCCGCGAATCGTGTCTGCGGGATGTGGGCACAGACTCGCGACGCAACGGTCCAGGCGACGGCCGCGCCGAGGCAGCCAAACATCGCCCAGCCGTGACCGAGTTCGATGACGCCCGCCAACAGCAACCACACGATCGCCGCACCGATCAGACCTTGAGCCATCCAGACTCGATCAGTTCGCTGCTGCCGCACGGCCAGCACGAATTCGGTGATCACCAGCAGAGCGAACGTCGCGATGGCCGCAGCCACTTGTCCGATGCTCAGGGCTGCCAACGGCAGGAGCAGTCCCGCGATCAAGGACGACGCGAGCACCACGTAGGCGACGAAACAGTGAATTCCGAGCAGTTCCTGTCCAACCTCTTCACGAGGCCGCAAGCGAATGACGCTCAGTCCCGCCGCCAACGTCAGCGCGACCGGCAACACCGCCAGCGACATCGCCGCACTCACGACATCGAAGAGGCCGACCAGTTCGGGAGCCAGACATTTCGCGACGAAGGCTGTCACCTGCCAATGTCCGATCGCGACCACCACCCACAGCCGATCGCGGTGTTCTCGTCGCAGAGAAGCCAGCGCCAGCGCCACCACCGCGATCATCCCGGCCAATCGCAGCGTCATCTCGAACGACAGCAGCGTCAGCACGGCCATCAGCAGCAATACTCCGAACGTCACCGCATGAATCGGTGCGCGAATCATGTCCGATGGATCGTCATCGACTTCGTCGCGCCGCTGCCAGGAGGTCATCAACATTCCGACGGCAGACAGCATGCCCCATGCGACCGGAATGAATCGCATCGTCGCCGGTTCCAGCAAAGCGATCGCGACGAACGAGAGAACGCTCGAGCAACCGAGCACCGACAACCCGCGCTGCTGGAATCTTCGAGCCGCATCGAAGGGCCAGGCCAACAGCAACAATGCCGGCAACCAGATCGGCAGGAGGTGTCCCAGTGGATGATCCGCTTGTGCGATCAAGAACAGGCCGTGAGCGAGCGCCGTCATCAACAACAACGCCACCGCGCTAACTCGTAGCGCGGGCCGGCCGAGAGCGCCGGCCAGTTTCTCAAACAACATTCCTCGCGAGCCGAAACTGTCGACCAAGCGGCCGGCGATCCACAGTGCGAGCGGCGCGAGCGTCCACAACAGCAGGACCACGTCTGCGTCCAAGTGGCGCAACCAGCCGATCGGCAACGTGACTTTGACGATGCCGGCCAGCACGAAGCTCCAAGCCGCTTCGCCCAAGCCGCGACTCGGCCACTTCCAGGCTTGAGCCATCAACAGCGCGGCCAGTGTGATGCCTATGAACGTTCCGAATGACGTGGCGGACGACACCATCTCGTTGCCGAGCCAATAACCGGCGACACCCAGTGCGAAGAGAACGCTCGCGATGCCGAAGATCGGCCAAGCCGTCGTAGATCGGACGCCTACGTCCGATCGTCCGGACGTAGGCGTCCGGAGTACGAGATCCAACCAACTCCCAGCAATCAACAATACGGCGGCTCCGGCGGTCATCAGCAACTGATGCGTCTCCGTCGTGATCGGCAAGCCACACACCGAACTCAAGAAGACGCGAGCGCTCACGCACACCGCGATCCATGCCGCTGCTGAACCAACCAGCAGCCGACGATTGCCAAATAGCTTCGCTTGCAACAGGAACGCCGCCGTCATCACGGCCGACACCGGGAAGATCGCCTTCGCGTGTGTGAAGCAGACCGCGAACAGTAGCATCGCCACGAGCATCGCGAATCGCCGAGTCGGCACTTCGATCAGCCGGTCGCCGCGCCGAGCCGCTCGCGCCGACGCGAACGTCGCTGACAGGATCAACGGCAACCAGGTCAAACCGTAGAACGCGACTGGCAACCGTGGCTCATGAACGGCGGTCGCGGCGGAGTTGACCAGCAGCTTGGCGGTATCTCGGAAGTACGCCGGTACGGACTGATATGCGATCGCCGTGGCGATCAGTCCGGCCCAGACGAAGGCTTGATGACCGGTGCGTCGCGCGGTCATCAACATCATCACCGCCGCCAACCCCGCCGCCGGAGCCAACGCCAACGAGAACGGAAATCCGATCGCGGACAAACCTACTCCGACGAAGCACAACACCAGGCCGATGAACAGCGGCAGCACGATGCTCCAAGGCAGCGGACGAACCAGATCACCGGTCCGTTGCTGAAAGACCTTCGCAATCGCATCGGTCGTGAAGAGCACGGGCACGGCGGTCAACACGCAGCCCAGGCCGATCCACGGCAGAGCCATCTGTCCCCAACAGGAGAGCACGAACAACGTCAAGAACTGTGTCCCCAAAACCGTGATCGGCAAGAAGCCACACACACGCGGCAGCCGATGCTCTTCCGCCAGCCAGAAGACTTGTCGCGCGGTCTTCACCGTGCCGATCGCGAAGATCATCCACAACACCAACGCGACCACGGGCGTGACGGCGGTCGACATCGGCGACAACACGCCTCCGGCCGCGGCCAGCGCCACGTAACTCGCAACCAGCGTCGGCTGAGAGCCACGCAAGAACTGCGAGAAGATCCGCCGCGACGCAAACGCGGTCAGCACCACATCGAGAAGCAATAGGCCGATTTGCTCGCCGCGAACAAACCATCCGATGGATTCCGCGGCACTGTCGGTCAGCCCAATCCGATGGATCGCCAAGAAACTCAGCGGCAACAACAGCAACGTCAGCGTTCGCATGACCGTGCCGGTGTTGCGCAGTCCGAGCCGGTCGTGGCACAACTCTCCGCAACCAAACACTGCCGCCGAGTAACCGATCACGGTCAGCGCTTTCCAGAGTGGTGCCCAGTGATCCCACTGCTTGGTCACCAGCATCAGCGACGAGCCAAAGACGATCATCACCCCCAGGGCCAGCATCCATTTGATATTTCGTTCCTGAAAGAAGCTCTCCAGAAACCATTCGGCAGGCGATCGTCGTTTTATTTCGCTCGACATCATGCGGATTCCTTGCGAGGGCAGGGCGTCTTGACCATTGGACTGAGCAACCCCTTATCAAACGGGGTGCCAATGCAGGGACAAACTTGGCCAGCGATCGCAAGTGCCTATCCAACCGCAGAATCAGCGCAGCGTGGGTTTCGGTGGCGTGCGAACCACGGAGAAGACCGCAGTGACTTCACGGCAGGTTGTCGCAGGAGATTCGCTGCGACCGGAAATCGCATTTGTCCGCCGGCTGGAGTCGGTGGACTCCGGCCTTTTTTTTCCAGCAGTTGGTTTCTAACTTCGCCAAACGCAAATGGTGGATGCGACGAATTTCTAAAAGGTGTCACGAACGATGAAGATTTTTCTGAGCGGCAAATTGGTCGACAAAGAGCAGGCGATGGTGAGCGTGTTCGACCACGGATTGTTGTATGGCGACGGAGTCTTTGAAGGGATTCGCGTCTACGGCGGCAAAGTGTTTCTGCTCAAAGAGCACATCGAGCGGCTGTATGAGAGCGCAAAGGCGATTCGGCTGACGATCCCGATGTCTCTGTCTCAGATGATCCAGGCGACGAAGGAGACCGTCGCGGCGAACGGCATCGGCGACGGGTATGTCCGGCTGGTCGTGACGCGCGGTGCGGGTTCGCTGGGGTTGGACATCCGCAGGACCAGCCACCCGCAGGTCATCATCATTGCGGACACGATCACGCTCTACCCGCCGGAGATTTATCAGAACGGGATGAACCTGATCACGGCCAGCACGATCCGAAATCATCCGGGGGCGCTCCCGGCGCGGATCAAGTCGCTGAATTACCTCAACAACATCCTGGCCAAGATCGAAGGGACTGATGCCGGAACCGTTGAGGCGCTGATGCTCAATCACAAAGGCGAGGTCGCCGAATGCACGGGCGACAACATCTTCATTCTCAAGAACGGCGTGCTGAAAACGCCTTCGACCGACGCGGGCATTCTGGAGGGAATCACTCGGAATGCCGTGTTACGGTTGGCTCGTGAGGCGGGGATTCCGACTCAGGAGACGACGCTGATCCGTCACGATCTGTATGTCGCGGACGAGATGTTTCTGACGGGGACGGCGGCTGAAGTGGTGCCGGTCGTGAGCTTGGACGGCCGCCTGATCGGCGACGGCAAGCCCGGCCCGATCACGCGGCGGTTGCTGGAACTGTTTCATGAGTTCACGCGATCGGCAGATTGAGCGTCACGGGGTCGGGAGTCTTTTTCAGGTCGGCGGGAACGCGATTTGAAAGCCAAAGACTTCTCGCGCCGACCCGAAAAAGACTCCCGACCCCTTCACGCCGACCGGCAGAATTTTCCGATTGGCGAACGGACCTCCGCAGGAAGTCTGTGTGAACGCCGCGAACGGTCAGAAATGCCGTTCCCCACTTCTTTTCTTGGTCACTAAAAGCCCGCCCGCGTTGAACAAGGCGCGGCGGGCAAGTCACCAAGGAAGGAAGTGGGTCGCATGAAGTTTTCATCGTGGTTGCGAAGTTGGACGGGTTTTTCCAGAGCTCAAAATCATCGCCGAAGCCGCCCCGGCGCGGAGCATCTGCGAGCCTGCGAGATCGCGGCCGTACATCCGCAGGTCGAGCCGTTGGAGCCGCGGTTGGTGTTGGATGCCAGCACGCCGGTCGATGATCTGGTCGCGTTTGCTCAGCAGTTGAACGCCGCCGGTGCGACGCTCTACGGAGCGGCCTGGGACGTCAACACGACCGCGCAACGGCAACTCTTTGGGGATGGAGCGCAATTCCTGCCCTTCATCGAAGTGACGAATACCAGCCACAACCCGAATCAGATCGCGACCAGCAACAATATCACGACCTATCCGACGTGGGTCTTTGCCGACAACAGCCGGCTGGAGGGAGTGCAGTCGCTGGAGTCGCTCTCCACACAGACGGGGATCGCCATTCCGCAAGGATTCACGCCGGGCTTCGCGCCGATTGCGACACAGACGGTGCTGGGTGGCTCGCCGTTGATGTTGCCGATCGACGGGTTCGATCCGAATGGGGATGACCTGACGTATGCGGTGACGATCGACAACAACACGGCGGGCCTGAGTGCGACGTTGCGTCCGCAGGTCGGAGCGTTGCGGATTACGGTCGCCGGTTATGGCGACATGCTGTTTGATACGTTCGACGATCTGGTTCCGCGTGTGACACAGCGGATTGGTCAGCTCGCCAACGACAGCTTCTACAGCAACGTCATTTTTCATCGGGTCATCAATAGCTTTGTGATCCAGACCGGAGATCCGACTGGCACGGGCACCGGAAGCTCGACGCTGGGGCAATTCGACGACCAGTTCAATACGAACCTGCAATTCAATCGCACGGGCCTGCTCGCGATGGCGAAACAGGAGGCGGATGACACGAACGATTCGCAGTTCTTTATCACCGAAGGGGCGCAGCGGTCGCTCGATTTCAATTACTCGATTTTCGGCGTGCAGGTCGAAGGGGAGTCGATTCGTGAGGCGATCAGCAACACCGCCACGGACGCCAACAACAAGCCCGTGATCCCCGTGACAATCCAGTCGGTCGATGTGGTGCAGGACAACGAGAACGGCGTTGTCATGCTCAGCGCGCCCGTGGGTGCCAGCGGCAGCGCGGACATCACCGTGCGCGTGACTGACGCCGGAGGCAATTTCTCCGAGCAGACGTTTCACGTCATCGTGCAGCCGGACACCATCAACGGCAACAACCTCAATTCCAATCCATTCCTGGACGAGATCCCGCGCATTCGCACCGCGTCGGGGCAGGCGATCAGCTTCGCGCTGAATGCCATCGAAGCCGCGAATCCCTCCAACCTGCCGATCAATTTCTACCTCAATCAAAGTCTGCTGAACTCCAACGTGGTGACCGTCACGCCGCCGTCCAACTTCGTCGGCACGGGGAGCGTCACGGTCTCGACCGGCCTTGGAAACTCGTCGGTGCTCGACTCTCAGGTCGTCCCGATTGAGGTGGTCCGCACCGCGCAAAATCTGACGCTGTCGGCCGCCAATGATCCGACGCACAACGCCGCGAATGATGGCGTGGCGGATACGTTCCTGGTGCGCGTCAACAGCAGCAATTTGCTGGAGGTGTCGATCAACGGGAAGGTGGCCCAATTGGCGACCGGGAACAGCGTGCAGACGCTGGTCATCAACGGGTCGGACGATGCGGACACGCTGATTGTGGACTTCAGCAACGGCAATCCAATTCCGTTTAACGGACTCCAATTCAACGCCGGCGCACAGCCCATTGGCGGTCACGATGTGCTGGTTCTGAAGGGAGGCTCGACGGGCAACGAACTGCACAACCTCTTCAATGCCACCGACGGGACGGTTTCGATCAATGGCGCGGTCATCATCGCCCACTTTGGGACCGAGTCGGTTCGCGATGAGTTGATCGTCACGGACCGGGGCTTCCAGCTTCCCTCGAGCAACGACGTCGTGACGTTGTCGGACGATGACACCGTCGGCAACGGCATGTCGAAGATCCTATTCGGCACAACGAAAGACTTCGTCTTCACCAACCCGACGACCTCGCTGACGATCAATGGCGGAGCCGGCAACGATTCGATTTCGGCCACCGGCTTGGATTCCACGTTCCCGGCCAACGCGAAAATCTTTTTCCAAGGTGAGACGGGGAACGACACGCTCAATGCCTCCGGAGCAAATCAGCCGTTCTTCCTGCTGGGAGGTGTCGGCAACGATTCGCTGGTCGGCAACGCGAGCAACGAAACCTTCGTGGCCGACGCCGGCAACGACACCATCGTCGGCAACGGACAGCACGATGTGCTGTCGGCAACGGGTCTGACTGGCAACGCGACACTGACCGATTCGCTGATGACGGGCCAGGGGATCGACGTGCTGACGGGCATTGAGTCGGCATTCATCGTTGCCGGCAACACAGCGCTGGCGTTCGATGCACATGCCTTCTCCGGTTCCGTGAGTCTGACGGGGGGCAACGGCAACGATTCATTCATCGGCGGCAATGGCGCAGATGTGCTCTTCGGAGGACAGGGGAACGACACGCTGATCGGCGGCGCGGGGAATGATTCGCTCACCGGCGACTTGGGCAACGACCGGTTGGACGGCGGTATCGGCGACGACTCTGTGATTGATGTGACCAACTCCAATGTCACGGTCACGGCCACTCAGATTCAGTGGGGTCGGTTGCTCGGCACGGATACCTATCAAAACATCGACGGCATTCAGATCACCGGCGACTTCTCGGGGAATAAGTTTGATCTCAAATTGTTTACCGGCAACGCGACGTTGTTCGGCAATGGGGGAGCCGACACGTTGATCGGAGGCAGCGGCAACGATTTCTTGTCGGGTGACTTGGGCAATGACTTCCTCACGGGTGGCTTGGGGGATGACACGCTGACGGGGGGCATCGGCTTGGATCGCTTGATCGAATCGGCGGACGTCAGTTGGACGTTGGCGGAATCGTTGACCGGGACATTCTTGTCGGGGCAGGGGACGGATTCCGTCAGCGATCTCGAACAAGTCTCGCTGACTGGTGGAGCCAGCGACAACGTACTCTATGCGGCAGGCTTCAGCGGGACCGTGACGCTCGATGGCGGAAACGGAAACGACACGATCCAAGGTGGCGATGGTGCGGACTCGCTGGTGGGTGGAAACGGCAACGATTCGATCTCCGGCCGGGATGGCAATGACATCATCCTGGGAGGCAACGGGACCGATCTGTTGGATGGTGGTGCCGGAGACGACCGAGTCGATGGTGGCAACGGCAGCGGCGATCAAGTGACCGGCGGCCTTGGGAAAGACACGCTGCTCGGCGGAAACGGTTCCGATGACCTGCTGGTCGAGAGCGCCGATGTGGCGGAGCTCAAGCTGACGTCGTCGTCGCTCACGGGACTTGGTTCCGATTCGCTGTCTGGTTTCGAGGGAGCTCAGATCACCGGTGGCGCGGGCAATAACAAGATCGACGCCAGTAAGTTCGCCGCCTCGACCACGCTGACGGGTGGAGCGGGCGATGACTCGTTGCTCGGTGGAACAAAGAGCGGCGTCCTGAATGGCGAGGATGGCAACGACACGCTGGTGGGTGGTGCGGGCAACGATACCGTGGACGGCGGAGTCGGCGACGACTTGGTGACCGCGACGGCGAATAACAACGTCACTGTGACCTTCGCCCAGATTCAAGGTGGCAGGGCATTGGGCACGGACTCGTACACGAACATCGAGAACCTGCAACTGACCGGTGGCGCTGCGGCGAACAAACTCGATGCGACTGGTTTCGCTGGTAACACGACTCTCGTGGGCATGGCGGGTAATGACACTCTGATCGGCGGCAACGGCAACGACTCGATCGCCGGCGGCGCGGGGAACGATTCGTTGGTTGGCGGTGACGGCGGAGATTCGATCGCCGGTGAAGCGGGCAACGACGTCGTGAAGGGTGGACTCGGCAACGACACGCTGACTGGCAACGATGGTAAGGACACGCTCAATGGCGGAGTTGGCAATGATCAACTCGATGGCGGCCTGGGGGACGATGCGCTGTCGGGATTCACCGGCAACGACATGCTGGTCGGCGGAGCTGGCAAAGACTCGTTGGTGGGTGGCGATGGTGACGACACTCTGCGCGGCGGAGATGAGAACGATGCGTTGATTGGGGGACTGGGGAACGACAACACCGATGGGGAATTTGGCGTCGATACCGTCACCGGTGGCGAGGGGAACAACGCCTTGCCGCAAGCGGGTGACACCCTGCCCGGCACGGCTTCGGAAATCAACGACGCGCTGACGATCATTGGTTCGTGGATCGACGCTGTGTGAGAAAGGAAACAGGTTTGGCGAGCGGGGCGGCGTCAGCCCAATGGCACTCACTTTGGAAGGTAGCAGGCACATTCCATGTGCCGTCCGCCTGAGAAACGCCGACGGCACATGGAATGTGCCTGCTACATTGACGCCGCCCCGCTCACCTGTCGTATTCGCGGCCGCGTGAAAAACAGGGGGATTTCCCGTTCCTTGCCCCTCCCCTGAGTCATTACAAGAACGCCCCTCGCACGGGGTCAAATTGAGGGCGGGCCGCCCAGAGAAGGATTTGTTCGCATGAGACTGACATCCTGGTTATCGAGTTGGACTCGATGGCTGGCCGCTCCGCGTCATGGCCGAAAAACGAAGGAACGAAATCGGGGCCGCGCCTTCCGAATGGCGGACTTCGCCCGGACGACCGCGCCTCTGGAAACGCTCGAACCGCGGCTGGTGCTGGACGGCACGCTGGCCAATGACTTGGCCGCATTCGCGAATGTGTTGCGAGCGAATGGTGTGACGCTGTTCGGCGCAGCTTGGGACTCGACCACGACCGCCCAACGACAACTCTTTGGCGATGGCAGCCAGTTCCTGAACTTTGTCGAAGTCACCAACCCCAATCACACGTTCAACACAATCGCGACCGAGAACAACATCACGACTACCTCGCCCACATGGATCTTTTCGGATGGATCGCGACTCACGGGGACGCAAACGCTGGAGGCTTTGGCTCTCCAGTTGTCGATCGTGGTGCCAACGATCCCCAACGCGATTCCACAAGGTTTCACGCCGGGCCTGGTTCCCATCGCGACGCAGACCCTGCTGGCCGGTTCGCCGCTGCTGATTCCGTTGGATGGCTTCGATCCCAACAACGACAACCTGACCTATACGATCACGTTGACCAACAACACGGCGAACCTGACGGCCACGCAGCGGCCGCGGAACGGAGCCTTGAATATCTCCGTCGAAGGATACGGGGACATCCTGATCGACACGTTCGACGACCTCACCCCGCGCGTCACCGATCACATCAAGCAACTCGCCAACGACGGCTTCTACGACGGTGTCATCTTCCATCGCGTCCTCAACAACTTCGTGATTCAAGGGGGCGATCCGACTGGCACTGGCAGCGGTGGCTCGACGTTGGGAGACTTCGACGATCAATTCAACGTCGATTTGCAGCACAATCGCACCGGCCTGATCTCAATGGCTAAGACGACCGACGACACGAACGACTCGCAATTCTTCATCACCGAGGGACCGCAGCGGCATCTCGATTTTCAGCATTCGATCTTCGGCCTCGTGGTTGAAGGAGAGTCGGTGCGCGACGCGATCAGCAACACGGCGGCCAACGCCAACGGGGTGCCCACTTTCACGGTCACCATGCAGTCGGTGGATGTCGTCGCCGACAACGAGAACTCCGTGCTGATGCTCAAGGTTCCCAACGGAGCCACCGTCGGCGCGGATGTCCGAGTGCGCGTCACCGACTCCAACGGAAACTTTTCCGAGCAGACATTCCACGTCGACGTCCAGGCGGATACGACCTCCTCGAATCCGTTCCTCGATGACATTCCGCTGATCCGCACGCTGCAAAACCATCCGATCTCGTTCACGGTGCATGGCACGGACGCGGACGGTCAAGTGCCGCTGTATTTGGATCAAGACACTTTGGCCAGTAACAACTTGGCGGTCCCCTACACGACAAACCCTGCCAATCTGTCGTACTTGGTCGATTTCAATAGTGGCCTGACCACCGTCACACCGGTCAGCACGTTTGTGGGCAACGAACAGATCACGATCGCCACCGGCGTCAGAGCTGCCGCCATCGATTACGAGGTCGTGCCGATTGAAGTGGTCGCTTCCGCAACCGACCTGACGTTGTCCGCGCACAATGATTCGCGGCACGGCCAGCCCAATAGCGAGATTGCCGACGCCGCCGATGATGGCCAGGCCGATACGTTTTCGGTGCGGCTCGTCAACATCGAAGGGACGACGCGCAAGGCCATCGAAGTGTCGATCAACGGCCGGGTCGCGCAGCTGGCGGACACCGACAGCGTGCAGGCACTCGTCATCAACGGCTCGAACGACACCGACACGCTGACGGTGGATTTCATCAACGGCGATCCGTTCTCGGCGGGCGGCCTCCAATTCAACGGCGGCAGTCAGGCCAACGGCGGCAAAGATCAGTTGATCGTGAGGAACTACGCCGGTCAGTTGTTGACCTACTCGCTGAGCACGGCCCATGACGGCACGCTCTTGGACACCACGGCCGATGGCACCCGCGCGCTTGTGACCTTCACCGGCTTGGAGTCGGTCAGCGATTCGTTGACCTCCACCAACCGCAGCGTGCAGTTCGCGGCGACGGGGGGCAGCGCGGTACTCGCGGTCGATACGGCGGTGGCCGGACAATTGAAATTGGATTTCGGCGCGGATCTGGGGCTGAGTTTCAAAGCTCCGACGAATGCCATCACGATCAACGGCTCGGAAGGGAACGACTCGCTGACGGTCGATTTCGCCAACGGCATTCCCATTCCCGTCGGCAAGCTGCAATTCAACGGCCTCAGTCAGGCCGGCGGCGGTCAGGATCAGTTGCTGTTGAATAACGGCACCGCGCCGTCGATTGAGTACGCGCTGACCGGCGCTCAATCCGGTTCGTTCTCGGCAAACACCACCAACTACATCAACTTCACGGGGCTTGAAGCGATCAACGACTCGCTGACGCCAGCTACCAACAACGGGATGAATCGCACTGTGCAGTACTCGCCCGACGGGCAAAGCGCGGTGCTGTCGGTTGAGTCCACCGTCGGGACCGGCAAACTGAAACTGCAATTCGGCACGGACCTGAGCCTCAGCCTCTCGTCGCCGATCAAAGCGCCCACCAGCGCGGGGACCAATGCACCGATCGGTTCTCTGACCGTCATCGGCGGAGCAGGTGCTGACACGTTGACGGTCAGTTACGCCAACGGCAGCCCGATCGCGCCAGGCGGAGTGGTCTTCCAAGGAGGAACTCAGCCTGCCACCGGAATCAACAATCGCGACCAACTGGTCGTCACGGGGACCACGGCGGCGACGATCCTGCACACCGTGACCAACGAGACCGACGGTGCGATCGCCGTCAACGGAGCGGCCGTGATCGCCTACAGCGGCACCGAGTCGGTTGTGGACGAAGTGGTGGTCACCGATCGCGGATTTCAATTTGGCGCGAACCCCGACACCGTTGTCATGTCGGACGATGGCCTCGCCAACAACGGCCAATCGAAGCTGACCTACGGAGCCAAAGAGTTCTTGTTCGCGAATTCAACCAACTCGCTGGTGATCAACGGCGGCAACGGAAACGACATGCTCATTGCGGTGGGTCTGGATTCGAGCTTTCCCGCTGGCGCGAATCTGTTCCTGCAAGGCGAGCTCGGTAACGACACGATCGACACCTCGGCGGCCAGTCGCGCGTTTGTGATGGTGGGGGGCGACGGAAACGACGTCCTCTCCGGCAACGACAGCGACGAAGTGATCGCGATGGATGCCGGCAACGACATCATCAACGGCAACGGCGGCACCGATCGCATCGTCGCCATGAACTTGAAAGGCGCGGTCACGCTCAACAACACGCTGCTGAGCAACACACTGGTCGGCGGCTTGGGTGCGGACAGCATCAGCGGCATTGAAGAAGCTCAGCTTTCGGCGGGAACGCTCGCGGCGCAGATCAATGCCAAAGACTTCTCCGGCGTGGTGACGCTGACGGGTGGCAACGGCAATGATTCGCTGACCGGCACGGCCAATGCCGACGTGATCAACGGCGGACTCGGTAACGATACGATCAAAGCCGGAGGCGGAAACGACAGCGTGTCCGGCGGCGCGGGGAACGATTCGATCGATGGTGAAGCGGGGGACGATTTCCTCAGCGAGACCACCACGGGCAACGCCAACATCACTGTCACCACGGCTCTGGTCCAAGGGGGCGTACCACTCGGAACCGACAAGTATCTCAGCATCGCGTCGATGCAGTTCACCGGGGGCGCGCTGGCGAACAAGATCGACACGAAACTCTTCTTGGGCAACGTGACGTTGCTCGGCGGCGAAGGTGCCGACACGCTGATCTCTGGGAATGGCAACGACCGCCTGCAAGGTCAGGGCGGCAACGATGTCCTCACCGGTGGAGCGGGCGACGATCTCCTCGATGGTGGTAGCGGCGACGTAGACCGCCTTATTGAAGTCTTCGACACGAGCTGGCTGTTGACCGACACCACGTTGTCTGGGCGCGGCAATGACACTCTGAATTCGTTTGAACAAGCCTCACTGACGGGCGGAGCGGGCAGCAATACGCTCGACGCGCGGAACTACACCGGCAATGCGACGCTGGATGGCGGGGCGGGCGGTGACACGATCTTCGGCGGCACGGGCGGCAGTTCGTTGCTGGGCAATGCCGGCCACGACTTGCTCGTCGGGAACACGGGCAACGACACGCTGCTGGGAGGGAACGACACCGACACGCTGCTGGGCGGCGACGGCGACGACAGCCTCGATGGCGGCGGCGGCAACAATGATCGCGTCACCGGCGGCAACGGTCTCGACAAGCTCAATGGCGGCGCGGGAGTCGGCGACTGGCTGATTGAATCCAGCAACGCCGCGCTGATCACGCTCACCAAGACCACGCTCAGCGGCATTACTGCGGACATCGACACGGTGACGGGTTTTGAAGTCGTGATGCTGACCGCCGGCGACGGCGATAACACCATAGACGCTGCCACGTTCACTGGCTCCGTCAGCCTGACCGGCGGCGGCGGTAACGATGCTCTGTTGGCCGGCACGGTTGCCTCGACGCTCATCGGCGGCACCGGCAACGACACTCTGACGGGCGGCAAGGCCAACGACTCGTTGGTCGGCGGGGACGACAACGACCTGATCCTCGAAACCGGCAACGGCAGCATCACGGCGACGATCAATGCCACGACAACGGTGACTCAGCTTGTCGGCGGCGCGGTCTTCGGAACGGATACCTACACCGGTATCGAAGCGGTGCGATTGACCGGCGGGGTGGCCGCCAATCGCTTCGACCTCAAGTTGTTCGCGGGGCCGGTGACGCTCGACGGTGGCCTGGGAAATGACTCGCTGACCGGCACCGCGGTCAACGACGTCCTGGTCGGTGGAGACGGCAACGATTCGTTGGTCGGCAACGCTGGGCTCGACACGCTGACGGGTAACTTCGGCAACGATGTTCTCAAGGGAGGACTCGACAACGACAACCTGTCAGGCGGCCTGGGGAACGACACGCTCAACGGCGGCGACGGCAATGACACGCTAGATGGCGGCGACGGCAATGATGGGCTGTCCGGTTTCCTCGGCGACGACTTGTTGATGGGCGGCATCGGCACCGACTCAATGGTCGGTGGTGCCGGCAATGACACACTCTTCGGTGGCGGCGACAAGGATTCCATGATCGGCGGCCAAGGGATCGACAGCGTCAACGGCGAGGACGGGATCGACACGGTCACGGCCGGTGCGGGAAACAATGCTCCGCTGGATCTGGACGACGTCGTCGTTGATCCAGTCGCCGAGATCAACAACGCCATGAAGATCGTCGCCACATGGATCGACGCCGTGTGAGTGCTGAGTGAGCATTCGCAAAAAGAAAAACGGCCGTGGTCGGTAAGCCGACCACGGCCGTTGGTTTTCTGTCACACTCGGATCGACTCGTTAGAACTTGAGGATGGCGTCGATGCCGAAGATATCCTCGTTGAAGGGCGAGACATCATTGCCCGGAGCCCAGTTGTGCCGCATTTCGGGTCGCACAACAACATTCGGCGTCACTTGGTAGTTCACACCGTATGTGAACGTGTTGTGTGAGGTGCCGTCCGCCTTGTACCACTCGTAGCGAGTTCCCGCTTTCGCCTTATCCGTGAGTTGATAGAAGGCGTAGTTGATGAATCCGGTCGAATCGCCAGCGGTTCCACCAGCGGTGAAGTCCACCGGGTTGTTGGTTTGCAGCACGTCGAATTGGTGAACCGTCATCAGCTTATCAGTCCATTTCTGAGACACGATGAAGCTGTTGATCGCTCCGTTGCCACGCAGGCCGAACTCGCCAATGGCGGCCGAATAGACCAGGGTGGTTTTGTCGCTGGCGGCATACGTCGCACCGATGATCGCGTTGCTGCCCTTCATGTTCTGGTCGAAGCCGGTATCCCAACCGAGTGTCCAGCCGCCGATGACGGTCAGCTTGTCGTTGACTTTGTAGGTCGCCAACGCACCGGTGTGAGTGAACGGTTCGCTGTTGTAGAAGGTGAGTTGCTTACTGAAGAAGAAGTTGTCCGGCGTCGTGACGACTTCGTATCCAACCGGCGTGTAGAAGTGACCGGCTTTGACCGAGAGGTTGCCCATCGCCACTTCACCGTACAACTGGGGCATCGCCCATTCGTAGGGACCGTGCTGGTTCGGATCGCCGGCGCCGCCCCAGCCGTTGAGGAAATCAAACTTGCCGGCTCGGTTGCCGAACGCCTGCGTGTCGTTGCCGTCCACACCGTAGATCAGGTCGGCACGATAACCCCAGCCAACTCCATTGCTGCCATCGGCCACTTTGGCGATGTACATGTAAAGTTGGTTGATGTTGAGATTGTTGTGCTCGCGTTGATTCAACGCCGCACCGTTGCCCGTGAAGGCTCCGTCCGGATCGGTCGAGTATCCCATCGCCAACCAGCCGGCGATGGTGATGCCTTTGTCTTTCAGGCAGTTGTGTCCGCACTCGTCGTCGAAGAGCGACATGAGCGCCCACGGCTCTTTCTTCTCTTCCGCACAGCCATCGCCGTGTGAGAAGAGACCACCGAAGAGGCAGCTTCCTTTCTCACAACCGTCGCTCAGGCAACCAGGCTGGCAGCCGTTCGCACAGCCGGGAGCGGCCGGAGCACAGCCAGTGGCGCATTGAGCTTGGCCACAGGGCTGGCTGCCCATCTGCTGAAGCTGTTGAGCGAGCCGCTCGCCAGCTCGTTTGTAGACGTCATCGCTGCACTGCGGAGTGCAAGCGGGTGCAGGCTTCGCGCAGTTCGCGTCGTCCGCTTTGACGAGTGTGTCCGACGAAACCCCCAGGCTACCGAGCAGTAGCAGGGCTCCGGCGGATCGACGAATCAGGTCCGAAATCCGGCCGTGTCGCATGGTCCTCTCCTTAGATCATTGTCTGAGTGTGGGTATTTCCAATTGCGACGATCCGCCGGGGGAACCGGTAAAGATCGCCTCCACGATTTGAGTCGTGTCACTCGGCTGTTCCCCAAAGAATTGGGAAACCAGGCGAACTCCACGAACTCCGACCAGTCCTTTGAGTGAGCGCCCTCGGGACAGGTCATCCGTCGCTTCTTATCGGAATCGTTAGATCGCGATTCCACGCAGCCGCCCCCACTTGTCAGAACCTTCGGAGTTCTCAGCATTCCTCCGACTGACGAAGTTTCCGCGACCCGCAAACTCTCTGTCGCGAGCACGCCGAGCACGGCGTGCGGCAGAAAGTGCGACCGATATCTTCTGCGCGTGCCATTCCCGCACCGCGATCGGCCAACCTTGCCGATCCGCGATTGCCAAAGCGTCGTCGCTGACGTCACGTCCGACGTGGAGAACCACAACGCGGTCCAACGCCATTGCCGTCAACCATCCCCAGAATCCCAAACAACGTCTGAGGGAGTTTTCCGGTCGTGCCGAGCGTTTCAGTTATGCCAGCAGCTCTTTCACGACACGCGCGCCTTCGACTCCCGTCAGACGCGAATCCAATCCCTGGAACTTCACGCTGAACCGAGCGTGGTCGATGCCCAGCAATGACAGCAATGTGGCGTGAACGTCATGCACCGAGACACGATTCTCGACCGCGTGATAGCCGAACTCGTCGGTGGCCCCGTAGCTCATGCCCGGCTTGAAGCCGCCGCCGGCGAACCACATCGTGAACCCGGCCAGGTGATGATCGCGGCCGTTCCCCTGAGCCATCGGCGTGCGGCCGAACTCGGAGCCGAACACGATGATCGTGTCCTTCAGCATGTCCCGCTGCTTGAGATCGGTGATCAGCGCGGCGATCGCTTGATCGACCTCTTTGGCCGTGCCGGCGACATGATCTTTCACCGAACCGTGATGATCCCAGTCGCGGTGATAAAGCTGAATGAAACGAGTGCCCCGCTCGGCCAGCCGCCGAGCCAGCAGGCAATTCGACGCGAACGAACCGTCGCCTCCCTTCGTGCCATACAAATCGAAGATGTGCTGCGGTTCGTTCTTGACGTCCATCAGTTCCGGAACGCTCGACTGCATCCGGAACGCAAGCTCGTACTGACTGACTCGCGTGGCAATCTCGGGATCGTCGAGCGTTTCATTGGCGATCCCATTGAGCGCCTGCACGGCATCGACCACATCGCGCTGCCGCTTGGGAGTGACCCCCTTGGGATTGCCGACGTACAGCACCGGATCGCCAGTGCCTCGGAACTCGACACCTTGAAACTGTCCCGGCAGAAATCCCGAATGCCACTGCCGCGCCGCGATCGGCTGCTTCTGCCCAAACTTGCCGGTCGAGACCATCACCACGAAGCCGGGCAAGCTCTCGGACTCAGCTCCGAGTCCGTACAGCAGCCACGAACCCATCGCCGGCCGGCCGGGGGTCATCGTGCCGGTATTCATAAACGTGTGAGCTGGATCGTGATTGATCGCGTCCGTCGAGAGCGATCGCACAATGCACATCTCGTCCGCGCACTTCTCGCCGAGGTGCGGCCAAATCTCAGCCATCGACTGCCCTGACTGGCCCCACTGCTTGAAGGGATGTTGCGGCGCGAAGCAATTCAGCTTTTGTCCCTGCAATTGAGCAATCTGCTGCCCCTTCGTGATCGACTCTGGCATCGGCTGCCCATGTAGTTCGGCCAGCTTGGGCTTATTGTCAAACGTGTCGATATGCGTCATTCCTCCGGCCATGTAGAGCCAAATGACGCGCTTGGCCTTCGGAGCGAAGTGCAGAGGATTCAACACTCCTGTCCATTTCGGCGCAAGTTTCCCTGACGGATCGGCGGCGACACCCTCTTTTGTCAGCAAAGAACTCAGGGCCATCGAGCCCAAACTGACACCCGTGGATTGCAGAAAAGCTCGTCGAGCAACAGAAGTGGGGAGCTGCATGGCAAACCTCATTCTCGTGCGGCGATGATTGGGTGATCGAGAGGGGACGGATTCTCAACAAGTTCTGTCGCGATTTCCACCTGCGGGCAACAGTTGTGAGTGCGACTGGGAATGAATGAAATGATCGTCTTCGCGTTCGCCGCGTAAAGATCGCCCCGCAGTTCAGCCGTGATTGGCGAGACAAGCCGAGACAATGCACAACGCTCCCGCGAATTCTGAGAGAGATGCTGCGACACAGATCGAAGCCGTTTGCATGGCGTTTGAACGTCAGTGGGCGGAGGGCGAGCGGCCCCAGATCGACGAACTGCTGGATCGGACTCCTTCGTCGCAACGGACGGTCCTGCTCCGGAAATTGATTCGGATCGAGTGTGACTGGCGGCGCAAGGCGGGCGAATCCCCTTTGGCTGAGGGTTATGCCAGTCGCTTTCCGGAATTGTCCGACGAACTCTCAGGGCTTGTCGCTGATGCGCTGACGCTCGTTGAAAACCCCGCGTTGGAGCAGACCAGAATCGGTTGGAACGCCGGTCCCGCTTTACAGGATAAGCGGTTTGAGCCGGCGACTGAGTCGGGCATCAACTCCGCGGAGAATCGCTTCGGTGATTACGTCTTATCCGACGAGATCGCGCGGGGTGGCATGGGGGTTGTCTACCGCGCCCGACATTCCAAGCTCAACCGCACGGTCGCGATCAAGATGATCCTGTCCGGCCGGCTGGCCTCAGATGAACTCGTGAAGCGGTTCTATTCCGAAGCCGAGGCGGCGGCGCGGTTGGATCATTCGGGGATCGTGTCGATCTACGAAGTCGGACAGATCGGCGATCAACATTTCTTTGCGATGGCGTTCGTGAATGGCGGCAGTCTCGCCGCGCGCGTGAAGGAAGGTCCGCTGGTGCCGCGCGAGGCCGCTGGGCTGCTGCAATCCATCGCCACCGCCGTGCAGTACGCTCACGAGCAGGGCGTCATCCACCGCGATCTGAAGCCAGCCAACATCTTGTTGGATCGCGACGGTCAGCCCAAGGTCACCGACTTTGGCTTGGCGAAGCTCACCGATCAGGAATCGGAACTGTCCTCGACGGGTGATGTGGTGGGCACGCCCAGTTACATGGCTCCGGAGCAAGCGGCGGGGAAGATTCGCGAGGTCGGGCCGCTGGCCGATGTCTATTCGCTGGGAGCGATTCTGTACTGCTTGCTGACCGGGCGTCCGCCGTTCCAGGCGGCGACATTGTTGGAGACGTTGCGGCAGGTCAAAGAAGTCGAGCCGGTCGCTCCACGATTGCTCAACCCGGACATTCCGCGTGACCTCGAAATCATCGGCTTGAAATGCCTGCAAAAGCTGCCTGCTCAGCGATACCAGTCGGCCCAGGCATTGGCCGACGACCTCGGTCGCTTTTTACGCGGAGAACCGATCCAAGCTCGGCCGGTGGGGACGGCGGAACGAACGTGGCGCTGGTGTCGGCGAAATCCCGTGGCTGCGGGATTGATGGTTGTCACCACCGTCTTGGTGATCGTGGCGTTCGTCGCGGTGAACTATCGCGGCCAGTTGGCATCGGCAGAAATCCAACGTCGGGCGGCAGAAGAGTTGGCGGACACGCGCGAACGCGCAATGATCGTTAGCGACGCCATAGCACAGAAATCACTGGGATGGACGTGGAAAGCACTCGAGCAGATCCGCGAGACAGAGGCGCATTCGACAAAATCGCGTGACGATCTGACGCTGCGTAACTTGGCTCTGCGATGTGAGACCGCGGTGGATTTGCGGCTGATTGGCGAACCGCTCACGCAGGAGAACAAAGCCGCCTTGGGGGCCGTCGCGTTTGAACCGAGCGGCCAACGGCTGGCGGTCGGGAAGCTCAAGGGAGGGGTGTCTCTGGAGGTTTTCGTTTACGACCTGAAGTCGATGAAGGTCGTCCAGACTCTTTCGCGAAACATCGTGATGGACCAACTCAACTCGTTCAATCTGGGTTTTCTCAAGAAGAGGTTCGGAGCCGCGGACAGTGCGCCGAGCAAGAAGCCGCAAGAGGGTGTGGCCTCGCTGGTGTTCTCGTCAGATGGCAAGTACCTCGCCGCAGGGACGCGCAACGGCCGCATCATTGTGTGGGATTTGTCGAACGAGGCTGCCTCCGCAACGGAGTGGCAGGCTTTCGAAGGAGATGTCGAAGCGATCGAATTCTCCAGAGAGAGTTCGCGGCTGGTGGCCTCTCGATCCGAGACCAGGCAATGGCTCGCGCCCGATTGGAAGCCCGCCGCCATCGCCCCCTGGCCCACTCAATGGTTCGCTCTGCATCCCGATGGCCAGCGGGTCGCGCGATCCGAAAATGAAAAGGTACAGATGGGGCTGCTGAGCGACAGCGGTCCTCAAAGCTCTTGGCGCACTGACCTGCGCGGCAATCGCATGGCCTTTGGAGCGGCGGGGCGTCTCTTGGCCATTGCGACCGACAACGGGATCGCACTGTGCGACTCGCGTCTGGGAGACGACATGACCACGTTGCGCGATGAAACGACAGCGGGTCGGCTGGGTGAGAACGGACTCACGTTTGCCAACGACGACCATTTGTTGTTCACGGCGGACGGAGATCGGCGCATCCGCGTGTGGGACGCCGCCAGCGGACGGCAGTTGCTGGCGACTCCCGCCTTCACCGCGGAACCGCTGCGAGTTGCCGTCAGCAGAATCGACAGCGAGTCGGCCACGCAACGAGTCGCTATCACCAGCGGGCCGCAGCTCTTTGTTTACGAATTGCGAGCGGGCGGCCCGTTACGGACGATCGGCCTGCAAGGTGGCGTCATCGCGGCGTGTGATCTGTCGGCGAATGGACAATCGGTCGCAACGATTCAGGAACGTCCCCTCGCATTCGCGAAAGGGGGGCACTCGCACGACACCGTGCGCTGGGACGTGGCCACCGGAAAAATCCTGGCGAGGAACACGATCCTCTCTCCGCTGAACTGGCAATTCTCGGATGGCGAGCGCGGTGCCTCGTCCGTGGCGATCGCACGCGATGGAAATGACATCTTCGCCGCAACGCCGCGAATGGGTCTCTTGGATTGGACCGAGAACGGCCATGTGCGCTGGGCCGAACATCTGTCGCTGCGGCCCGTCGTGATCGACCTCAACGACTTGCAGGTGACTGGCGGCACGTCGTCGCTCGAACCAGATGCTCTTGCGCCGGCCGGCCACGTCTTGCGATTGGCAGCCACGACGGACGAACCGGCCGAAGTGCGTCTCCTTCTCACACCGGAGAAAACTCGCGATTGGCCCGGCGACATTTGGGTGTTCCTGGCCCAAGTCCGCGCGGAGACACCGTCCGTCGAGGGCACCTTCTGCGAGACGGGTGGCTTCAAGAAAAGCCGCGCGAAAGTGGAGGGCATTCCCGGCAGTTGCCTGCCTGCCGATCAGGACGTCTGGCTGGCGCTCGATGCCTGGAGTCGGCAGGACGTCGAGGCCACTTCCGCGGTCGGCGTGATTTTGCGGCTGCCAAGTGGTTCGCCGACGCGCACCGTAAGATTGAAACAGGTGGTGGCGTTGCCTTATCTGCGTCCCAACAAGTTGTTTGTCGACAAGACGGCTCCGGCACTGGTGGCTTCGACGTCCGGCTCACGATTGGTGGGCATCATCGGCGAAGCCACGCATCTTGCGTCCTGGTCGCTTCCGGAACTGAAAGTCGTCTCGGCCTTCGATTATTCGAAGACGATCGCCGCGTTATCGACCGGTCTCGGCGAGATTCGTTGCCTCGATGCCGGACGTTCCGTCGTCGTCGCCGGTCTGCGGAAGGGAAGCGTGTGGGTCACCACTCCCGATGCCCTCGCCGCAGGGCGCGAGCAGTCGCTGCCCAAGTCCGCACCGGTCTCCGCGATCGTGCTGGACTCCGACGAAACGCACTTCGCCGCCGGCACCGAATCGGGCCGCATTCATTGGTGCGATCTGAACCAGACACAACACGAATGGTCGGCCCACGCGGAAGCGATCACGTCGCTGACGATGGACTCCAGCGGCCAGTGGCTCGCCTCGGCCAGCGAAGACAAAACGATCCGGCTTTGGCGGCGCAGCCAAAACACGTTCCAAGAATTCCTGCGCTTCCCGACTGGCCCGCGCCCGGCCATCCGCCTGCGCTTCAGCGACAACGGCCGGCGGCTGGCCATGCACGTTCGCGGCGAATACGCGATTCGCGTTCTCGAACTCGACGAGTTCACCACGGATCGTCGATAGCCGCTCCGCGTTCAGGCACGCAGCGCCTCGGCGAACCGCTCGATCTGCCAGGCCGAGTCTTCCGCGCCGACAGAAACGCGAATCAGATGCCGCGAGATGCCGCAGCTCTCCGCGAAATCCAACTCGCGATAGTGAGCCAAGATCGTGAACGGACAGCAGAGCGTGAAGCTGGTCCCCAAGTTTGGCCCTTTGGAGATTTGCAGCGCGTCGTAAAACCGCTCGGTCTTCGCCGCCGCATCGCGCAACACCACCGAGAACAATCCGCCGAACCCGCCTCCCGGACGGAGATGCCGTTCGTAATTCGCGCGGTCCACTCGCGCCGGATAAAAAACGTCGGCCACCTCCGGACGCTCGGCGAGAAACTCGCACAGCCGCGCGGCGTTGGCGTTGATCTTCGGAATTCGCTGGGCCACATCGCGCGAGTTGCGTTCCAGCACGATCGCATCTTCACCGTAGAAGATGTCCTCGAACTCTTCGGCCAAGAGCCTCTTCAATCGTTCGTAGTAAGGCCGCTCGCGATTGAGCACCAGCGAGCCGGCCAGCACGTTGCCCGCACCAGAAAAGTATTTCGTGAGGCTCGTGGCGACGACATCCGCGACCGGCAACGTGTCGAGATTCACGCACGCCGCCAGCGTGTCGTCGATCAACAGCGGAAAGTCATGCCGCAATGACAGCTCGCTGAGCCGCGCGACGTTGGGACTGCCGAGCAACGGATTCCCCGGCAACTCGACGACCAGTCCTAGAAGCGGTTCCGCTGCCGCCAAACGCGCGACCTCGTCGATGTCGGACTCGGTGCCGCGCGGAAAGAACGAGACTGCCCGTTCGACCGGCCGCACGCGCGACAGCCGCTGCTGGACCTTCAAGTTATCCACATACGGAAATCCAAACTGAATGCTGCGAGCTTCCGGCCGCAGCCGTTGAAACAGCCGGTACGCGGTGAAGATCGCCGCCATGCCCGACGGAAACAAATAGACGTCGTCGGCCGAGCAACCTTGCAACTCCGCCACTCGCTCGCGAAGTAGTTGCTTCTCGCGAGCACCTTCGGCCGAATCCAACACGCGGCCTTTCAGCAACGCCGCCGCTTGACGCGAAGGCACGATCTCTCCCGCATGTTGCCAGAACGCTTTGGCCGTCTCCCGCGCAGCCACCGGCATGAACACGGCATGAACACTGTCACTCAAGCACGCAGCGGTCCGCACGTCCGCTCCCGTTTCGCGGCGAACGAACTCCGCACACCGCCGCGCGACACGCTCCGAGGGAAACGCGATCGCGCATTCGCCCGGCCGAGCCAGCCGGCGCTCACACTCGGCGAACAACCGCGCGGTGTCGGGATGAAAGAAGAAGCGCGGATACCCGCATTGCATCGCGCCGGTGACGGCCGGATCGCCCTCTTCATAACCGACGTTGTCACGCCAACGAGGCAGACAGACCGACACGGCATGTCGTTCTTCCGGGATCGGGTGGCCCAGGTCTTCACCTCGCCAGCGAGTCACAAACTTTGGAGTCGTCATGAACTGAAGCATTCCTCAAACGAACCACGAGCCATGTCTGTCGGGCAGTGTTTCTGCCTTAGCAACCTGTCCAAGAACAACTCCGCGTTTTGTCGTAGCCCGACCCCTTGTGGGTCGGAGGATTGATTTCGTTCAAAGGCCAGGCAGAATCCTCCGTGCCACAAGGGCACGGGCTACAGGCCAAGCGGAGTTAATCTTGAACGGGTTCTTAGCAACCTCATGTTCTCACAGGCTCGTCGAGATTTCCACACGCCGCGGCCGAGTTCTCCGGCGTTCCGAATCGCCGTGCGGCAATCGTGCCGGATCAAAGTTGGTCAACTTTTCTTCGTCGCTGGCTTCCTGGAAGGGGATCTAAGCGTCACCACATCCATGTAGGTGCGGCGCTCCCAGCCGATGACATCGCCTTGGGAGTTCATCCGCGGGAATACATGCACTGGCGTCAGTTCCGCCTGCCATTCTCCGTTGGCGTTGGGGGAGACGTTGACTTCGAGGTGGCCGTAGTGCTTGCCACCGGAGACGAGTTGTTTCCCGTTCCAGATTTCCGGCGCGTCCTCGTGCGCGAGGAATTTGCGATAAGGATTGTCATAGCCCGTCGACGGACCTCGGAGTCCGTCACCGCCAATTCCGATGTCGTAGAAGTGGATGGAGTGCGGGCGGTTCGTGCCGTCAGCGAGAGTTTCCGTCCCCGTCACCAGCGAGCGTTCGAGCATTTCGTCGTGGCCAGAGAAAACGGCATCGACGCCGTAGCGGAACAGCAGCGGTTGGATCACCCGCATCGCGATCCCGGACTGACCGGAGAAATTGGGTTTTCCAAACGGAATGCTGTGCGGTCCCGAACCGTACATCGTGTGGTGAAACTGCACGAAGGTGAAGCGGCTCTTCTGCTGGGCCTCGGCCAACTGCCGTTCGCACCAGCGGTATTGCTCGGAACCGGGGTTGAAATCGGGAGCCTGACTGGCGGCGAGCGAATGGTTGGTGTCGGAGGCCGATTTGTCCGGCAAGCCGTCGCTCGAATCCAGCGTGATGAGTGTGATCGGCCCATAGTCGATACGGTAATAGCGCCCGCGATGCTTCGGATCCGTGGCCTGATTGTCGGGCACCTCAAAATACGTCAGGAACTTGGCGGTGGCGAAGTTCGCTCCCTGGGCGGAATAGCCGCCGCCGGGACCAGCGTAGTTTTCATGATTCCCCAACGCCGCGAGGAGTGGCACGCTGCTGGCGACCGTGCCGTACTCTCCCGCGTGATGCCGCCAGAATTCGTCCCAGTCGCGCTGCTCGCCACCGGTTTCAACAAGATCGCCGGCGACCACGAGGAAATCCGGTTGTCGCGCGGCCATGAGCTTGCAGTTCTCGCGGCAGCCGGTGGTCTGGTCGGCGACGTATCGAGTCAGCCCCTCCGGTCGATTGCTGCCCGTCGGTGCCGGCCAATCGACGGGCGGACTGGTCGTCGATTCGGGCTCGGTCTCACAGTCGGAATAGACGATGAATCGGATCGACTGATCGGCCGAGGGGGCGGGGGCGGTCCGAAAAGAGCCGGCATGTTGTTGCGTTCCTTGACGGGCGCGGTAGGCATATTTTGATCCCGGTGTCAGCGCTGCGACGCGAATGCTGTGCAACCAGGGAAGGCCAGGGTGTGGACCTCCCGGTTCCGGCTGGACCGCATTGAATGCGAGCGTGCTCGCGTGCTTGGGCCGCGAGCGGAACTCGCGCGGTCCCTCCGGAGTTTCCACGATGAGGAGACCCGGTTCCTCGGTGGTCGAAAGCCAGCGGATCGTCATCGCGTCTGGTGCGGGATTCTGCACGTAGGGCAACACGCGAAACGAGTCCGCACGATCCGCAGGAGCCGAACCCAAATACAGCAGGCCGACGGCCAACAGCAAGTAACGGATGAGATTCATGGCAACAGAGGACTCATGTCTCAGAGGCTATCCGAAAAGCCCGTAGCCCGACCCCTTGTGGGTCGGAGGATTTTGAATAAGCGACAATTCCGCAGCAAAATCGAATCCTCCGACCCACAAGGGGTCGGGCTACGAAAGAAAAGACGACTTTTCGGATAGCCTCTCAATCAGCAGCGCGGTCCGCAGCGGATTAGTAATCCAGGGTCGAGAATGGAGGAATGAAGCAGCTTGTCAGTGTCTTATTGAGATTCCTCGCGCCGCCGGCGGTGACCTGAGTCTCACCGACCTCTAGTACTTGCAGCTTGGTTAAGACCAGCATATGCACCAGATCGGCGTCGTCGATTTGCGTGCCACGGAGGTCTAACTCCTTGAGATCGGACATGCCCTTCAGATGTGCCAGTCCGTCGCCAAGCACCTTGGAATGGTTTAGCCGCAGCCGCAACAGCGTGACGAGTCCTTCCAGATGCGCCAGCCCGGCGTCGCTGATTTGCGTGCCGCCGAACCACAAGTCTTGGAGCTCCGACATCTCCTTGAAATTCACCAGCCCAGCGTCGGTAATCGGGGTGTTGCCGAGGTCCAGGATTCGGAGTTTGGTAAATCTCTCCAAGTGCGACAGCCCCTCATCGCCAACCTTGGTATTGCTGAGCCACACCTCTTGAAGACCGGACATCCCCTCCAGGTGCGACAGCCCGGGACCAATGACTTTGGTCCCGTGGAGGTTCAATGTTTGAAGTTCGATCATCCCCTGCAATCGCTCCAGCCCAGCGTCGGTCACCTGGGTGTCGCTGAGGTTCAGAATCCGCAAGTCGGTCAATCCCTCCAGATGGACCAGCCCCGCATCGGTGACCTGAGTATTGCTGAGATTCAGAATCCGCAGGTCGGTCAAATTCCGCACATGCACCAACCCTTGATCCGTGATCTTCGTCCCGAACAGGTGCAATTCCCGCAGCCCGGTCGCTCCTTCCAGGAACGCCATCTCGGAATCGGTCAGGGTCGTCCCACCAAGGTTCACAGCCACCAGCTTGTCCGGGTTCTCGTCGTCAACGGTGACGAAACCCTTCAGCTTTTGAATCTTGGCGCGAAGCGCATTTGATGTCTGACTCGAACCCGCGACCAAGTTGGCCCTTTCGCCGCGACTCCAGACGAACACGCCCAACGCGGCGACGATCATGGCGAACGCAGCGACGAACAACGGCCAGCGGATGCGATTCGTGGTGGGCATGATGAACGGCCTACTTCGATTGCAGTGCGAAATCGAACGTATTGCTCCCCTTCTTGATCTCTTCTTTCAAGGTTGTTGCGGAATTGTATTTCGGAAGAATCGTTTCCGATTGCCCTGCTCCCGGTTCGCCATCCGGCCAGACCGTGTTGATCTCGACCTTATTGGCTCCCACCTTTGTCCCTCTGACGCCGCCATCGTACATCAGGACATAGTTCCCATCCTTGTCGGTGACCCCAGACCCCGGCCGGCCCTCAGCCAAGGGATGGAATTGAACCATCACGCCAGCCAGCGGCTGTCCATCCAGCGTCACTTTGCCCTTCACCGTCCCCAGTTCCGGCAAGTCTCCTCCGCCACAACCCAGACTACTTACCAATAAAGAAACAGCCAGCAATGGCAACACCCAGGCTCGCGTTACGGTCGTCGTCATGTCGTCAACTCCTGCTTGTTGAAATGTGTCGGCAGTGCGCGCGTCGGACGAGTTTTGAAACTGCCTCAAACAACGCCAGCCACGCTGCGCATCCGAGCGTCGCCGAAAAGAAACCGTTCATCACGGCGCACCGTGATGAACGGAGAGACGCGTCCCACCAACTCCTCGGCGATGCGTCCTAGAACTCACCCACAGGCTTGCCGTCATTGCGGCAAGCCAGCCGGCCTAAGGTGTGGGTCACGATGTCAGCGGGATAGGGAGCGACGCTCACGGTGCCTTTTCTTTGACTGATGTTCTCATTGATAAAGCGGACGGCTCCATCACACATCACGAAAAAGACTCCTCCCGTGTGAGGGCTGCTGAAAGCCCGGCCTGCGTGCCCTCGATTATTCGTATTCCAGTTGAGCCCATCGTAGGTAATCCCCAGAACATTCGTCCCAGAACTTTTGACATTGTAACTGGTACTCTGATCGATATTTGCAAGAGGTGACGCACTGTGACCGTAAATCACTCCGGCACCCGCCAGCAAATCCTTGAACTGCCACGCGCGCTCACCGACGGCAAAGGTATTTGAGGTTCCATCCTTAATGTCTCCCATTCGAACACTCGAATTCATCGAGCCGAGTCCCAGAGCCGGTCCATATTGGCCGGCGAAAGCCGCAGGAGTCGTGCTGTCTCCGGCGTTCGCGCACATCACATAATTGGATGTGGCGATGGGAAACTTACCTGCCCCGTTCGTGATGAATCGGGAGTACTGGTTGCCGGCCATCGGATTGCCGGCAACGGTGTTATCGAAGTTGTTCAGCACCGGACCGGTATCGCTCGCGCATCGGAAAGCCGGCAACGGTGTTTGAAGAGCCGCCCGACCCCCGCCAGCTACGTCTGCTGCAACGTTTTCCAGCAATTTTTTGCCGGGCCCCAATTTGGCATACAACGCGGCTTGATCCATGTATGGCAGAACGAGCGTTCCCCAAGCCCACATGCCGACTTCCGAAGTATTGAGCGTCGCCGGCGAAATGGGCACGATCTTGGAGACGTACGCGGGAGGAAAGACATTCAACGAACTGTGGTAGTTTTGCAGTGCGAGTCCGATTTGTTTCAGGTTGTTCCGGCACTGGCTCCGGCGGGCCGCTTCCCGCGCCTGCTGGACTGCGGGAAGCAATAAGGCGATCAAGACGGCGATGATCGCGATCACCACCAACAACTCGATCAGAGTAAAACCACGGCGCACAGCATGAACGTGACCCATCATACGACCTTTCTCAAATGAAGAATGGGAAATGAAAACGGCCATTGTTCCGTCGATTGACGGTACTAGAAATGCGATTTGAAGGGAGCACTCTATACGTTGCCCGCGATGGTTGCAATCTTCACATTGCCTGCACGGGTGAGTTCTCACTTGGAGTTTTCGCCGTGCTGGAGCGTCCTGGATCCGCAGGAAATCCAAAGTGATGTTTAGCGCGAGAGGTTTGATTAGACTCTCGCAGTCGTGGCGATACTGACCCTGACACCGCGCGAGGTTCCTTCCGATGTCACGCTGGAAATTGCTGTTGTTGGCCGCTCTGGGGATGCTTTCTTGGCTGAATTCGGCCCACGCCCAACTCGTTCCGGAAATCGGCTACGTCCATCCCACCGGAGGTCAAGCCGGGACGACGGTCGAGGTGATCCTCGGTGGCTACGATTGGACGCCGGACATGCAGCTCTTGTTGCACGATCCGCGCATCAAGCTGGAAATCATCGGCCCGCCATCAGGAGTCCTCGTACCAGAGCCGCCGTATTGGTTCGGCTACAAAGCTCGTGGCATGGCATGGCCCTGCCCGCGCGAGTTCAAAGCCAAGCTGACCGTCCCGGCCGATGTCCCGCCGGGGCTGGTGAAGTGGCAGGTCGCAAACGCCAACGGAGCTTCCCCGGTCGAGTCGTTTCACATCGGCAGCGTCCCCGAAGTGATCGACGACGCGAAACGGAAGACGCCTCAAGTCTTGCCCGTGTTGCCGGTGACGGTCTCCGGTCAGATTCGACGCATCGAGGAAGTCGATCGCTATCAGTTCCGAGTCCCCAAAGCGGGGCCGGTCACGATTGAGTTACTCGCGCGGCGGATGAACTCGCCGCTGCACGGCATGTTGCAGGTGCGTGATTCGAGTGGCAAAGTCGTTCTCGATGCGTCCGACTCCGAAGGCCGCGATCTGACACAGACGATGATCGCTCAAGCCGACACGCCGTATGAACTCAGTCTGCACGATCTCGATTTCGCGGGTGACCGGTCCTACGTCTATCGCCTGCTGCTGACTCCCGGCTCGCACGTCGAGTCGGCTTATCCCGCTGCCGGCAAGCGGGGCGAAGCGCGCAAGGTCGAGTTCGTCGGCATCGGCCTCGCGACCGGTGGTCCGCAATTGGAGACCGTCACGCGCGACGTGACGTTTCCAGCGGCAGCCGACGTGAAGTCGTTCGCGTATTCGGTGGAAACACCATTCGGAAATGCGAAGCCGCACACGCTGCTCGTCACTGATCTCGCCGAGCAACTCGAAGCCGCAACCGGAGCAACTCCGTTGACCGCGCCCAGCGCGGTGACGGGAGCCATTGATTCACGCTTCGGCTCCGATCAGTTCACGATCGAACTCAAGAAGGGCGACAAATGGGACATCAACGCTCAGGCCCGCGCGATTGGCTCACCACTCGATCTGGAGTTGCAAGTGCTCGGCCCCGACGGCAAACAAGTCGCCACCAACGATGACGAAAAAGGGACGACCGATGCGTCCCTCACGCTGGCGGTGCCGGTCGATGGAGCGTACCGCATCCTCGTCGTCGATCGCTCCGGCAAGAGCGGTTCGCGCGCCGCCAACTATCGGCTGAGCATCGAGCCACCGCGCGAAGACATCACGATCACATTCCCGACACAACTTCCCATCGTCATCGGCACGCCCGCGAAGTTGGCGATCAAAGTCGTTCGCGACGGCGGCTTCGCCGGCCCGATCCCGATCACGCTGACCGGACTCCCCGCAGGCGTGACGGTTCCGGCGGACTTGGCGATCCCCGAAAAGAAGAACGATCTCACGATCGACCTGACCTGCGCGGCCGACGCCGCCACAACCGCCAGTCTTTGCGCGATCACCGCCACGCCGACGCTCAACGGCCAGCCATCAACGCGCAAAGCTGGCACGGTGTTACTCGCCACGACGATGAAGCCGCGCATCAAGCTGATGCCAGAAGGACTCGACGACGTCAGCAAAGTCCATCGCGGCAGCACGCACTTGTTCCCGTACAAGATTGAGCGACTCGAAGGCTTCGCCGGCCCGATCACACTGGAGATGACCGCCAAGCAACAGCGCCACCGACAAGGCTTATCCAGCGATGAGTTCCTCGTTCCAGCCGACGCCAAGCGGGTCGAGTACCCAATCTTCGTCCCCGAATGGATGGAGACCACCAAAACCAGCCGCATGATTATCAACGGAGCTGTGAAGGTCGCCGACCCGAAAGGCAACATCCGCACGCTGCTGCAAAAGCAAGAGCTTCGCGTCGGCATCCTCCCCGAAGGAGCATTGATGAAGCTCAGCCACTCGGCCGGCGAGCCGACCGTGACGCTCGGCAGCGAAGTCCGCATCCCACTGGCGCTGTCGCTCGCTTCGGAACTGCGAGAGCCGATCAAGATCACCGTGATGCCGTCTGAAGATCAAACCAACTTACTGACCGCCGAACCGATTCCGTTGTCCGCAGGGCAAAAGGAAACGACGTTGATCGTGCGCGTCGCCAATGACGCCAAGCTCGTCGGCGAGCAATCGCTGGTGGTGCGAGCTTTCACGCTGAGGAACGGCTATCCGGTCATTTCCGAAACGACGGTCTTGCTCACAGTGAAGGCGGCGCAGTGACGTCTCCTGTGATGACCGACGAATCCTTTGAGCAAGCGGCCCGCGCGATTGCCGAAGCCGATGTGCTGCTGATCGGCGCAGGGGCTGGCATGGGCGTCGATTCCGGCCTGCCGGACTTTCGAGGCAACGACGGTTTCTGGAAGGCGTATCCGCCGTTTCGCGGAAGGTCATTCGTGTCGGTCTCGAATCCGATTTGGTTCCGCGACGATCCGGCGCAGGCGTGGGGCTTCTTCGGGCATCGGCTGAATCTGTATCGCGACACGCCGCCTCACGCCGGGTTTCAGATTCTGCGTCAGTGGGCTGTGTCTCGGCCTGCCGGCTACTTCGTCTTCACGAGTAACGTCGATGGACACTTCGCGCGAGCGGGCTTCGACGAGAGACGCATCCTCGAATGCCACGGCTCGATTCACTTCGCTCAGTGCGTGCGTGGCTGCTCGCGTGATATCTGGCCAGCGGACGACCTGCGGATCGACGTGGACATGGCGCGCGTCCGCGCGACCTCGCCGCTACCGACGTGCCCTCGATGCGGTGGCCTGGCCCGGCCGAACGTGCTGATGTTCGGCGATGGTGGCTGGATTCCCGATCGCACGTCGGAACAGGAGGAGCGATACGCTCGCTGGCTGAGATCCGTCGCCGGCAAGCGAGTCGTTGCGGTCGAATTCGGAGCCGGCTTAGCCATCCCAACCGTTCGCTACGAATGCGAAGGCCGAGCCGATGTGCTGATTCGGGTCAACCCGCGCGAATCGGACACCCCCCGCGGCGGAATCTCGCTCGCGTGCGGTGCCTTGGAAGCGATCCAAAGGATCGACTCACTGGCCTTCTCGTAGGATGGCCGCCCTCGGCCGTCTTGCGGCTTTCTTCGAGGTCACCGGAGCGGATGCTCCGCAAGCTCGACGTAGTTCAGGATGTCGTCGACCGGCATGGGGCCAAGATTCCTGCGCCACACGACGTTGGACGACCTGACCCCTGACTGGTTGCCGTAGGTTGGGACTCCGTCCCGACCGGTCGGGACGGAGTCCCAACCTACAAGTTGCGTCGAGTCTGCATCACACCAGCAATCTCTCGAAGTCAAAGATGAAGACAGCGTCGATCTTGTTGCCCGAGCCGCTGACGGTGTCGTCGCCTCCGCCCAGGATGATGTGAGCGCCGGAAGCGACGAAACGGTCGTTGCCGTTATCGCCTGAGAGGTAGTCAGACCCTCCCTCATTTCGCAAAACATCGTCTCCGCTGCCCCCCAGGATCGTATCGCTGCCGAGACCTCCGTTGAGCAGGTCGTTGCCGTTTCCGCCGCTGATCGCGTCACTGCCGGCACCGCCGTTGATCGTGTCGTCGCCGGTTTCGCCCGTCAGGACGTCATCTCCAGCGCCGCCATTCAGCAGGTCGCTGCCGCTCCCGCCGAAGAGGATGTCGCGGCCCACATCGCCAAACATCCGATCGTCGCCGTTGCCGCCGCGTAGCGTATCGTTGCCGGCTTGGCCAATGAGCAGATCGCTGCCGCCATTGCCCACGAGGATGTCGTTGCCCGCTCCGCCGCTGAGCGTGTCGGCGGTATCGCCGCCCGTCAGCAGATCGTTGCCCGCGTTGCCGCTGAGGACGTTGTTACGACTGCCACCGATCAGCACGTCGTTGCCGGAGCCGCCGGCGAGTGTCACGTTCCCGATAAACTGCGAGGCATCGAGCGTCGTGGCGACATTGCCGGTGCCGATGAAGTGCAGGCGTTCGATCGACGTCCACAAATCACTGCCCGCCCCGGTGACAACATTCGTGCTGGCCGTGAAAGATTGACTGGATCGTGAGGATTGCCGCCCCAAGTCGGTTCCCGCGCCGCCATCCAGAGAATCGTTGGCGGTGCCGCCGATCAACGTGTCGTTGCCAGCGCCACCCAGCAGCGTGACGTTGCCAAGCGTGAAGGCTGACGCATCCAGCGTGTTGCTTCCCGCCGTGCCGGTGAGCACGGCGCGTTCGATGTTCGTCAGTTTGTCCGTCCCGTTCCCAGTCAGTTGCGTGTTCGTGAGCGTCATCACAGCATCTGCCGTCGTTTCGACAACCGTGTCGGTCCCCGCGCCACCGTTGAGCGAATCTTTGCCGGTACCGCCACTGAGCGTGTCGTTCCCAGCTCCACCGGTGAGCGTGTCGTTACCGGCTCCGCCATTGAGCACAACGGCCAAACGGATGGCTGCCGCGTTGATGACGTCGTTGCCCGCACCCGTGTCGATCGTCAATGAGCCGACGTTCCAAATGTGAGGGGCCTCGATCGTCACACCGTTCCGTTTGCCAGACACAACCACGGCCGGGATGAGTCCGCCCATCGTCGAGTCAAAGCCGTTGGACAACGTGAAGTTGTCCACGCCCGACGAACCACTCACCGTCACCGACGGCACGCCCGTGATGTCCACCGGCTCCAATTCCAAAATCACGACCATGCGAATGTTGGCCCCGTCGTTGTAGCTCAATGTTCCTGATCCGGTGGCCAAGCCGGGCGTGTAATTCACCGAGTCATCGACATCGTCGCCAATCACGGCCAGCTTGTCGTTTCCTCCCACTCCGCCGTTAAAGGTGATGTGGAACGGCAGCGTGCCGCTGCTGAAGTCCAACGTCAAAGTGTCATCACCACCGCCACCGTTGATATTCAAATTCGTCAGACCCGCAATCGGGATTTCCGACGTGGCCCCTTCGATGGACACCAACAAGAAACCGCCCATCACCGCGAGTCCGACCATGTCATTGCTCGCGCCGCCGATGTCCGAGATGGTGGCGATTCCGTCCGACACTTCGACTTTCGTGCCGAGAACGGCGAGGTCGAATGTCTCGCTGACGCTCACGTGGCTTGTGTCGGTCGCCGTGACCCGGATCGGCAATCTGCCGACGTTGGCGCTCGTTGGCATTCCAGCGAACGTGCGCGTTGCGGCATTGAAGCTCAACCAACTTGGCAACGCGCTCCCGTCCGACCGCGTCGCCGAGTACGTCAGCGAATCGCCCACATCCATATCCGCGAACGTGTCCACCGCGAAGGCAAACGTGAACGCCGAACCTTCCATCACGTTCTGATTGCCAATGGCGTTGGTCAGCGTCGGCGCGTCATTCACCGAGTTCACGGTGATGCTGACCGTCGCCTCGCGCGGGCCGGGATCGCTTTCCCGCAGCACTCCCACAAATCCCGAATCCGAGACCACCGCAAACCCATCCGGCCGCGGGATGAGGTCGATGATGCGGTTGCCGGTGAAGCCGGGAAAGAGTTCGCTCAGCGCCACCAACCCCAGACTCTCCACGAACAACCGGGGAGAGCTTCCGTCCGTAGAGTTGATGCCCGCGACAAAGTGCCCTGTCGAGGGATCGGTGATGAGATCGACAACATCCGTGCCCGCGCCGAAGTCCTGGATGATTTTGTTGGTCTGAGTATCCACCAACACGCCGTGATAATCCGCGTCGGGATCGGTCTCCGGATTCGTGACGAGAGATCCGCCAACCACTCGCCCGTCTCCGCTCACCACATTAAGAGTGCCATAACTGATGTAGTTGCCTTCGAGGTCAGGAAACGTGATCTGTTGATTGACGAAGTAAGCCGGCACTTCGTTTTCGCCATTCGTCAACAAGGTCGCGATCACGGTCCCATCATCACTTACCGCAGTTCCTCCACCAGTCAATTGCCTTCCCGTTGAATCGATCCCTGGATCAAGGAGGACAGGATTTAGAGCATTCGGGTCGTATTGCACGGGCAGGAGAGATGACTTGCCAACAGCGTTTCCATTCAATCCTTGCGCGATTATCGCATCGGAAGTTGAGGTAACGCTCGGTAGCGTCTCGACCACTGTCGGAACATTGGGGGCAAACCAATACACGGCCTTTATGCTTACTCCGGTGACATCACTGCTAAACCCCGCAACACGAACATTCCCGTTAGCCGGGTCTTGCCAGAAACTCGTGATGCCCATCTGCCAATTGGAGTCATTCGTCTGCCCGGCCGCTTCCCCAAGACCTATGAAAGTCACTGTGCTGACTTGATGCGTTGCTTCCTCCACATAAGTCACAACGCCCTGTTTGCCATTCTTGTGAGCCAGCAGGTATTGAAGATGCAGGGCATCATAGAACCCGCCCCGGTCTCTGAGCTGCTGGCCGTTGGAGACCGTGAATTCGTCCACGACACTGAGGCTCGCCGCCTCCGGGGTCAGGTCTTCAAATTTCAAAATTGCCTCGGCAATTTTGAAATTTGAAGACCTGACCCCGGCTCGTCCCGTCGGCATTCGGTCCAGTCGCGCTTTTCGCAGGGAGGACTCACCACTACTCTTCCGC
>CAMDEA010000056.1 GCA_945893045.1 Planctomyces sp. SH-PL62
CAATCGTTTCGATCAGCACCGGCCCGCTCGACGGCCACGAACTGAGCGACTGCTGGATGTCGGCATCCTCGACTTGCTTGATCGCGTCGCAGACGTCGCCGCGCACGACCGAGTTCAACGTGACGCGCGGATCGTGCTGATGCTTCGCCAGCTTGCGGGCGACGAGTTCTTCGATGAACTCGCGATTCTTCAGCGTCAGCCAGCCGCGTTCGACCAGCAAGTCGGCGATCGGTTTCGATTTGTCGGCCGCCCACGCTCGGCAGGCGGCGGTGAGCTGCGCGAGGTCGATCAAATCGCTCTCGAAGGCCAACACGGCAAAGAGCAGATGCCGATTCGCGTCCATGAGATGCCCCAATGAGTTGAGTACCCGATGCCACTTGGTGGATATCACAAGGGCGCGAGTCCTCAACAGCAAGCCACAGGGGCGGCGTGATCGGACGCAGAGTTTTCGAGCGGCCGCACAAGCTCACGCTCGGATGGGATGTCATGAATGCGGTCGAGAGGACTCGAACCTCCAAGCCCTTGCGGGCGCTAGCACCTCAAGCTAGTGCGTCTGCCAATTTCGCCACGACCGCAAATCTCTGTAACGACTGATTCCTTTACCGGGCATGATTGCCAACTCCGCCAGTTGCCCGGCAGTGATTTGCGCCGGTCAGCGATCTGGTGATCGCAGCCGATGCGCGAGGGGGGCGGAGTATAGTTCCGCAGAACCCCGTCGCAAGTTTGACGGTTGCTGACGGCTCAGAATTGAACGACTGGGTTACTTCAGACCCGCCAGTAACGTCGTCGCGTCTTTGGCTCGGACGTGATTCGGGAAACGTTTGGTGACGGTTTCGAGGGACTCGCGGGCTTTCTCGGTGTCCTTGAGTTCGATGAAACACTTCGCGGCCTCGAAGTGGCTCTGGCATTGCCATTCTTCATAGGGGTAGCCGAAGGCGGCTTCGAGGAAGTGTTCGGTGGCTTCGGCGTTGTTCTTTGCGGCCAGAGCACATTGGCCCATCATGAAGCGGGCTTTGGCGGCGGTTTCCGTGCGAGTTTCTTTGGTGACTTGCAGATAGGTGGCCTTGGCGGCGTCGATTTGATTTTGGTTCTGCTGCGCGAAGCCAAGTCCGAAGCGGGCTTCGTGGAGCTGCTCGAATTGCGGGAAGGCTTGGATCAGCACGGTGAAGTGTTGTTGGGCTTGCGGCCATTGTTTGAGTTGCGTTGCACAGGTGCCGCTGCGGTAAAGAGCTTTCGCGTGGAAGCGTTCGCTCTTGGCGGCGATGACGGCGGCGTAAAACGGCAGAGCTTCAGCGAACTTGTCTTGGCGGAATTGGCAATCGCCGGCAAGAAAGCTGGCATCGCCGACAAGCGTCCCCTGCGGGAACTCTTTGATCTGATTTTGGAACGTAGCCAGCGCGGCGGGAAATTGCTTTTGGTCATGCTGAACCCAGCCGAGTTTGTAGTGCAGTCGCTCGCGTAGTTCGGGCGTCTTCGCAGCGGTCAGGCCGGCGGTGAAGGCGGCGATGGCTTCGGTCGGTTGCTTGTTCGTCTCGTGGAACTCGCCGATTCGGAACCAGCTTTCGGCGGCGAGCGGGCTGTTGGGCAGTTTCGTCGCGAGCAAGCGAAAGGCGTCGGCGGCTTCTTTCTCTTTCTTGAGTTCGAGGTTCGCGAAGGCGATCTCATAGTGGCACTTGTCGGCGTCCGCGTAGTCGGGCTTCGCGGTGAGCAATTGCGTGAGCGTCACGATCTCCGGAGCAAACTGTTTCAAACCAGCTTGGCAGAGGGCCATCGCGAACTTGGCATCGAGAGCATCTTTCTCGGCGGCCTTATTCGTGGCGAGGAATTGCGTGAGGTCTTTCAGCGCGGGGTCGAATTGTTTCAGGCGATGCTGGCAGAGACCGCGCAGGAAGAGTGCGGCGGGGACGAGTTCACTTTGTGGTTTCTCGGCGATCAGTTTCGTCAGGTGCGTGACGGCGTTTGGGTAATCGGGCTTCTCGAAGAGTGCGGCCCCGCTGCCATAGATCGCGGCAGGGACGAGTTCGCTCATGGGGAATCCGGTGACGACTTGCTGGTAGAACGCGACCGCCGAGTCGGGCTTTTTGAGTCCGCGATCGATCTCGCCGAGATGAAACAACGCTCGGTCACGCAGCTTGCTGGTGGCGATTTGATTGAGCTTGGTCAGTTCGACGGTGGCGTTCGGCGCGTCGTTGACGGCTCGCAGGCTGACGCCGAGTGCCAGCAGCACTTCGTCGAGGCGGTCCCAATCGGGCTTGGCTTGCTGAGCGGCTCGGAAGGCGGCGACGGCATCGGGGTGACGTTTCATATCACCGTGTGCTCGGCCGATGAGATAACGAGCTTCGGCGATCAGCGGTGGGTCTTTCAACGTGCTGACGATCTGGTTGAGGTACGCGATGCACTCCTCGAACTTCGGCGGCTGATTGGCGGCGACACCGGCCGAATACAAACAGAGTCCGATGCGGACGTGGGCTTGCGGAGCGTGTGGGTTCGTGGGGAACTCGGTGACGAGCCGGCGGAAGAGCGGCTCGGCCTTCGCGAGGTTCGCTTCCGGTTGATTCAGCAAGTACGCCTCGCCCCCGACGAAGACGACTTCCGGGACGAGTGCGTGCTTCGCAAACGGAGCGGTCGCGATGAATTGTTCCGCTTGAGCCTGCGCGTTCGGGAAGTCACCGGTCTGTAATGCGGCGAGGGCGGCTCGATATTTGGCTTCGGGCGCGAGTTCATTGGCGGCGAACTGTCCGGCGAATTGAGCGTACAGCGGGACCGTCTCTTTGCGGCGTTCGGGGATTTCGTAGATCGAGTCGATGCGGACTAACTGTAATGCCGGGATGAATTCGCTCTGCGCGTTCGCGGCGATGACCGGATCAACGGTCGCGATCACGGTGGCAGGCTGCTTGAGCGCGATCAACGTGCGGCCGAGCCAGTACGCAGCTTCGGGAGCGGTCGGCAGCTTTTGGTTGACGACCGTGGCCAGCGCGGTTTGAGCCTGCGGGAATTGCCCCGCTTTGAAACGAGCTTTGCCGGTGGCTGTGAAAGCGGGGCCGATCTGTTCGCTCTTGGGAAACTTCGTCGGCAGCGTATCGAGCACGGCGGCGGCTTCGGGGAATTTGTTTTGATCGAACAGCGCTTGGCCCTGCTTCAGCGTGGCGACATCGGCCAATGGAAAATTGGGGACAGCGGCAGCTTGCACAAAGTGCGGCTCGGCTTCGGCGTGTCTCTTCTGCGCGACGAGCGACGTGCCCAGCCGCAGCTTGGCCTCTGGGACGAGCGGACTCTGCGGGAAGCTTTGCAGCAACTTGGTAAACGTCGTCACCGCTTCGACGTGCTGGTCGAGATCGGCCTGCGTGGTGCCGAGTCCGTAGAACGCTTCCGGCAAAATCGTCGCGGCGGGATACGTCGCGATGACCTTTTGGTACGTGACGATCGCGTTCGGTTTGTCGGCGGCGAGATACAGGCTCTCGGCTTGATAATAGGTCGCGTCGGCAGCGAGCGGACTCGCCGCGAACTTGGTGGGGAGGTTCGCGAACTCAGCGGCGGCAGTCTTGAAATCGTTCGGTTGCTTGGATGTTTGAGCCGTTTGGAACAGCGTGAGGCCGAGATTGAATTGTGCTGCGTCGAGATGTTTGAACTGCGGATACGTGGCCAGGATGAACTTGAACGTGGCCGTCGCCTCCGGCAGCTTCTTCTCGCTCAACTGGCAAACGCCAAGCTGATATTGAGCGTTCGCGATCCGCGTGTCCTGCGGAAACGCTTTGATGAACTCGGCCCAACGTGGCATCGCTTGCGCGAACAGCTTCTTCGATTGGAAGCCGTAGGCGACGGCGTATTGGCGAGTCGCTTCCGGGTTCGGATCATCGGCGGCGAGACTTACACTCGGTGCCAGCAACACGCACTGAAGAACGATCGCGACCAGAACTTTGCCTGCTGGGGACATGGAAGACTCCGCCATGTGAGAGTTCGGATTCCGTCGTTGGACAATGACTACGGCATTTCACGGGGCGGCATCTTGTTCGTCCGCCCTGCGCGGGAGCAAGTCTGTACGCCCCAACGGGCACGGCAGGCTAATTCTTGAAACTGCGAAGTCTGTAGCCCGACTCCTTGTGGGTCGGATGATTTTGAATCAGCGACATTTCTCCAGAAACAACGAATCCTCCGACCCACAAGGGGTCGGGCTACAGTTTGCCTAACACAACGAATTAGCCGGCCGTACCCCAACGGGACAGACAATCGGCGATCACTTGCTGGCGGGGAGTTCGGCTAAGAGCTTTTCCACTGCCGCCTCCAGCTCGGCTCCCCGAACATCGCGATAACGAATGACTCCGTTGTGATCGAGGACATACAGCGTGGGATACGACGAGACGTGCCAAGCTTCGCTGATGGGGCCACCCGGTCCATCGATCCAATTCCGCCAAGTCACCTGCTTCGAGTCCAAGACCTGACGGAATCGGTCGGCTTTGTCCGCGTTGATGCCCAGCAAAGCAAATGGGCGTTTGGCATGTTTCTCAACCAGGATGCGTTCCAGCGGATACATCGCCACGCAATGCGGACACCAATCGGCCCAGAAATCCAGCACGACGACCTTGCCTCGAAAATCGCTGAGCTTGAACTCCTGGCCGTCCTGATCTTGTCCGAAGATGTCCTGCGCGGTGCAACCGATCGACAAGAATTTGGCAGTGAAGATCTCGGACTCGCAGATGTCGGAAATCATGTAGCCGTTATGTTGCAGATGTCCGTAGTCCCGTTTCATTTGCTCCAGGACTGCGATCGATTCGGCCGATGGCTTACCGGGGCTGGCCTCTCGCAAAGAACCGGCCAAGGCATACAGCGCCCAGGCTTTGATCTTGTCTTGCTGGCTCTCCTGGCTGAGACGCTTCAGCAAGGCTTGAGCGGACGGCAACCGTGAATGCCGAAGTGACAACAGCGAATTCATGATCCGCTCGTCATCGCGATGCGTCTGGCAGATGCGATCCGCCGCCAGGCGGAACGTCTCATCGCAGGTCGCCGGGCACGAGGCATCGACCATCCGGCACATCACGCTCCATGCCGGCAAGGCGACGTGTCCCTGACGAAATCGCTCGGCCAACGCATTGATGCGCGGCAGCACGTCCACGGCGGGGTGGTTCTGTTGGATGAACGCGATGGCCTCGTCCCGCGATTTGGAACGCCGCGCTCCCTCCACCAGGATCTGCATCTTGCCTTCGTACTGCGACCACAGAGTGGCCAGTTCGCCGATAGGACCAGTCACTTCCGCGAGTGCGACGGCCATGGGTTGGCGTTGAGAATACAACTGCCGCAAGTGGCGCACATCAATCGCGAAGTTGAGATTCTGAGCCCCTTGGACGACCCAGGTGATGATGCCGATGACTTCGCCTTGCCGGTTCATGAGCGGGCCGCCGCTGTTGCCGCTGTTGATCGCGGCGTCGATTTGCAACCAGGTGTAATCGTCAGGTGCGCGGAGTTCCTGACGATATTCTTCCGGCAACTGATCGGTGCGATGAATGGCGCTGATGATTCCGGGCGTAATCACGAACTTGAAGCCCTGCGGATGCCCAATGGCGACCACGTCGATGGCTCGTTCGCGGCGGACCTCCTTGTTCAGCGGCAGGACTTCGACGAACCGGTCCACTTCACCCAGTTCCAGAATGGCCAAGTCACCGTCTTGGTCCCAGGCTCGCAAGCCCTTGATGTCGACCGTTTTTCCCTCTTCAAACGTGGCGGTCGCTTTCGCGGCCTGATCCACCACATGAAAGTTGGTGGCGACTAAGCCGCCATCGTCGATCACGAACCCCGTGCCGTGCCCCAAGGGTTGGTTGCTCGCGTTGAAGGTGTCGATGCGAACGATCCCACGATCCACGCGCTGGACGAGTTCCGGAAGTGGCAATGCCGGCGGCGGCTGAGCGTTCTTCGATTTCTTCGAGGCACTGGTTGACGTCACTTTCTTGGCGGTGTTCTTTTTGGAAGTTTCCTTTTTCTCGGCCTCCTGTTTCGCGACGCTGGCCTTCGATGGTTTTTGTTTTGCAGAGGACAGCGTCTTGAAGACAAAGATCGAGCCAACAACTCCCAGACACACGACGGCCGCTCCGATCCACACGAGTTTCTGTTTCTGGCTGACAGGACCATGTTTGACGGCGCGTGAGTTTTTTGGAGACGGCGATTGAAAGGCCGCTGCCAACCCGGCAATGTCGTCAATCGCTTCCGGAGTGTTGGCGTCCGAAGCCGCGCGAGTTTCTTTCGACGGCTTCCGCGAGCTCCCGTCATCGGCAAACGCCGCCAAGACGGAATTCGATTCGGTCGCTTGAGGCTCGGCCGGCGAAGGTGGAGGTGACGCCGTCACTGCGGCCTTGGGCGGCGTTGGAGCGGCGGCGCGGCTGGGTTCGAGCAGTTCCTTGCGGATCGTGGTGAGTTCCTTCGCCAAGAGCGCGGCCGTCGGCAGGCGATGGCTGGGGTTCTTCGCCATCAACGACTGGAAGAGATTGTTCACCGAGTCCGGCACGTCCGCACGCATCGCCTTGAGATCGGGAATGGGCTCAAGGGTGTGTCCCTGCATTTTGGACAACACCGATTGGTGCTGGCTGTCGCTGTAGGGAGCGCGGCCGGTCAACAGAAAGAACAACGTGCAGCCCAGAGCGTACACGTCCGCCCGCGTATCAACCGTGTGCGAGTCATCCCACTGTTCGGGGGCCATGTAATCGGGCGAGCCGAGCATCTCCCCCGGCTCGGTGATCGTCGCCAGATCTGGCTTGCCAGGCGTGTCACCTTTCAAGAGGGCCACACCCAGGTTCAGAACTTTCACCTTGCCCTGCTTCGTCACAATCAGATTGTCCGGATGGATGTCGCGATGCACCAATCCGTGTTCGTGAGCATGTTGCAGCCCCGTCGCCGCCTGGCGAATGACCTCGCACACATCCGCCACCGAACGCACTTTCCCGTCGGCCACCAACTTCGAGAGTTTGAATCCCTCGGCGTATTCCATCACCAGGTAGCGCAGTCCCTGCCATTCTCCGGCGTCGAGCGCACGGACGATGTGCGGGTGATCGAGCTTGCTGACCGCTTGAGTCTCCCGCTCAAACCGTTCGAGAAGCGGCTTGTTCTGCGTCAACCGTTCGGGAAGCACTTTCAAGACGACGTCCTTGTCGAGCGTGACGTGCCGCGCCTTCCAAGTCGTCCCGGTTGCTCCGTCCCCCAACAGTTGCACGAGTCGATAGGTCAGCACCGTCGAGCCAACCTCCAAACTTTGCCTTGTCGGCGACGTGGCCGGCAATTGCACCTCACTCGTTCCGGGACTGTCACTGGCTCGAGCCTTGGCGAGCAAAGGCAGCAGCCGATCCTTCAACGCGGGAAAGCGCGCGGCAAATCCACCCTCGGTCGGAGAGTCGCCCCACTGCCGCCGCAACTGAAACTCGCCGATGACCAGTTGGAGCAATTCCTCGTCGTTGAGCAACTCGCTGGGATGCTGCCGCAACAGAGCTTCGACAAGCACCCGATCTCCACGTTGCCAAGCCTCACGCTGCACCGAACTCAGAAACTCGAGGCGGGTCATGTTCTCGGGACGAGAGGCGTTCGACATCGCTGACCTCCAACACGGTGAGGACCACTGTCTGAGGATTCGGGACACGGAGCACACGAACGGCACGGAGCGGATCAAGCACGACAAGAGATGCGATGAACGGTGTTTTTACAAGTCAGTCACGCTCTTCCATTCTTCTATGTCTGCTCGATGTCGGCTGAGTGAATTGCTCGATGGTCAGGACGTGCCACCCAAGTCGTCGCTAGCGAATCTTCTGGTCGGGCAGTTGTTGTTTCACGCCTTCGTCGAGCGGCATCTTGTCGCTCGTGATGCCGACCTCGCTCATGAGCCGATCGAGTTCGGCTCGCAACTGCGCGGCGATGCCGGCGCAGCGCGGGTCGTTGATCAGGTTGCAGCGTTCGTCGGGATCGCAGGCGACGTGATACAGCTCGGACTTATGCCGGTCGGGGCCGCCGTCGCCGTGCGGGTAGCGGACCAGCTTCCATTCGTCGGTGCGGACGCCGCGCACGTTGGGTGTGTACGGGAACTGCTTTTCATAGTTGTAGTGATACAGGAACGAGCGTCGCCAAGAGGGATCGCCTTGCGTCACCAGTTTCCGCCACGAGCGGCCGTGAATGTTCTTCGGAGCTTCGACGCCGCAGAGTTCCAGCAGGCTCGGAGCCATATCGACGGTCAGCACGAGCGGCTCGACGACGCGCGGGCAGTGCGTTGGCGCGAGCTTCGGGTATCGCACGATGAGCGGAATGCGGATGCTCGGTTCGTGCATCGTGCGCTTATCGACCATGCCGTGCTCGCCATTGAGCAGGCCGTTGTCTCCCATGAAGACGATGATCGTGTTGTCGAGCTGGCCGTTCTCTTCCAGCAGCCGATACAGCCGACCGACGGAATCATCCACCGAAAGGATCGTGCCCCAATAGGCGCGCGTCATGGCGGCGAAATCTTTGACGGCGGCGGGGCTGTCGTCCGGGAACTTCTTGCGCCACTCGAACAGCGGGCCGTAGATGCCGTGCCACGTCGGCAATCGTTCTTTGATCCACGTGGGCTTGTCTTCCAGATGAAACGCGGTGTCCGGGTAGCGGACTTCGACGTGATCGAAGGCGTGCTCGTACTTCTTCTCCGGGAAATAAAAACTGTGCGGAGCCTTGTGGCCCAGAAACATTAGCCACGGCTTCGTGTGCGTTTTCTTCAGCCACCGTTCGGCCAAATCGGTGACGACGTGCGTGTAGTAACCGGGCAGCGTCTCGCGTTTGCCGTCCACGTTGAATTCGGTGTCGAAGTATTTCCCCTGCCCTTTGTGCGTCGCGAAGAAGTCGAAGCCGGGGCGCTTCTCGTCGTTCTCTTCGCCCATGTGGTACTTGCCGATGTAGCCGGTCTCGTAGCCGGCCGACTGTAAGAGGCGCGGGAAGCTGGCGAGTTCGGCAGGGTACTCGGTGAAGTTGTTCGTGACGCCGTGCGCGTGCGCGTACAGGCCGCTGAGGATTGACGCTCGGCTGGGCGAGCAGAGCGACGTCGTGCAGAACGTGTTCTTGAAGAAGACCCCTTCACGAGCCAACCGGTCGATGTGCGGCGTCTTCAAATGGGGATGACCGGCGGAACTCAAGCAGTCCCAGCGCAGGTCGTCGCAGAGAATGAAGAGAACGTTGGGCCGCGCGGCACTCGGCGATTCAGACGCCGACAACGGGCTGGCCGCAATGAGCCCAAACACGATCAACATGGCTCGCACGCAGGGGGAGTTTCCGCAGGGCATCTGTCATCTCCTGAGTTGCGTCTCGGTTGGAGTCATTCCGCTCCAGCGAATTCGTCGTCCTGTACGGCGTCAGAATCACGGACGGTCGTCGATCCTGCAACCGATCAGGACAGTTGCAGCAGCCGATTCGTCTTCTCGCTAAGCCGAGGAACAACTAGAACGCCGCCCCCCTCGTGGAGCAGGTTTTCAACCTGCTCGGTGGGACGGGCAGGTTGAAAACCTGCCCCACATTTGGGAGAGCTTTTGTGGACATGGAAGTCGTGATCTTTGGTGGCGGAGCGGCCGGGTTGTGGTTGCTTGATGAACTGAGTCGGCGCGGACGGCGGGCCGTGTTGTTGGAGGCACACGCGCTCGGAACCGGGCAGACGGTGGCCGCTCAGGGAATCATTCACGGCGGTTTGAAATACACGCTGGGCGGTTTGCTGACGAACTCCGCGACCAGCATTCGCGAGATGCCGGCCCTCTGGCGCAGGTGTCTCGACGGGCAACGCGAGCCGAACTTAAGCAACGTGCGACGGCGTTCCAACGAGTGTTATTTGTGGCGCACCGATTCGCTGTCGTCGCGACTGGGGATGTTAGGAGCGCAATTCGGATTGCGTGTCGCTCCGCAATCGGTGTCCGATGATGACCGGCCGGAGATTCTGCGAGGCTGTCCCGGCACGGTCGCGCGGTTGCCGGAGCAAGTGATTTCGACGGTCAGCTTGATCGAAGTCCTGGCGGCTCGAAATCGCGAGCGGTTGCTGAAGATTGATCCGGCACGAGTCGCGTTCGAGTACGGTCAGCCCGGTGAGGTCGAGTCGATCCGACTCGGCCGTGCGAACGGCGACCACCTCGAACTGCATCCGCGCGTCGTCATCTTCACCGCCGGAGCTGGCAACTCGGCCTTGCGGCGCAGCGTGGGACTGACGGTCGAAGCGATGCAGCGTCGGCCGTTGCACATGGTCCTGCTGCGCGGCCGGCGATTGCCGGCCTTTCAAGGTCACTGCGTGGATGGCGCGAAGACGCGCGTCACGATCACCTCCGATCTCGACGCGGCGGGTCGTACCGTTTGGCAAATCGGCGGGCAGATCGCCGAAGAGGGTGTCGCCTGGGATGCACGCACGCTGTTGGCAAAGGCTCGTCAAGAATTGCGAACCGTCTTGCCAGGCATTGATCTGCCGGCGGTGAAGTGGAGCACCTATCGCGTGGATCGCGCGGAAGGGATCGTGCCCGGAGGCAAGCGGCCGGAGTCAGTGCAGATTCGCCACGACGGCAACTGTCTGACCGCATGGCCAACGAAGCTGGCCCTCGTGCCGCAATTAGTCACGGAGATGGTCAAAGCCGTTTCCAGGCTCGACCGAATCGCCAGTGAGCGTGCGGATTCCAATGCAGCAGAGAATCCTTCATCCGGGTTTCGGGCGAGTCGGTCCTGGGAACGTCTCCCTTCCACTTGGCCTCGGCCGGACGTCGCGCTGCCACCGTGGGAAACGGCGGCGCACTGGTTCACGAACGAAGACTTGGACAAGTCCGCTCAACCCGTGTCATTGCCGAAGGCGGCTTGAGCTGGGAGGCCTCGTCATGCAACTGCGATCGCTCGGATCGACCGGATTGCTCGTCACGCCGTTGGGTTTCGGAGCGTTCAAAATCGGGCGCAATGAGAAGGTCAAATATCCTCAGCCCTACGATCTGCCGGACGACGCGACGGTCGAACGATTGCTCAACGGAGTGCTCGATGCCGGCATCAACTTGTTCGACACCGCGCCGGCCTACGGCATCAGCGAGGAGCGGATCGGCAAGTGCCTTTCGTCACGGCGCGGCGAGTTCGTGCTTTCGACAAAAGTCGGCGAGCGATTCCTCAACGGCGAGTCATCGTTCGACTTCACCGGCCCCGGCGTGCGAGCCAGCGTGACCGAAAGTCTGCGGAGGTTACGCACCGAGGTGCTCGACATCGTCTTCGTGCATTCCAACGGCGATGACCTCGCGATTCAGCAACAGACTGAGGTTGTGCCGACCCTGCAAAAACTCAAACACGCCGGATACGTTCGAGCAATTGGGTTCTCCGGCAAGACGGTTGCCGGCGCGGCAGCCGCGCTCGATTGGGCCGACGTCGTGATGGTCGAGTATCAACTGCGTGACACATCGCACGCCGACGTCATCGCGTCGGCCGCGAGTCGCGGAGTGGGTGTCGTCGTGAAGAAGGGGCTGGCCTCCGGACATCTGCCGCCGGCGGACGCGATTCGCTTTGTGCTCTCGAATCCGCACGTCGCCAGCGTGATCGTCGGCGGGCTGAGCTTGGAGCATCTGAAGTTGAACATCGCGGCTGTCAGTAAGTCGTAGACAATCTCGCGACGGACTGTCGCACCAAACGCCACCGACCTTGTGTCGGTGGTTCCCGCGCTTCTGCACTACGCAAAATGTTTTTGCAATCGCCGTAGTGCAGAAGCGCGGGAACCACCCTGGCAAGCAGGGTGGCGGGAGTTTTCAACGGGCTGACATGCCTACACAACGGCCGACTGCCCATTACCATCACCGCATGAGTCACAAGACCCCCAAACAAGTTGACGCCGAGAAGGGCAAGAACTCGATCATCTGCCGCAATCGCAAGGCGTCGCACGAGTATGAAATCCTGCAAGACATCGAGTGCGGCCTGATGCTGCACGGCAGCGAGGTCAAAAGCATTCGCAACGGCAAGGTCTCGATCGACGAAGCGTTCGCTCGGATTCGCAACGGCGAGCTGTGGCTGGTCGGCTGCCACATCGCCGAGTACCCGCAGGCCAACGTCCTGAATCACGAGCCGCTGCGGACTCGCAAGCTGCTGCTTCACAAACGCGAGCTGGCCAAGTTCGCCGAGAAAGCCAGCGAACGCGGGCACACGCTGATTCCGCTCGACGTGCATTTCACGGAGGGGCGAGTGAAGGTCAAGTTGGCAATCGCGCGCGGCCGCAAGCTGCACGACAAGCGTGAGAAGCTCAAGACCGACGACGTCAACCGCGAGATTCGCCAAGCGCTGCGGCACAAGACTTGAGCGGCACGGCGCTAGCCGCCGGTGCATGCGAGTAGAGCCACGGGGTCGGGAGTCTTTTTCTGGCCGCCGCAACGTCTCTCGATAACCTTTCACAAAAGACCGGCGGCCAGAAAAAGACTCCCGACCCCTTCGCGTCAACCGCGTGCCGTCGCCGCTTCCATGATCCGTTGCTCGGTGAATTCGCCGCGACGGAACTCGCCGGTCAGCCGGCCTTCGCACAGCACGAGAATCCGATCGCAGAGCGTGATGAGTTCCGGCAACTCGCTCGACGTGACGATCAGCCCCAAGCCGTCGCGACAGAGCGAGTCGATCAGCTTGTAAAGCTCGGCCTTCGCGCCGACATCGACGCCGCGTGTCGGATCGTCCAGCAGCAACACCTTCGGCTGCGTGCGCAGCCAGCGCGCGATGACGCACTTCTGTTGGTTGCCGCCGCTGAGGCTCGTGATCGCCGCCTCGCCACCGGCCGTCTTCACGCCGAGTCGCTCGATGGATTCGTTCGACGACGTCCGTTCGCGTTGACCGGAGATCAGTCCCAGCGAACACGCCTCTTCGAGCGTGCAGACCGTGATGTTGTCGCGCACCGTCAGATGCGAAAACAGGCCGAGCCGTTTGCGGTCCTCGGTGACGAGCGCCATGCCGGCCCCGACGGACTCTTCGGGATGCGAGAAACTCACCGGCTGACCATCGAGCACGATCCGGCCTTGTGGCGGAATCTCGCTCGCCCCGAACAGGCATTCGAGCAACTCGGTACGGCCCGCACCCATCAGTCCCGCGATGCCGAGCACTTCGCCGCGACGCAACGCGAACGACACGTCCTTCAATCGCCACGGCCGAGCGTGTCCCGGCCACGGCAGCGAAAGGTTCTCGACGCTGAGCACCACGTCTCCCGGCTGTCGCGGCTGATCGAACGACGTCTCTTCGATCTCGCGGCCAACCAGCAAGTGCGTGACTTCACGCGGCGTCGCTTCGTCGCGCCGCAACGTCCGCACATGCCGCCCGTCGCGCAGCACGGTGATGCGGTCGGCCAGCCGGAAGATCTCGTCCATCTTGTGCGAGATGTAGAGGATCGTGACGCCGTCGGCGCGCAGCCGCCCGATGATCTCGAACAGCCGTTCGGTCTCCGTTTCGGTCAGCGCGCTGGTCGGCTCGTCCATAATGAGGATGCCGGCGCGTTTCGACAGAGCCTTCGCAATCTCAACCAACTGCTGATCGCCGACACGCAGTTCACCGACGCGCTGATCGGGATCAAGCCGGCAGCCGAGTTGCCAAAACAGCTCCGCCGCCTCTTGCCGCGCCGAGGATTCGTCGAGCAACCCAAACGCCCCACGCCGCTCGCGCCCCAGAAAGATATTTGCCGCGACCGAAAGCTGTTCGACGAGATTCAATTCCTGATGAATGATGCTGATGCCCGCCGCTTCCGCATTGCGCGTGCTCGTGAATCGAACCGGCTCATCACGCAGCCGCAGTTCGCCGTCGTACTCGGTGATGACACCGCTGAGGATTTTCATCAGCGTGCTCTTGCCGGCACCGTTCTCGCCGACGATCGCGTGCAGTTCGCCGGCGGTGATCTCCAACGAGACGTCCTGCAACGCGACCGTTCCCGCGAATCGCTTCGTGATCTGACGCACTTCAATCAATGACATTTCGCCGTCCCTTTCGTTTGTAGCCCGGACGCCTACGTCCGGGGTGTCCGGACGTAGGCGTCCGGACTACTTCGCTGTCGTTGTCAGCGACGACTGGGTAATGACTTTCCCGGCTTCATCGGCAGCATGCGTTGCTGCGCCTCGCGTTGCTGCCGCAGCAGGTTGAGCACTTGCCGCTGCACGCTCGCAGACTGGCGTACGACAAGGCTGCCGGTCGTGTCCAACGCGATCACAACGCCTCCCTCGCCGTCGCGTGTCATCCAATGACCGCTCGTGCCGGATTCGAGTAATTCCATCAGTGAGGGGTAGTTCCCAATCGGACCGATTAGATCGGAAACCGGGTACGTGTAGGTGATGAGTTTGTCCTTCTCCCTCGCGGCAGTGGTGATGAGCAGCGCTTCATGTTCGATGACGGCCGCAAGCATGGGCGGTTTCAACAGCAGCTCCAAAGCGGACCGAGCAGTGATTCGTTGAAGTTGCAGAGTCACGGGCATGTCGGTCGGGATGCCTTCCTCCAACAGAGCTTGGTTGTCGAGCGTGACGTTGATTGAGAGTTGCTTCGCCAAAGAGGTGACGACTTCGGTCAGCGGCGTGTTTTGGAAACTGAACGAGACGGTCTTGTCCAATGCCGTTTCGATCTGCCGTTCGGTTTCGTTTTGCGTCAGGCCGATGACTTCGACAAACTCGACCTGATTGGCGGGCGGTCTCCACTGCGAGGCCACGGCGGCGGCGCGCTGTTCGTACCATCTCTTCAAGGCGTCTTTGCCGCCGGCCATCAGATTACAGCGTTGAGCGGCTCGCAGACTTCGCAGCAGATCCAGGATTTCGCGATGGACGTGATACGTTTGCCGCACACTCAGACTGCCGGACAACTCCAACTCCGTGATCGTGCCTCCTTCGCCATCTCTGGTCTGCCACGGTCCGGAAGTCTCTTCTTCGATCGTTCGGATCAAACTTTGCAAATCCAAACCTTTGTATTCAGGCAAGTAACAGAGGTCGGAAACGGGATAGGTTCTCGTGACGAGAGACTCTTTCGCCTTCGCCCGAGTCGTTACGAGCAACACGCCGTGATGCGGAATCGCTGCAAGCTGCAACGGTGTCAGGATCAGATGCAGCAGCGACCGCAGCCGCAGACCATTCAGCTTCCGCGTCACCGGCGTGTCAGGCGCGATCCCTTCCTCAGTGAGAGCTTCGACATCAATCACTATCTGGATCTCTGCATACTCTGCGAAGAACGCCGCAGCATCGGTCAGCGGCGTGTCGGTGAAGTCACACTCGGCCGGCTTTTCCAACGCATCCTCGATTCGCCGCTCCTGCGAAGTGAGCGGTGGCAGGAATTCGACAAACGTGACCGGTCCGGATGGTGTCAGTGCGGCTGTCGTCGCGGTGGCGGTTAGCTCCGGCCGATTCAGCGGTTCCGAAACTGCGAATCGCCACAGACCGGACAGGCCGAGAGCGATCAAGCCGCCCAGCAATGAAGACACCACCAGCGCGGGGACAATCGGAAACTCAGGACGCGAAGTCTGTGGATCGGACATGGCGGACTCCTCGTGGGACTCGGCAGCATTGAGCCTGTTGACGCCACCCTATCGCAGATGATTCGCAGTCGAAACCGAGTCGCGATCATCAGGGAGACGAAACTCGACAGGCTAGTCCAACGGCCCAATGGTGCTTACGTTGTCACTGGGCGAGTGAGCGGCATGGCGCTAGCCGCCGGTCTTTGGAATGGAAAATCAACTCCACGACAACGGTGGCTAGCGCCATTCCGCTCAAAGTCAGACTCCAACACGATTGGCAACTCATGAAACTCAGCGTTGTTCTCATTGTCTCTGGCTGCCTGACCGCTGCGGTCTACGCCGACGATCTGCCACAGCCGGCATCGCGAACCAATCGAGAACTCGAAGGTTGGACGATCCGCGTGGATGACCGCTTACTGGGCGAAGTGCCTGATGCAGCGCTCGGCGCGAAAGCACTCCGCTTTCTCGAAGCGAAGCTCGTCGAGATCAAAGCGGTCGTCCCGGCGGAACGAGTGAAGGACTTGCAGGAAGTCACCATCGTGCTCGATCTGAACTGCGGCAAGCTGGGGTCCATGCAGTATCACCCCGATGCCGGTTGGCTGAAGGCGAACGGATTTCCGACGGACCTCGCAAAGTGCGTCCATCTGCCGCGTGCCGCCGACGTGCAGACACGGCGGAACATCAACGAGCAACCGTGGGTGATCCTGCACGAACTGGCTCATGCCTTCCACGATCAGAAGCTGAGCTTCGACGAGCCGCGCATCAAAGCCGCCCACGAAAAGTTCAAAGAGAGCGGACACGGCGACGCGGCACTGCTCTACAACGGCAAGCGCGTGAAGCATTACGGCCTGACCAACGAAAAAGAATTCTTCGCCGAGATGACCGAGTCGTTCTTCGGCGTCAACGACTTCTTCCCGTTCAACCGCGCCGAGTTGCAAGAGGCCGAACCTGAACTGTTTCAGCTTCTCACGGAGATTTGGATCTCGCCGGAGAAGCAATCGCGGTAAGCGGGAAACCAAATTGCGGCATCGGGGTTGGATGAGATTGACCAAATGGAGAATTCGTGGAGCACGATTCCATCGTGCTGCGGCTAGGCCAAAATTGGCACGTTGAAAACGTGCCCCACGACTTCCGCCTCGGCCCCACCAAGCACTCGGAGACCACGCGATGAAATGGCGACTCATTCTGGCGGCGGTGACTTGTTTGGCGTTCGCGTCGTGCGCGATCGCACAGGAGAAAGGGCCCTCGGATTCCGGGCAAAGGCCACGCGGTTCGGGCAATCGGCCGTCGTTTGAGTCGTCGATGCGTGCTGACGGCACGCTCGATCTGACGATGCTTTGGAGTCAGGGCCGGGCTGAAGACAAAGGTCCGGTGCGGTTCACGCATTCGCCGATGCGGTTGACGGACATCGAACGGTTGTCGCCCTACGGTCTGATGATCGGCGGACATGTGTGCCCGATCGACCACGGCTACTTCTATCCCAAGTCGCTGAAGCCGGGGCAGGAGCACTTTCCGGTGATGGCACCGACCGACGGATTCATCGTCGTGATCGGTCATCGCACACAGTTGACCGGCTCGTCAGAACGGGGTCGAGAATATGACGATTATGCGCTGACGATCGAACACTCCGGCACGTTCTACACGCAGTACGATCTGCTGACGAAACTCGACTCTGAGATCCTTGAGCGGCTCGACGCGACCGTTCGCGAGCGATTTGCCCGCAAGCAAATGGGGCCGCCCATCAACGTGCGGATTCCAGTGAAAGGCGGGCAAGTGATCGGCAAGGTCGGCGGCCGGTCGCTCGACTTCGGCGTCATCAACACCGAGGTGAAGCTGCCGGGCTTCCTCTCGCCGAAGCTTTACGGGCATTACGCCTGGCGCGTACATGTCGTCGATCCGTTCGATTCCTTCGACGAGCCGCTCAAGAGCGAACTGCTGAAGCTCAATGTTCGCAAAGCGAAACCGTTCTTCGGCAAGATCGACTACGACATCGACGGCAAGCTGGTCGGCAACTGGTTTCGCGAAGGGAGCGGCGGTTATCCCGGAGACCGCCGCGATCCGCGCGGCTATTGGATGGGACATCTCGCGTTCGCCTATCACGCGATTGAGTCCACGCAGGTCATCGTTTCGATCGGCGACTTCGACGGCCGGCCCAAGCAGTTCGCCGTGAAAGGGAATGCTCCCGATCCCGCGAAGGTTTCGGCCAAAGAGGGCCTTGTGAAGTACGACCTGGTCTACGCCCCCTTCAACAGCAACGGCGATCGCATTGAACTCCCCGGTCAGATGCGCGGTGTGCAAGGCGTGCTATTGGCTCAACTCATCGAAGATCGCAAGCTGAAGATCGAAGCCTTCCCCGGCAAGACCGCCGCCGACATCAATGCCTTCACCAGCAATGCAAGGATCTACGAGCGCTAGCTCGGATTATTCACGGCCTCTTAATGCAGGAAGCAGCGTGCCGCATGTAACCCGAAGCGTAAGCGAGGGAGAACTGTGACCACTCCCTCGCTTACGCGTTACATGGCGGCCGTGAATAATCCGAGCTAGTTCGTGGACGTGGGATTGGCGGGAAGAGCGATGGCACTTTGGCAATGTTCACGGTGTTTGATACCGTGGCGGTGAGAAAGGGGCTTCTATGCCGCTCACCGATCATCCTTCCGGAAACTATCGCTTCCTGCCGGGCATCGCGCCGTATTCGTGCGGAGTCGTCTCTAGCCCCGGCTTCGAGATCATCCACGTCACGCTTCAGCGTCCTGTCGCTTATCGCGAAGGGTTCGAGAAGATCGCGGAATACTTGGTTGCGGAAGTCCGACCAAAGGCGGCGCTGTGTGCGATCGAGTTGCGGTCGCCGCGCCCCTTCAGCTTCCAGGGCTTCGCCGATTTCAACGCCGAGTACGCCGACATCCTGCAACGCTGGGGGCTCTTTGTGGATGGAGTGAATCCCGTCGCTCGGACGAATGTGGCCCCGATGATCAACCCGCCCAATGAGCCGGCGCTGTTTGGCTTCTCATTCACAAGACCCTGTCCCGGCAATACGCCGCCGACGTTTGTGGTCGCTGGTGCCGGAGAACTCCCCGAAGGCATCCTGTCCCGTGAGGGGATCGTGGCTCTCGGCGATACCTCGCCCGCTGGCTTGGTGATCAAAGCTCGGTTCGTGATGGACTTGATGGAGACTCGGCTGCGAGGACTCGGCGCGGATTGGCCGCTGGTCAGCACCGTCAATGTTTATACGGCGCATTCACTGACGCCGTTATTGCCAGAGATCATCCTGCGCCGCATCGGTCCTGCCAGCATTCATGGCACAACGTGGCACTTCAGCCAACCGCCCATCGCAGAGATCGAGTACGAAATGGATCTGCGAGGAATACGCACCGAACTCCGCGAAGGTTGAGCGGACGCGGCCGAAGTGCCGCGTTGACTCGGAGCGATTCCAGCAGTCCAATGTCGCCCGACACATCGGACTTGGCCGATGATGGAATTGCCTGCCGACTTCGACACTCCCCGCAGCCCGCCCCATTCGGTCGTTCTCGTTGGAGACCAGCACATGCCCCTGACAGACTCGCGATTGGCTAGTGGTTCAATGGGCGGCAACGTCGCTCATGAGAGCCTCTCGCGGCGGACGGCGATTCAAGCAGGAAGCATTGGCCTGCTGGGCATGGGAATGAATCACGTCGCCGCGCTGCGCGCGGCCGACGGAACGCGGACGACTCCGACCGGAGGAACCGCGAAGTCGGCCATCTTCATTTTTTTGTCCGGTGGCTTAACTCAACATGACAGCCTGGATCCAAAACCGGACGCCCCCGCCGGGATTCGTGGCGAGTTCCATCCGATCCCCACTCGAACGCCGGGGACGCAGATCTGCGAACACCTTCCGATGCTGGCCGCGCGCAGCGACAAGTGGAGTCTGATTCGCTCGCTGACGACGCCGTACAACGAGCACTCGCAAGGGCACACGTCGATCCTCACCGGCCGCACGCCGATGCCGGTCGGTTACAACGCCAGCAAACCACAATCGACCGATTGGCCGTCGATCGCGTCTGTCGTCGGTAATGCTCTGCCGCGACGCAACAACAATTTGCCGCCGGCGATCGTGTTGCCAGAGCGACTCATTCATAACACGGGGCGAGTTCTCCCCGGCCAGTTCGGCGGCGAAATGGGAAGCCACCGCGATCCGTGGTTCATCGAAGCCTCGCCGTACAACGCGAAGTCTTACGGAGCTTACCCCGAATATGAGTTCCACTTCGTCCGCGGCCGCGAGCGAAATCCGAATCTGACGTTTCAATCTCCCAATCTCAGCTTGCCTCAAGGACTGAGCCGCTCGCGACTGACCGATCGAGACAGCTTGCGCGGGTTGCTCGATCAACAGCGTCGCGAATTGGAAGAGGCCGCATCGGTCGAATCGTTTGATCGACATCGCCAAGCTGCGATCTCACTGCTGACCGACACGAGCGTGCAACGCGCGTTCGATGTCCACAACGCCGAACCGCAAACGCTCGACCGGTACGGACGCAATGCCTTTGGCTGGTCGCTGCTGATGGCTCGGCAACTGGTGCAGGCGGGAGTGAATCTGATTCAAGTGAACCTCGGCAACAACGAGTCTTGGGACACCCACGAAAACAATTTCCCGCTGCTGCGAGATTGCCTGCTCCCACCCACCGACCGTGGCCTGTCAGCGTTGTTGGATGACTTTCAGTCGCTGGGCCTGTTGGACGAGACGTTGATTGTGATGTGTGGCGAGATGGGTCGCACTCCGCGAATCAACGCCGGAGGCGGCGCGAGCAAAATGGTCGGCCGCGATCACTGGGGAGCCGTCCAATCGGTCTTCATCGCCGGCGGCGGTGTTCGCGGCGGCGTCGTGGTCGGAACCTCCGACAAGAACGGCGCGTACCCCGCCTCCGATGCTCAGCTTCCCGAAAACCTCGCCGCCACGATCTATCACGCTTTGGGAATCCCCGACGCCGCCGCCTGGAAAGACGAAGTCGATCGCCCGCACCACATCTATCATGGCGAACCGATTCGGTTCGCATGAGGACATCACGACGAGAAGCAGGATGCCAAGAGTCTTTGAAAAGAATGGCTACAGATTTTTCTTCTACAGCAACGAGCATCGACCGATTCACGTTCATGTGCGGCATGGCGATGGCGAAGCCGTGTTCAATGTGGAAGACTCCGTCGAGCTTCGAGAATCGCAGAATATGAAGCTGGACGAGCTGTCCAAAGCTCAAGAGCTGGCCGAGGAATACAGAGATTTGATTTTGGAGAAATGGCATGAACACCTTGGTTGATCAACTCAAACGCGCCGAATACTTGGACGGGCACATTGTGCTGATCATGGAAAGCGACACGGTGATTCGCTTTCCCGTCGCCGACAATCCGCGTCTGGCCAACGGAACTCCGCAGCAACTCAGCAACATTGAAGCGTCACCCTTTGGCCTGCACTGGCCCGATCTGGACGAGGACTTGTCATTCGCGGGTTTGCTGCAAGGCGACTATGGGCAGAAACAATAACGACGGAAGCAAGCATGTTTTCCATTCACGACCAATCACTCTCCTCGACCGACCGGGTTGCTCGCCGCGAATGGCTGCGCGTCGGGGGCTTGAGCGCGTTGGGAATTTCGCTGCCACACTTGTTGCGAGCGGCAGAAACACCGGCGGTCACACTCGGCCCGGCACCGAAGTTGGCGGGTGAGTTGGGTTCGACGTTTGGTAAAGCGAAGAACCTCATTTTCCTCTGGCTGCAAGGTGGTCCTCCTCAACATGAGACGTTCGATCCGCGTCCCGAGGCCCCGGTTGAGATTCGCGGTCCGTTCAAGCCGATCTCCACGAACGTCCCCGGAATTCAATTCTGCGAACTGCTGCCGCGCACCTCGTGCTACGCCGACAAGCTGGCGGTCGTGCGATCGCTCTCGACACGCGACGACAATCACGATGTCAGCGGCTACTGGCTGCTCACTGGTTATCCCTATGGGCCGGGGAGCGCGCGGCAGATCAAGCCGAACGATTGGCCGTACTTCGGCTCGATCGTGAAGATGCTCAAACCCAGCGAGAAGTTGCCGGCTCTGACATCGGTCTGGATTCCAGACATGATGCGGCTCAACGACAACGTGACTCCGGCCGGACAGACGGCGGGGTTCCTCGGCAAGCTGTGGGAACCGGAACGCTTCGTCGGCGATCCGGCGCTGTCCGATTATGAGATCGAAGGACTGCGTTTGATCGGTGACGTCACCAAGATTCGAGTCGATCGCCGACGCGACGTCTTACAGCAATTGGAAAGTCGCTTCGACGAAACGCTGCGCGGCGGATCGGTCGCCGCGTGGGACCGACTCTCGCAACAGGCGTTCGAGCTGGTCACCAACGGCGGCGCGCGAGCGGCGTTCGATCTCAGCAAAGAATCGGACAAGACCCGCGACCGATACGGCCGGTACACATGGGGGCAATCGGTGCTGCTGGCTCGGCGGTTGATCGAGGCGGGTGTGCGATTGGTCCACGTCAATTGGGCTCGCGATCCTGGAGACAATGCGGTCGATAATCCGTTGTGGGACACACACGCGCTCAACGCCGATCGGCTGCAAGACAATCTCTGCCCGCAGTTCGACGTCACGTTCGCCGCGCTGATGGATGATCTTTCGGAGCGCGGCCTGCTCGATGAGACGCTGGTCGTGGTGATCGGCGAGTTCGGGCGGACTCCGAAGATCAACGCTAACGGCGGCCGCGATCACTGGGGCCACGTCTTCAGCTTCGCGATGGCCGGAGCCGGTATTCGTGGCGGGCAAGTCATCGGAGCCAGCGACAAGAACGGAGCATATCCCGCGACGTCCCCGTTCACGGGCGGCGACCTGACGGCCACGATGTTTCATTTGCTCGGCATCGACCCCAACGGTTTCTTCCCCGACAACCTGAACCGCCCGCATCCGATCACAAAAGGCGAACCAATCGCCGCCATGCTGGCCAGTTCGCCCGCCAAAATTGAGCTGTGCAAGTCGGAAGGCGATCCGGCTCTCGTACCGCCGTTCGACACGAGCTTGCTGCTGGACACGACTTTTCAGACCGATCTCCCGTTGGTCCCCCCTGCCCCGCCGTCGCGAGACAAGGGCTGGCGAGCATTCCCGATCTGGACCAATGAGACTGCTGCGGGCTTGGCCGTTCGGAAAGAAACCGGAGCCGTCACAATCGGCTACGGACTCGAAAGCGATGCAGCGGAATCGGTCATCGCTCAAGGTATGCGAGCACTGCTGGCTCAGGAGATTCGGAGCGCGCGCGGCGGACATTATTCATTGACCATCAAAGCGACCGGCGTCGGCACATCGGCTGCGGAATTCGATCAGAACTTCCTCGCGAACATGACCTGCCGGCTCGTTCTGTTCCGCTTTCAGAACATCAACAAAGATCCGCGCACGGTCGGCGAGTTAGCCTCCGCCGAATTCCGTCCGTCGTTCGGCAAGGTCGAGTCCTTCAAACTGGACCGCTTCCTCGGCTCGACAACACCCGGTGCGAATTTCTCGATCGGCAACGGCCTGGGAGTCGCCATCGTGGTTGAGAAGAAGACGCCTGGCTCGCTGACTCTGCCGAAGGTCGAACCGCATCGAGCCGCACTGCGCATTGAAGCCGTCACACTCGAATTCAACCCGCGCAAGCGAGACGAATCCGTGACCGTGTGATCTGAGTGAGAGGCGATCCGAGAAGCCTGTAGCCCGACCCGTTGTGGGTCGGAGGATTTTGAATATGCGACGATTCCGCAAGAAAATCGAATCCTCCGACCCACAAGGGGTCGGGCTACGAAAGAAAGAACCACTTTTCGAATAGCCGCTGCGAGGCGATTGAATCACGTTTCTTAACTCACGGAGTCGTCATGGCGGTCTTCCACGCAACCCCGGTGACTTGTTCGTGCGGACAAACGATCGACGCCAACCTGGCCAAGAGCGTCAACGTCCGGCGCAATCCGGCGGTTCGCGGACAGATCTTGCGCGGCGAGTTTCATCGCGCGGTGTGCTCGGCCTGTGGCGCGGTGAATGCCGTCGAGCGGCCGTTCTATTACTCGGACCCCGATCGGAGAGCGGTGTTCCTCGTGCAACCGCGCGGCGAACGGTTCAACCATACGCGCGACGGACAGAGACTGAATCGGCAAGGCCGCGATTGCACGTTGCTCATGGGGGGCGTGTCTCCGTCGCAACTCCGCGTTGTCTATGGACTGGATGAACTGCGTGAGAAGCTCGTGGCGCAGGATGCCAAGTTCGATGATCGGCATGTGGAACTTTTCAAGCTGTTTGTGCTCCACGAGCATCCGTTTTTGTTGCGGACGCCGCGGCTGCAACTGGTGCTGTCCGACGTGACCTCCACTCAATTGGAGTTCGTGGCCTATCACCACAATCAGCCGCGAAGTTATCGAATTCAATTACCTCGCTTTCTGGCAGAACGAGCCGCCAGTCAACCCGATCAACTCGAACAATGGGTCGCCAGCGCGAAGCAGGAGAAATCCTTGATGGCTCCGGATCGGCGTTGGGTGAACTTCCGGCGCTGGTCAACACGCTATTCCGCACTGGATGTGCTGCGAGACTTCGCCAAGACCGTCGCTGCCGGCCAACCGATCGGTCTGAGTTCGGAAGCCTTCATCACGATGTGCCGCCGGCTCCCGCGCGCCGGCGAATTGCCGAATTGGGCGAAGCAGGATTTGCGGGCGCTCTTCGAATACTCCAAAGCGAAAAAGAACGGCAAGGCTCAGGATCGCTTGTTCGAGGTCCGCTTCGGGATCGGTCTGGAAGATGAATGGGCTACGAACAACGATCCGAACGACATCGACACGATCTGGAAACTGCTGCGCAACGCCCCGATCGACAACATCGAGGGGAACGTGAAGCTGAAAGAGATTCAGTTGATCGCGGGCGGCGGCGGGCTTTATCAATGGAACGGCGTCGTGCAGATCGGTGCCAAAGAGCTTCGCAACCAAGAGTCCTTCGAAGACGTGCTGCGGCATGAGGTCGGACACGCCGTGCATTCCAACCAGGAGGCGCTGATCAATGCCTGGCTGAAGTCGGAATTTGGCTGGCAACGATTCGATCGCAACCAGCACGGGATCAATCAGTGGATCGAATTGATGGGCGGTTGGAACCAGTGGGGACCAGTCACGTCGGCGCAACGAGTGGAGATTTCCAACGCTCTGGTTCACGCCCTTGGCCAAGGGGGGTGGAAACCTGGCCCGCGACCCAGCCTACCCGCGTCACATCCGTGGCACCGCGAGAACTTTGGACCTCGGTTGGCCACCGAGCACTCTCATGGCGACTGGTACGAAACCTTCCCTGAGTGGTATCGCGCGAACGGATTGGCCTTCTTCCTGAATTACTGGTACGCCGAACTGGTGGTGGTGAAGGAGTCCGCGCTGGATCTCGTCCTGAAGATGCCGAGTCGTTATGCGGCGATGTCACACTTTGAATTCTTCGCCGAGCTGTATTCGCTGTATTACGACCTCGATGATCCTCAGCGAAAGGTAATCCCCAAGTCTGTCGCCACCTGGCTCGACCAGAACATTGGCGTCCCCCCTCCCAACAATCCCGCTCCGCCACCAGCTACCGCGACCAAGAAGAAAACAGCGATGGCGGTCAAGAAGAAGAGAGCGAAGAAGAGACCGCCAACCTAAACCAATTCGCGCATCGGTTCGATGCCGTCGTCCACGAGATACTGCGGGACTCCCGCGCCGTCGAAGATGCGGACCCGGCCGACATCAAGCCCCGCGCACTTGTAGAGCGTGGCGAAGACCTCTTGGAATTTGACTGGCCGCTCGACAGCGTGCTCGGCCTTGCGGTTCGTGCGGCCGATGACTTGGCCAGTCTTCATGCCGCCGCCGGCCAGCATCGCGCACGAAACCTGCGGCCAGTGATCGCGCGAGTTGTTGTTATTGATTTTTGGAGTCCGGCCGAACTCGCCCCAGACGACGACCGAGACATCGTTGTTCAAGCCCCGTTCGTGCAGATCAGTGACCAGCGCGGACAAGCCCTGGTCGAGTAGCGGGAATTCCTCGCGCGACATTGGGAAGTTCATCCCGTCTCCGCCGTGCCAGTCCCAGCGGCTGTAGTTCAGCGAGACGTATCTCGCACCCGCTTCAACCAATCGCCGCGCGACACAGAAGTTTTCGATCATCCGCGGCGCACCGTCGCGCATGAACTTCTCATCGCTCTTGCCGTACCGAGCCAGCACGCGCGGGTCTTCTTTCGAGAGATCGAGAGCCTCGGCCAACTTTGACGTCGTCAGGATGCCGAGCGCCTGCTGCGTGTAGACATCGACGCTTTCCATCACTCCCCGACTGTCAGCCGCGCGGACGAAGCCGTCAAACGACTTCATCAGTTGGTTGCGATCTTGCAGCCGTTCCAGCGAGATCCCTTGCAGCACCATTCCCTCCGGCGAACTGCGGGCTTTGCTGCCGAGCAAATTGAACGGAGTGTGTGCCACTCCCAAGAAGCCTCCATCCGCCGGCTCGCCCCAGGTGCGATTGCCGACCGTGTACATGAGCGCGACGTTCGGCGGCACGGCTCCGTTCGTTTTGCCTTGCAGCTTTGAGATCCACGATCCGGCGGCCGGCCAGCCGCCCGGCGGCTTGCGGCTCGACTTGCGACGGCCGGTCATGCACTGATAACCGTCGTGCAAGCCGTCCGCGTCGGAGATGGACCGCACCGGCACGAACTTATCCATCATCTGCGCCATGCGCGGAAACAGCTCGCAGATCTCAATCCCCGGCACGTTGGTCGCGATCGGACGAAACTCGCCACGAATCTCGGCGGGAGCATCCGGCTTCAAATCCCAGAGGTCCACATGCGAAGGCCCTCCGGGCATGTAGATGTTGATGATCGCCTTGTGAGACGAACCAGTTCGCGCTTCATTCTCGGCCCGCAAGACGTTGGGGAGCGCAAGTCCGCCCAACGCGAAGCCGCCGATCGTGAGAAATGATCGACGCGACAGTCCGTCGCAAAAGCTGGTCTCGTGATCGGTGGGTCGTCCCAAAATTGTCAGCATGGCAGGGTTCCAAAGGCGGGGTGGCATTGTTCGATTTTGTAGCCGCGTTCGCCAGAACGCGGGTGTCCCGCACTCTGGCGAGTGCGGCTACGGAGAACTTATCAGCTCATCAGGAGCGGGAACGGATCGCCCTTCGTCAGTTGGAAGGGGCGGTTCTGTTGGTCGTGCAGTTCGGTGTGCGGGTCGATGCCGAGCATGTGATAGATCGTCGCCACGAAGTCCGCCGGGCCGACCGGGTTCTCGGCCGGATATCCGCCGAGCTTGTCCGATGCTCCGTAAGTCTGCCCGCCTTGAATGCCGGCTCCAGCGAAGAGGACGTTGTAGAGTTCGGGCCAATGTTCACGTCCGCCGTTCTTCAGCGTGACCTTCGGCGAGCGACCGAACTCCGATGCGACGATGACCAGCGTCTCGGCCAGTTCACCCGTCGCGGCGAGATCGGTCATCAGCGCGTAGAACGCACGGTCGTAGGCCGGGATCAGTTCTTCTTTCAGAGCAGTAAAATTGTTCCAGTGAGTGTCCCACGCAAAGCCGTTCTTGCCCTGAGTCCGCTGCCAGTTGCATTGCACGAGCCGCGTCCCCGCTTGCAGCAATCGGCGGCCGAGCAGCACCGACTGACCGAACAAGTTGCGTCCGTATCGCTCGCGAGTCTCGGCATCAACGACCGACAGATCGACGGCGCGACGCACGGACTCGGAACCGACGACGTCGAGCGCCTTCGATTGATTGTCTTTCAGCGACTGAGCCAACGCACCGTCGCGAAGGTACTCGACCTGCTGATTGAGTTGATTGACGAGACCGACTCGGCGACGGATCACGGTCGGGTCTTCATTCGGGACGAGCGGGATATGTTCCAGCCGAAAGTTGTCATCGTTGGGATTGCCGCCCGTGAGCATCGGGTCGTACTTCGGACCGAGCATTCCGGCGAACTGACCGGCTCGGCGACCGCCGGCCACGTCCATGCGATGCGGCACGATGATGAAGGGGAACATCGGGCCTTGCCCCGGAGCAATCTTCGACATGCAGGAGCCGAGGTGCGGCATGTCTGCTCGCGACATCGAATTCACGTCGGGCACCGAGCCGGGATACATGGCTCCGGTAAACATCCAATAAGAACCGCGGCCATGATCGTTGTGCGTGTGGTTCATCGAGCGGATCAAAGCCATCTGATCCATCAGCTTGGCCGACAACGGACAATGCTCGCCAAACCGGATCGAAGGGACCGAAGTCGCGATCGTGTCGAACTCGCCACGAATCTCAACCGGAGCGTCCGGTTTTGGATCAAACATGTCATGTTGAGGATGACCTCCGGACAAATACAAGAGGATGCAACGCTTCGCCTTGCCGAATCCAGGACCACGTTTTGTAGCCTGACTCTCCGAGTCAGGCCGCTTGGGACCAGCCGAAGCCGCGCGAGCCAGCAGATCGCTCAGCGCCACACCGCTCATCGACAGACCGCCGACGCGAATCATCTCGCGGCGAGTCAGCCCGTTCGCAGTCGGAAACCTCGGCCCCAACAAACTCAACATTCTGAGTCTCCACAAACTCGCCGGATGTTTTCTCCGGACTCGTGGGTTACGATCCCCGGCCATCAAAATCGGCCGATGGGTGCGGCACTCTAACCTGATCGGCAGGGAGTGACAAACAGGATTAACGGCCTGTCGAAAAACGCCAGCGACGCCAGTCCATAACTCTCTTTGCGGTCTTTGCGTCCTTCTGCTCAAGCCAATTCTCTGAAATCCGTTTTGAACAGAAGGTCGCAAAGGCCGCGAAGTAAACAGCGGGGAGAGAGTCTTCGGAATGTTGAGTTTGCAAAGACAACCGATGCTGCGAAATGTTTTGATTGTGGCGATGTTCCTGTCGCTTGTTGGTTCGAGTGCCGCTTACCCGCAGGCGTTCGTTGAGCAGCTTTCACCGCCGGTGTTGCAGCGCGGAGTGGTGAATCGGATCGAGGTGCTCGGCAACGACACGCACGGAGCCATTGGGCTGTGGAGTTCATTGCCAGCGGACATGATTCGCGCTCGGCCGGTGGGAGAGAGCACAGCGAACAAAGCGGTGTTCGATGTCGAATTGACCGCTCAAGCGCCGCTGGGTTTGTACGGCCTGCGATTGGCGACTCGCAGCGGGCTGAGCAACGTGCATCTGTTTCTGGTTGATGAGTTGCCGGTGAGTCGTCATTCCTCCATTGAGCCGGTGAGCGGCACGGCGCTAGCCGCCGGTATTGCGCGAAACGACACACCGGCGGCTAGCGCCGTGCCGCTCAAAGCATTACTTCCGGCGTGCATCACCGCGCCTTGTCGCCCGGCGACGATAGACCGCTACTCGATCACCGTCGAGAAAGGTCAGCGAGTCGCATTCGAGGTCATCGGCAATCGGCTCGGCAAAGACTACGACCCGCTCGTGCGGGTCCGCGATGGAAAAGGCAAAGTGATGGCCGAGTGCGATAACTCCGTCGGTCTGTTCTTCGATTGCCGGTTCGCTCACACATTTGTCGAGGCCGGGACTTACACGGTCGAAGTCCGCGACTCGCGCTTCGAGGGACATCCGACATGGCGCTACGTTTTGCGAATGGGGGACTTTCCAGAAGCTCGCGTGTCGGTGCCGTCGTCGGTGCGAATCGGCGAGCCAACCACGCTCACGTTTCCGCAGATTGCCGGATTGCAAATGCCGGTTCAGTTCGCGGTGGACCGTCCGCTCGGCAGTTTCTTTCAAGAGGTCCGACATTCACCGAGCGGCCTTGCCACTTGGATCCCGCTCGCCGTCAGTAACTTGCCGAGCGCGATTGAAGTCGAGCCAAACGACACGTTGGAGACGGCGACTCTCGTCACGCCGAAAGTCCCGGCGACGTTGAACGGAGTGCTCGGCGAGCCGGGGGATGTCGATTGGTTCGCATTCGAACTGGGCAAAGATCAAAAGCTGCGCATTCAGGGACTCGCCCGCACGATCGGTTCAGCGGCGGATTTGGAATTGGTGTTGTTCAACGCCGACGGCCGCGAGGCGCGGCGCGTGGACGACACGGAGCTTGATGAAGGCAGCTTTGATTTCAAGGCGGACAAAGCGGGCAGGTATCGCCTGCAAGTCCGCGATCTCGCTCGTGACGGTGGGCCGGAGTTCGTGTATCGCATCGACATCAATGACGGCGGACCGCGATTCCAATTACTGGCCGAAGCGGCTGAACTCACGGTTCCGCGAGGGACGTATCAGCCGCTCGCATTGAAGGTGACACGCACCGATTTCAACGGAGAGATTCTTCTGGAACTGCTTGGCGGTCCGGCTGGCGTGACGCTCGAACCAAACGTGATCCCCGCCGGGGCCACGGAATTCGTGGGAAAGATCGTCGCCGCGCCATCAACGCCCGAAGGACTGTTTACGTTGCAGGTCATCGCTCGTAGTGACCGCATTCATGCGGTCGAAGGGAAAGCGGTCTTCGAAGAAAGAGACTCGATCAATCGAGTTACCACAAGCGTGAAGACCAAGCCGCTCGTCGATCGGCAGCCCAAGAACGTGGACTTGATCTTGTACGCGCTGCGCGAGGATCAACGGCACTTGCCGCCGTCGTTGACGAACCAGATCGCGCTGATGATCACCCCTCCGCCACCGTTTGATGTCGAGGTGCCGGAATCTTTGATCCGGCTCACTCGTTATCAAACCGCCGAGTTCCCGATCCTGACGAAACGCAGCGCCGGTTTTGGTTCGCCGATAACGTTCTCGGTAACCGGCGGCCAGATCGGAGTCGAGACTGAAGAACGCAATCAGGTCTATGCGCGATTCACTCCGGCAACGGCCGAGCGGTTGACCGCTTCCGGCACGTTCTTCAATCGCATCCTTACGAATCTCGCAAAGCACCGTGTCGATCTCACGGCGACCGCCGAGGTCAACGGCCACCGAGTCAATCTGATTCGCACCTTCACGCTCGAAGTGCAAAGCGCTTTCAAACCAACGATCGAGCCGGAACTCCCCTCCACCGAACCGGGCGGCACCGTGAAAGTGAAACTGCTGGCCAACCGAGTCGCCACGTTTGACGGTCCGGTGACATTCACGCTCGGCCCGCAGACTGGGTTCACGTTTCCCGAAACCGTCACGATTCCGAAAGGGGCCGAGTCCGTCGAAGTGGAACTGAAAGCCGATGCGAAGCTCAACCCCGGCCGACACAATCTCCGCCAGCAGGTGGCTGGCTTCGTCGGCAAGTACGAAGAGAGTTTCAACCTGCCGAACATTCCGATCGAAATCAAAAAGCCTGCTACTGCAGGCGAGAAATGAGGGCAGGTTTTGAACAAAAGGTCGCAGAGAGCGCGAAGGTCTGAGGCGAGAGAGAAAATGATTCGAGGTCGTTCTAAAGTGTCTCCGTCAGGTAGCCTGTTTCCCTTCGCGTCCTTTGCGACCTTCTGCTCAAACCAGACCTTCTTTTTCAGTTCGTCAACAACTCCTCGATCCTGAGCCATCGAAAACATGCGAGTTCATCTTCATTTCCTTTGTCTCTGCTTTTCGATGTTCACAGCGTCGATGTTCGCCGACGAAACGGTTTCGGCACTGCGTGTTGAGCCGGCCGAGGTTGCTCTGCATGGCCATCGGTCGTCGCAGCAGTTGTTGGTCAGTGAACCGCAGTCCGGCGGTGCGATGGCGGATGTCACACGCGATGTGACCTTCGAGAGCATCGCTCCGGCGATCGCACTCGTGACGCCGAGCGGCCGGGTTGTGCCGCGAGGACATGGCACCACGGAAATTGTTGTGCGGCACAGCGGGAAGGAAGTGCGAGTCCCTGTGAAAGTTGTCGGTTACTCGAAGGCGGACCCGGTGGACTTTCAGACGGACGTCATCGCCGCGATCAGCAAAGCCGGCTGCAATCAGGGAGCGTGTCATGGTTCGCCACAAGGCAAGGGTGGGTTTCGGCTGAGTCTACGTGGCTTTGATCCGGTGCTCGACTTCGCGACGTTGACTCGCGAAGAGTTCAGCCGGCGCACGAACCCGAACGCTCCCGACGAAAGTTTGATTTTGAGGAAGGGGCTTGCCCAAGTGCCGCATCAAGGAGGCGTGCGATTCAAACAGACGGACGCGGAGTACCAACTCTTGCGTGCCTGGATCGACGAAGGCTGCCGACCGTCGCCCGTGCCGCCAGCGACGACTCTGGCAGGCAACAATGCCAAAAAACCTGCTGTGCCGACTGTTCCGAAGTTGGTGCGATTGGAAGTGCTGCCGGGTGCGCGGCGGCTGGCCGAGAACCGTCCGATTCAGCAACTGATCGCGATCGCGCATTTCGATAACGGCACCGCGCGCGATGTGACCGATCTGTCAGTCTTCTCGACGAACGAAAAGGAAGCCGCATCGGTAAATCGCGATGGCTTGGTCGAGTTCTCGCGAACGGCGGAGGTCGCATTTCTCGTGCGGTATCTCGATCGGATCACTGGCGTACGGTTGTCGTACTTGCAGCGCGATGCGGAGTTCGTCTTCAAATCTCCGGCCGAGTCGAACGTCGTTGATCGGCACGTCTTCGCCAAACAGCGCGAACTGCAATTGCTCCCGGCCGAGTTGGTTCGTGACGACGTCTTTCTGCGGCGTGTCTTTTTGGATGTCACCGGTGTTTTGCCGACGCCCGATGAGGCGAAGCGATTTCTCGATTCGGCCGAAGCCAACAAGCGAGCGAAGTTGATCGACGAACTGCTGGAACGCGACGAATACGCGCAGCTTTGGGCGTTGAAGTGGGCCGATCTGATGCGCGGCAGCGATGTGACGATTAGCCGTCGCGGCGTGCATAGTTTTCATCGCTATCTCGTGGAACGCTTCCGAAACGATCGGCCGTTCGATGAGTTTGCTCGCGAGACGCTGACCAGTCTCGGCAACACACTGCACAAGCCGGGGGCCAATTTTCATCGCATCGCCCGCACTCCCGATGAGGCGGCTGAGGCGATGGCTCAGTTGTTTCTCGGCGTGCGGATCGGCTGCGCGAAGTGCCACAATCATCCGTTCGAGGCGATCACTCAGGACGACTATTATGGCCTCGCCGCGTACTTCGCTCGCGTGAAGTTCAAAGGCAAGCAGTTCATGGTCGATGACGAGATCATCTATCTCGACCGCAACAGCGAGGTGCGGCATCCGACGAAGAACGTCAACCTCGCGCCGATCGCGCTCGGAAGCCTGGCCTCCGAGATGCCGGGCTACACGAGTCCAGCCGGCGAGTTGACTCCCGACGACGATCGCCGCGAGCGGCTCGTCGCTTGGCTCACGCGAGCCGAGAATCCGTACTTCGCACGCTCGACCGCGAACCGTGTGTGGTATCACCTGTTCGGCCGAGGCATCGTTGAGCCGGTTGATGACTTTCGCGACACGAACCCGCCGTCGAATCCGGAACTGCTCGATGAACTCGCGCGGACGTTCGTGGCGAGCGGCTACCGCATCAAGCCCGTGCTGCGGCTGATCCTGAATTCGAGCACCTATCAACTCGACACTCGGCAGGTCGCGAAGCAATCGCGATACGCGGCGGCGGCCGATCCGTACTTCACGCACTCCGTCCCGCGCATGTTGACCGCCGAACAATTGCTCGACGCAGTCTGCTCGGTTACGGGAGTCCCCGAAGAATTCCCCGGCTACCCGCGCGGCACTCGCGCGATGGAGCTAGCCGAAGGGGCCATCGAGCACCCGTTCCTCAAAGCCTTCGCGAAGCCGGTTCGCGACGTGACCTGCGAGTGTGCTCGCGAAGACGACCCATCGCTGAGCCAAGTCATCCACCTGCTCAACAACCGTGGCATCGTCGAGAACATCAAGTCGTCGAGCAGCCACGTCAGCCGCTGGCTCGCGGCCGGCAAGAGCGATGACGAACTCACGGAGTTGATCTACCTGCTGACACTCAGCCGCCGCCCGACAACCGGCGAGCATGATCTGGTTCGCGCGCATCTCGCGAAAGTCGGCAACCGTGCCGCCGGTTTCCACGACCTCCAGCACGCCCTGCTGAACGCCAACGAATTTTTATTACGGCATTGAGTTGGCGACTCATGGTGATTGCGAATGGACCCCATCCGGCTTGCCCGGATGGTGAATCTGATGGTGGGCTAAACCGTGGCGATTCTCCTTCGGAGTCCCTGTTTTTCCGCGGTTCGCCGCCTCCGGCGGCGAACCGCAGAAAACAGGGGGTGGGAGCGTGAAGTTCGTGGCTAGCTCGCCATCGTCTTCACCATCCGGGCAAGCCGGATGGGGTCGATTCGAGACTGGGCAACTTCGAATACTGACGCTGCGGTCTAGTTTGCCGGGCGAAGCACCGTGGGCTGAAGACCGAGGATTTCTGGATCGGCCGGATAATACGGTCGTCGCACGTTTTGGAAGCGTGCTCCTCGCAGCGTGGCGGGAGTCGGGCCGGGAGTGTTGAGGATGAACTCCCCTTTCGCGATGTCGCCGTAGGCCATGCTGTAGTTCATCGGGTTCTTGACGACGACGAACTTCGCATCGCGAGCATTCAGGCCCAGCAGTTCGTATTGCTCGCCGCACCATTCATAGGTGCCGTGCGAGGCGACGGCGATCTGCAGGCTGCCGACTTGCAGTGCGGCGGATGGTCCCATGTTTCCGGCTTGTCCGTCCCAGATGCCGCCTCGGTAACGGAAGCAACCATCGCTGAGTTTCAACACACGGCCAGTCACCGCGACAGGCTCGCCCCATTTCGGATCGACATGATGTCCGAGTTGAACGGAGACCTCGGCCCCTTCGCCTGCCTGATGACATTGCGCCGCGACGATCGGATCGACAATCGGCACGAGGCTGGTCTGATCGACGTTGGCCGCCAGCAACGCGACCAGTGATGCTGCGCTGTCGCCGGCTGCTCCGCCGCCGCAGCAATCGGCCGTCTCGACGAGCAGCACTGGGCCGCCTTCGACTTGCAGTCCTTGTGCGATGGCATCAGCGGGTGAGAACACCGGCGGTTCGAGATCGAATCGCTTTTGCCAATAGAGTTCCGCGATCTGCCGCGCGAGCCGTTCCGCTTGGGCGAGATCGCCATTCGTGATGACCAATCCGCCGCCCCCCATGTCCGGTAGATCGAGATAGGGGTGAACGAGAAACGCGCTTGTGGAATAGACGCCGTCCAATTGCTCGAACGACTTGGCGAGTCGCATGACATCCGCGAACGGCCCCGGCCCTTCGGTGTGGCCGAGGACTCCACTGACCAACACCGGCACCTTGGCCATGACCATCGCCGGTCGCAGTGTGCCGTCCAAGATGTCTAACAACGCTTTCGCGCCGCGTTCGCCCGTCGTAAAGGCATCTTTGTGCGGGTAAGTCTCCCACGCGATCAGCGCATCGGCGCAGCGTACCATCGGCTCGGTGACGTGCGCGTGCAGGTCGAGCGTCGCGACCACGGGAACTCGGTCGCCAACCAACGCACGCACGGCCTCCAGCAGATCGCCTTCGAGATCACCGAGTTCCTCGACCGCCGCCGAACCATGCAGAGCCAAGAGGACTCCGCTGACCGGCAGGGTCGCTCGCAAGCGGTCGAGCAAATCCGCTTTCAATTGACGATAGCACTCCGCAGTCACGGGACCACTGGGGCACGCACTCGCGACGAGCAGCGGCCGGATCGTGACTGCTCGATCCCGCAAAACGCGGAGCATTCCGCCGACCGTGCCCGCCGTGCGGTCGAGCACCTCCGCGTCATAGAAGAGTTCGCTGCGGCGAAAACTCTCCAGGTCGGCAGGCACGCCGCCGAAGTGATTGCACTCGATGAAAATCGAACCAATGGCGATGGAGGGTGTCATGCCGTCAGGCTATTCGTCGCACTCCAGACAAACAACGACTCCGAGGGAACCCAGGATGGAACAAGCTGGCGGAAAATGAAGGGCGGAAAATAAGGATTGCCGAATAAGGATTGCAGAAGGCAGAGGGTCAGACGGGACTCTTCTCCTTCTCACTTCGTCGATCCTAATTCGGCAATCCTTATTCTTTGATCGCTCACTCCACTGTTTCGAGGGTTGCGGGCGAAGCCCGGCCCAGAACAAACTAAATCCCCGAAAGGACTACATGAGAATCGACCATCTGGAAACAATCACGCTCCGCTTCGAGTACGCCGATGGCTTTCGCTATGCCGGCGGCCAATGTACGGCGCGAGTCACTTCGCTGGTGCTGGTGCATACCGATTCGGGACACGTCGGGATCGGCGCGGCGTACTCGCATCCGGGGTTGGTGCATATGATCGTGCAGGAGCAACTCGCGCCGCTATTGATCGGCGAAGACCCGACCGAGGTCGAATCGCTGTGGCAGAAAATGTATCGGATCACTCGCTGGTACGGCCGCAAGGGAGCGGCGATGTCGGCCATCGGCGCGATCGACACGGCTTGTTGGGATCTGCGAGGCAAGTCACTGGGCCAGCCGGTGTGGGCGTTGCTCGGCGGCCAGCGGCCGACGTGTCCCGCTTACGCGAGTGCGCTGTTGTGGAAGGAACCGGCCGCTCTGGCCGAGGAAGCGGCGCGGTTGATCGAGCGCGGGTTCCGTCGCGTGAAGATGCGTTTGGGTTACGGTGGCGACGTTGATCGGGCCGCCGTGCAAGCGGTACGCGGAGCGATCGGGCAGAACTGCGATGTGATGTGCGACGGCTCGATGCGGTACTCGTTGGACGATGCGGTGTCGCTTGGCAAGTTTCTGGCCGAGAACAACGTCTTCTGGTTCGAGGAACCGTTCGAGCCGGAAGATATCGACTCGTATGTGGCGTTACGATCGCGCGTCTCGGTTCCGCTGGCGGCTGGAGAGAACGAATTTGGACTGCAAGGTTTTCGCGAACTGATCCGCGCCGGCGCGTTAGACATCGTGCAGCCCGACACGAGCCGTTGCGGCGGGATCACCGAAGCCAAACGAGTCGCTGACATGGCACAAACAGCCGGGCTGCGCGTCGCTCCGCATACTTGGAGCGATGCGGTCGCGGTCACGGCCAATGCGCACGTCGTCGCGTCGCTGCCGCACGGGATCACCGTCGAAGTCGATCAAACGGGCAACCCGTTGATTGAAGAACTGCTCGTCGAACCGCTCGTCGTGCGCGACGGCCAGTTGTCGCTCAGTAAAGCTCCCGGTTTGGGAATCGAGTTGAACTCCGTCGCGTTGCAACGCTACCGGCTGGATGATCCGCTGCATCTTCCCGACGGTTCGTATTCGGACATGATCTTTGGGAAAGCGTTCCTGTAGCCACGTTCGCCAGAACGTGGGATTTGCTTGGCCCAGCGGAGCCGCAACCAAATTGGGACAGCGACAAAAAGATTCGGGGCTGGTGCGATCGAAAATAAAGATTGCCGAATAAGGAATGAAGAAGGCCAAGGGTCAGACTTGATTGTGCTCCTTCTCACTTCTGAAATCCTTATTCGGCAATCCTTATTCTCTGCACCCCGAAGCGAGGGAGGACGGAGAAATCTTCTCGCTGTGAGACGAAATCAAACGTTTGCCGTTCAGAGAAAACGCCACCGTCGATTGGTACTCCGCAACTTTGTTGGCCGCTTTTGGGAGATGTTTGCATGACTTTGCGTTTGGCTTTGTTGTTGATGCTGTCCACGGCCCCGCTGCTGGCTGAAGACCTCGACTACCGCGTCCTCGATCCCGATTTGAAAGTCGTGCGGCTCGATTCTTCAGACGACGATTCGTTTCTATCGGTACGGCTCGACACGGCGGGACGCATCTTTGTCGGAGGCCGCAAGACGCTGTTCGTCTACGACCTCGACGAGACCGGCAAGTACAAACCTCGGCAACTGCTGTATTCGTTCCCCGATCACACGTGGGTCAACGACATCGAGATTCGAGGCGATGACCTCTACGTCGTCACGGTCAGCGCGGTCTATCGGCTGCCGGGGGCGCGACTGAAGCGCGACGGTGTCACCATCGAGCGGCTGTTGTGGGGCGTGCCGAACGGTCACGTCCATCAGTGCTTTCATGCCTGCGCGTGGGGACCGGAGGGAGACCTCTATGTCTCGATGGGCGATCCGCTGTGGTACTACGGCGACTTCACTCGTCCCGATCACTGGGGGCATTGGACGATGTTCTTCAAACGTAGTCCTGTCGCTCCGCGACAGGAACGAACTCCTGTCGCGGAGCGACAGGACTACGTCGAGAAGACGATTCGCATCGGCGACAAAGATTGGGCGACGATGCCCTACAACGGCGTCGGTGGAGTCTTTCGCATCCGGCCGGACGGGACCAATCTGCGGAGCTTCTCGCGTGGCTTGCGAAACCCGTGCGGGTTGTGCTTCGACAAGCATTGGAATCTCTTCACCAACGACAACGATCACGAGGGTCTGCCTTCGGCCTACGTTCCCGGCCGGATGCTGCATGTGACCGAAGGCTCGTACTTCAGTTGGCCGCGTGGTTGGTTGCAGAGCAAATCGCCCGACCGCGCGGACATCCTGCCCAGCCTCAACGAAGAACTGGGTCGCTTCGTGCCGGTCCTGCAAACGTATTACGCGGACGGCTATCTGCCGGAGAAGTACGAGAACAATCTGCTCGTCGCCCGCTGGTGTCGCCGACAAGTCACGCGGTTTCCGCTCGAAGCCAAGGGGAGTACTTTCACGGCGAAGGAGCATGTCCTGTTGGAGGGCAAAGACCAGGCGCGGCCGGTCGGTGTTTGCGTCGGTCGCGGCGGACGAGTCTTCGTCACGATCTGTTACATGGCTCAGAACGAAGGCTCGCCCGTGTATCGCAGCGACCTCGCCGTCATCACGCGCAAGGACGACTCCGACACGATGCCGTTCGAGGGATACGACCTGACGAGTGCTACGGCCGAGAAGCTCCGCGTGGAACGGTTTCGGACCGAATGGAATCGGTCAGCAACCGCATTTGCCGAGCTGCTCCGTCGCTGGCAGAACTCTCCGAAAACGAATGCTCATCCTGGCCGACATCCACCTGATCCGCCGCTCGCATTTGGAGACGCTCTGACGGTTGCCATCCTGGGACCAATTCTCGTGGAGCCACTCGCGAAGTCCCTGGCACAGGGGTTTTCCGAGTTGAAACTTGAGGAGTTGTTGGCGGACGCTGAACGTGATCCGGAAGGAATGTTGAAGCAGCATCGCCAAGACTGGAAAGATGGAAAACGGGAACGACTGCGTGAAGGTGAGATCGATGCCAATTTTCTGCGGGCTTGTCATGTGCTATCGAGTATCGCTTTGCCGAAATTAACAGCCGCGTATTGCCGAGCCCCCGAACAACCCCTTCGCATAATGGGCGTCCTTATCGCAGGTTTCCGGCTCACGATTCCTCCCTTCGACGCCAAGCTGCCGGACGATGCGCCGCTCGCTCCGCAGCAAAAAGAGGAAGCGAACGTCATTCTCTTCGCTGATGAGAAAGCGCCGATCGACCTGCGCAAGTTCGGCCGCGTCGGCAACTACACGATGGCCGAGCATTGGAAGGCGCTCAAGCACACCGCCGAGCAAGAGCAACTCTTCACGCTGCTGGTTGAGCGGCTTGGCGATGACGACGACAAGGTGCGGTTGCAGGCGGCGCACTTCTTGTCGCTGCTCAACGATCCGCGCTCCGAACCGAAGATCGCGGCGGTCACGGCCGACGTGCAGGACAAGCGGCTCAACCTGCAAGGCAAGTTGGAGCATGTCAAACCGCAGGTCTGGATGCTTGGCCCCGTGCCGGATGCCGACGGCTTCGAGACGGTGCATGCGGTCGAGACCGCGGCGATTGATCTCGCCGCCAAGTCTGTCGTCAACGAAAAGTCGTTCGAGTGGAAGCTAACGAAGACGACCAGTCCGGATCGGCCGCTGTTCAACTTCAACACGCTATTTGGTCCGTCGCCGAACTCGTCGGTCTATTCGCTGGTCCGCTTCGACGCGCCGACGGCTCAGCGCATGCAATTGCTCGTCGGCAGCGAAGACGGCGTACGCATCTGGCACAACGGCAAGCTGGTCTTCACGAACGATGCCATCCGCCCGCTGCAACAGCTTGATGACGTTGTGCCGCTCGATCTGCTGGCGGGGAGCAACGACATCCTCGTTCGCGTGCGGATGCAATCGGGGCGCGGCGGACAGTACCTGCACTTCAAACATCTCGGTGACGTGAAGCTCTCACTCCCTGAGAAACCAGACGGCCTCTCGCTGGCGGACCGCTTGAAGTCAGCGGGCACCGGCTCGCAGCCGATTGATCCGAAATTCTTCGCGATCGATTGGACCGAAGCGGTGAAGACCGGCGACATCGCGCGCGGCAAGAAATTGTTCGGTGCTGAGTCGCTGGGCTGCGCGAAGTGTCACGCGGCGACCGCCACTCAACCCGGCGGCGGCAGTCCCAGCTTGGCCGATGCGGGCAGACGCTTCTCGGTGGCCTACCTCGTCGAATCGGTGCTGGCCCCGAACAAGGTGATCTCGCCCGTCTTCAAGTCCTCGACGATTGAAACGACCGACGGAAAGATCATCACCGGTTTGATCGTCAGTGAAACGGGCGAGAAGGTGGAAGTGCTGCTGCCCGACACGAAGCGCGTCTCGATCAACAAGTCCGACATCGAAGCGCGGAAACTCGCGGATATCTCGGCCATGCCGCAAGGGGTCGTCAAGACGCCGGAAGAGTTGCGAGATGTGATCGCGTACTTGCTGAGCAACCCGACTGACTCGGCGAAATGAGCCGACGTTGATCGCGAGGGGGTCGGGAGTCTTTTTTTATGCCGCAGTTGAGAGTTGTCCGCTTGTTGGACCCGTGTCGTGCGGCATGAAAAAGACTCCCGACCCCTGAGCGAGAATCATTTCACGATTTTCACGGGCTCGCTGGACGCTCCTTTTAGGAGCTTGGCCAAGTCGAAGTCGAAATTGTTATCGCCGGACTTCACTTCCACCGCGAGGCCACTGGTATCGAAGGCACCAAACTGGGCCGGGATGTCCTTCGCCGGTTCGGGCCTCTTCGCTTTGCCGGACATGAAGTCTTCGTATTCTTTGGTGCCGAGTACGGGGGCTGGAGGATCAGGTGCCCGAACCATGACCTGATAACGACCTGCGGGAATGCCAATGGAAGCCGCGCCGGGCCTTAAAGCGAACTTGCCCAGCGAATCGACCTGGCCGGCTGCCGTCGCGTTCCTCTCTTTGCAGAAGAACACAACGCTGGTGTCGGCCGTCACGTTCGCACCGTTGTTGGTGATGGTCCCGGAAACCGAGGCTTGTGGGTCCGTGGGTTTGGCCTCACGTTCTCCACCGCAACCGGCCGCGGCGATCGTACACGCCAAAAACAGAACGTTGGCGAATTGAGTTCCAGCGGATCGGGTCTTCGAAACAGCGAAGTGTTGCATCAACGGAACTCCGTGAACTCTGGCAAGGATGTTGAATTGCTGAACGACTCGGAGAAACGAAACGGGGCTCCACCGAGGGAGCCCGCTTCGCCAAGGCCGATAGGGCTTTTAGAAATTGGTAATCGCAGCACCATCGTCACGAGTCATGAGGCGGCGATAGGTCAGCATGTTGATGTTATTGTTGATAAACCGCACGGTCCCATCTCCCATCGCCACATGCATGCCTCCGGTGTGCGCGGAATTCAGCGGCAGGTTAATGCCGAAGTTGTCGCCGATTCCCGGCCAGGCCGGATCATTATCGACAGCCCTGGCGTTCGGTTCGTAACGAACCGTTAAGAGATTGAACTGACGCTCGAACATGCCACCTGGGGCAGCCTCAATTCGCGTGAGATTCGGACTGCCCATCAGGATTCCGTGAACTCCAACGGCATCGACAACTTTTTGCCCGGACGTATTCCAAATAAAATTCGAGGCTTCACCCACGACAGCAATGTTGGAGGTGCCATCTGCCATATTCGCAAGTTTGCGAGATTCGAGAGGTCCAAACATCCCGCCCGCAGTGACGAGGCCCGTCCCTTGTTGTCCACCGCAACAGCCACAGCAGTTCGCCTTGCGGCTCGCCGGATTCGTAAATCCGTTTCCATCTGTCGCTCCCATGATCCCAAAATACTGGGGGTGGGCGGTGTTGCCTCCGCCAGAATCACGCATGGTGATCAATGGGCTGGACGGGCAAACGGTGAAGGCAAAATTGGCTGTGCGTAGCACATTGCCGTTGTCCGTGCCGCTTTGCGAGCCGCAGCATGACCAACCCGGATGGGCTCCGGCAAACGTTAGCTTCTTGAAGACCGGAGCCTGATCCGTATAGGGCAGAATGAAGATCCACCACGATGGTCCCCAACCACCCACGTTCGAGGCGACGTTTCCCGGCGGATAGAGACCTTTCGTCGAGTCCGTATAGTTGGCGATCGCCAAACCGACCTGCTTCAAATTGTTTTTGCACTGGCTCCGGCGGGCCGCTTCGCGTGCCTGCTGCACCGCTGGCAGCAAGAGAGCGATGAGGACCGCGATGATTGCAATCACGACCAATAATTCGATCAACGTAAATCCACGACGGCGCATCGCACACCTCCAAAAAACGTAGTTCAAAAGACAAACAGGAAATTTGCTCGGTTGCCCACAACCATTCAAACAGCAACTCTCTACTCGATCAATCCTTAAGAGGGGATGAAGAGTTGAGTTTGGGATTTTCTTGCGAGCCACTTGTGGGGTTCAAAGAGAAAGGTTTTTGGTCTGCTGTCTTCCCTGACGCAGGCGGAGATTGCTCGGCGGGGATGGACAAGAAGCGTACTAAGGTTTCCTGGAATTGCCGCTGAGGCAACACTTCCAATTGCCCCTCCACCAGGAAGATTTCCTGAAGGGGTCGTGCGTTCAAAATTCAAAATTGGCGGGGTGTGGCCACGTGAGATGTTCAGAATCGTTCAGCCCGCCAATTTTGAATTTTGAACGCACGACCCTTTCAATTTCTTGGGAATTGCCGCTGAGTCATCACTTCCGACTGCCCCTCCACCAGGAAAATTTCCTGATTCGTTCGCACGTCATTCCACTGCTGATGTCGCCCGCTGGGCCAGTCCACATCAAGTCGAACCGTCTCGCTTTCTTGAGGCACTGCAAACGACAAAAAGTGTTCGTTCGTGACCAAGAACCCGTCTCCCCCCGTCAGAAACCGCACGATCCGGGAACGGTCGGCATGGACCGTGACTTTTGCTCCGATTGGTTCGCGGCAGCCGTTGCGGCCGAGCAAGCGCACGGTGAGCAGTCGGCCTGCGGGAGCCGTGCGATTCGTCAGCAGAGCGAACGGCGCGTGTAAGTGGGAAATCCCAACATCGGTGCGGCCGTCACGATTCCAGTCGAACTTCGCCAGGCCTCGTCCCAAATAGCGGCCCTGAAAAAATGCGCCCAGTTCATCACTGGGAACTTCCGCGAAGCGGCGTCCCTGTTGATTGCGAAAGATCTGCGGAGGGAGTCGATCCGGTTCGCCGCGCGCGGAGACTTGATCGACATGACCGTTGGTGATGATCAAGTCTTCCCAGCCGTCACCGTCCAAGTCGGAGAACTGGCAACCGAAGCCGAGCATCCAAAAGCTCGCCGCCCGCAGATTCATGTCGCGGGTCTGTTCCTCGAAGAAGCCTCCCGGCTTCAGCGAGAACAACGTGCTGGACTCCGCAAAAAAGTTGGTGATGAACAACTCGATCTGACCGTCACCATTCGCGTCCCCGGCGGCCACGCCCATGCTCGCGGTGGCGTGCCCATCTTGATTAAACGCGACACCGCGAATGACTCCCTCTTCCTGAAAATGGGGAACGCCAGCGGAGTCTGTGCCCTGATGGACCCACAGAAAATTCGCGGACGTGTCGTTGGCGATAAAGATGTCCGGCAAGCCGTCGCCACTGAAGTCCCAAACTACGACCCCCAGCCCGCGACCTTCGGGAGCCAGAATGCCCGCCGCTTCCGAGACATCGCGAAAGGTGCCGTCGCCGCGATTGACGTAGAGCTTGTCTTGCTCGGACGGCAATTGCCGTGGCGTGCAGGATTTCAGTGTGCCGTCGGAGGCTCGGCATTCCCTTTGTGTGGTCTCCGGAATCTTCGTGTAGTTCAGCACGTACAGATCCGGCAGTCCATCGCCGGTGAAGTCCGCGAAGACGCTGCTCGTGGTCCATTCGTCTCCGACGACTCCGGCACGGATGCTGGTCTCCACGAACGTCCCGTCGCCGTTGTTGTGGAACAGGCGATTCGGCCCCTTGTTGCCGACATAGATGTCCGCGAAACCGTCTTGATCGAAATCACCCACGGCCACGCCATGTGAAAAACTGAACTCAGCGATCGAGGCCAACTCGGTAACGTCCTCGAATCGCTCGCCGGCGACGTTGCGAAACAACCGATCGCGATCTTCCGCGCGCGGTGTTGACTCGCGCCAGTTGTTCGCCTGAGCTAAATACAAATCCGGCCAACCATCGTTGTCGAAGTCCACAGCTCCCAAGCCACCGCCCATCACGTTGAAGATGTGTTGCAGCCGGTTCTCTTCCGACGATCCCTCGAAGTACTCGAACTTGATCCCGGCGTTCGCCGCGTCGTCGGTGAAATTCCACGCGATGTGAGTGGTCTCGGAGGTTTCTTCCGAAGCGGGTTTCTCTTGCGGAGTTGGCCATGTTGGCGTCGGAAATCCCTCGACTCTGAGCGAACGAATCGGCGACTGATCCGTGGCATTGGGGATATTTTCGCGCCGCGCCAGTTGCAGCCAGCGATTCAGTTCGCGATGCGGCGACTCTTGGGGGATATCGAGTCTCGTCAAAATGTAAGCCCAACCGGCGGCCTCCCAATAACGCCCGATGCTTCCCAACTGAGCGATGAGTTTCGCGATCACGACGTCGTCGATGCCGGTTCGCAACAGATTCAAATTGGCTTCGATTTCAGACATCACCTCGGCCCGGCGAGACAACTCCCTGGCGACCTCTGTCTGTCCCACCTTCGCCAGACCATTGGCGAGCTGAATGTTGGCATTCAAGTGGTTGGGCTGCCGCCGCACCGTTTCGAGAAAACAGCGGACGCTGCCTGGAAGCAAACCAAGCTGCCGCGCTTTCAAACCTTGAGCGAACCAAACTTCCGGATGATCGCGAGCCTCGTCGGGCAGACTGCCGCGCCATTGCAGAAACTCGCCGAGGTCACCGCGTTCCACAATCAAGCGGCCCAGTCGTCCCTGAGCTTCTCCCAACTCGGGCCTAACGGCCAACACCTGCCGTAGCAATTCTTCGCCGGTCTCTGGCTGGTTATCCAGGAGCGATCGACGTGCCGCCGCCAACGTCAGCAGCAGGTCGGGGCTCGCCAAGTCTTGATTGTCCCGCTCTGACTGCTCGTCGCGCCGAAAAAAGAGTTCGGCGGTCGCGATGCACAGCAGTTCGTCCATGTTGCATTGCCCGCACAAAATCGGAATGAAGAAGTGCGGCGCGGCTTCCCAGACTCGGCCGGCCACTTGCAAGATGTGACCGAGTTGCTGGTTGGCCTCCCGGTGCGACGGATTAATCTGCAAGGCTCGGCGAAAATGCCGCTCCGCCGACAGCAACTGACCGAGCACCGCGTTTCGGCGACCGATGCCAAACTCACGCCGGAACTCCCAGCGACCACCATCCTGCGGCAATCGCTCGAAGAGCTGGATCGCCTCAGCGTTCTGCTGCTGAGTCGCCGCCGCCTCGGCCGCGAGAGCCAATCCCACCACGTCATCCGGGAAGTCTCGCAAGTGCTGTTGAGCTTTCGTCCAAGCCTCCGGTATCCGGTTCAATTGTGCCCGCACGATCTCGCGCCGCGACGCTTCTCTGGATGTCGGAGCCACAAACGGACGGACGCAAATGCCCAGTCCGACGACGAACACGAACAGCAACACAAACACCACGAAGTCGTCACGTTTCACGGCGGAAGCAGACGACTGAGGCATGACGATCTCCTCTCACGAATCACGGAACTCTATCCGGCAGAGACCTTGGACTTGTCCCGGACTTCGCTCAGCAGACCCCAAATCACCAAGATCGAACCCAGAGCAAGAAAGACCACAGACGCCGGAATCAGAACCGCCGTGGCATCATCGTGATTGGGAAACTGAGCCAGTTGCGCGTGCGCGAAGGACTGCTCCGCCGCGAGCAACAGGATTGTGCCCGATAGCAATTTCATGGATTCACTCCTCAGCCGCAGTCTCATCGCCGCCTCGTCACGGTGACGGCATCGGCCAGACATGAGTTTCCTTTCGCGGAGGCTGAGTAGAACTCAGCGCGAGGCAGCGATCAAGGCCGTTGAGCGTTTGGTCCACGGTTGGCCAATTTGTCGTATTGGAAACCACGTAGGCGTATGGGGTCGAGTCGTCGAGCCCCACCAAACTGCTCGCTGTTCGTGGTGGGTCTCGATGACTCGACCCACTCTTCATTTCGCCCAACACGACAAATTGGCCAGCAGTCGCCGAAGTAGTACGCGGTGAATCACGAAAGCAGCAACGCTAGGATGCGAGGGTGTGCCAATTTTGCCTGGCGCGATGAATACAGAGTTGTCAGAATGAGGTTGAAAATGTTCGGAACCTCTTTCTGGAGTCGATCATGGATGATGTCCCACAAGTGAAATCCGAGTTGTTGATGCCAGCGGTTCGGGAGCAGGTG
>CAMDEA010000057.1 GCA_945893045.1 Planctomyces sp. SH-PL62
TTGCGTAAAGATGGCTCAACTGACTTCAACCCCCGGCAGAATCGTCACGATCACTCGCGACGACCAAGTTCTGCCTGGGGTGGCGTTGGCCCGCACCCGCTGACTGGCTTGGCAATGACGAAACAGACCTCCCGCGCTCACCGCGCAGAATGGCATTTACTGTTTCGTCAAATAGAAAATTGCACTTTTTGACGACTGGCGATTTCACCGCCGAGGAGCAATCTCCGCGGGGCCTCACCATCCGCAACGCATCCTGTCGTTGGTTTCGCTTTTGAGCGTCGTCTCGCTCGATTGCGAATCGCCGGTTCAATGGACGAATCCCGCTTTGCGAGTTCAACCCGAAGAATCCGACTGCCCGGTGTGAGTTTCAATCTTGTGATGGCCCGCGTGCGCTTCCACTCGGAATTGCGGCGTCAAAGTGACGAGCCGCCCGATCTCAGTCAATCCCGCACTTTCGGAGTTTTCGATTTCGTGGAAGGTTTCGCCATTGCCGATTCGAGGATGCATCTCGCATTCCGCTCGTGCGATGGTCACGGAGGGTAAGAGCGTCTCACAGAATGAACTGTGATCGACGTTCCAAATGCGAGTCGCGAGAGCGACTCGCCTACGTCGCTCAGTCGCTTCGGCGACGGAGATTCCATTCTGAAAGATGGTCTAACACACAAACAAAGTTCTGGCCGGCCGCAGTGCGACTTTCGCCCAACTAACTCCGGAGAATTACAGCAACCCAGCGAAGATGCTGTCGTAATCAATCGCAAAAATCGCAATGAGTTCGCTGGATGTGTTGCTGGCATCGCTCAGCACATCGACGCCTGCTTCGCCGGTTACGGTGTCCGCGCCGGCTCCGCTGATCAGCGTGTCGGCTTCTCCGTCACTCAGCACATTATTCCTGAAGTCACCCGAGAAGAGCTTGTCCTTGCCGGTGTCGGTCCCTCCCTTGAGCAGGTCTTTCCCCAGTCCACCGATCACAGTGTCATCGTTGTTGTCACCGCTGACCGTGTCATTGCCGTCTTGACCGTCGATGGCGTCATTACCGTTACCGCCGCTGATGCAATCATTGCCGGCTCCGCCCAGGATGGTGTCGTTGCCCGCGCCGCCGCTGATCGTGTCTCCCTTGAGGATCCCATTCACCAGAACCGTCTCATCTCCGCCGTTGATCTGGTCATGGCCATTTCCGCCCGTGAGCCGGTCCTGTCCCGCCAGCCCGCGGATGATCATGGCCTTGTCGAAGGTTCCGCCGTTGATCGTGTCGTTGCCGGCGGTGCCAGTCACGCTGACCACTTCGACGGTCCCGCTGATGATCTTGTCGCTGCCGCGGCCAGACATCGTGGTGGGAGTCAGTGTCAGGCTGGCGACGCCTAACTCCACGATCGTGTCGCTGTTGGCTCCACCGTTGAACGTGTCGTCCCCTTGCCCGCCGGTCAATTGGTCGTCGCCAATGCCGCCATCGAGCGAATCTTTTCCGCTCCCGCCGGTCAGCGTGTCATTCCCGTTGCCACCTTGCAGAGTGGTCGGGCCGGTGAAGGTACTGATGGTCAGCCGGTTGTCACCCGCTCCACCGATCAGTTTGACTGACTCAATCAGCGTGAAGGTATCGATCGGCGAGAAGATATTGGCCCCCAAGTCGCTGCGAAGGATCTGTGTCGCGGTCGCTGTGAAGTCGAAGTCGCCCGATTCGCAAACCTGGTCGGTCCCAACCGCACCGGCCAGCGTTTCCGTGCCGCCGCTGAGTGTGTTCATCCCGCCGCCACCGGTCAGCGTGTCGCTCCCCGTTTCGCCGAGCAGTGAATCATTACCGGAACCACCAATCAAAACGTCGTTCCCGGCTCCCCCCTGCAACGTCGCCGCCCCCGTGAAGGCGCTGGCATTCAGCGTGTTGGCGGACGCACCACCGATGAGCAGCGCGAAGCCGATGTTGCTGAGGATGTCCGTCCCCAACCCGGACAAGCTGGCATCCGTGAGCACGAAGTTGACGTTGCCGGACTCCTTCAACGTGTCGTTGCCGCCACCGCCGATGATCTGGTCACTGTCAGCGCCGCCGGTCAGCACGTCCCCATTTCCGCTGCCGGTGATGATGTCGTTGCCTCCGGCACCGTTGATCGTCGCTCGGCCACTAAAGGGTGTCGAGCTGCTATAGATTCCTGCGCTAATAATGCCCGCCGCGCTGATCGTGTTGCCGCTCGCACCACCGGTCAGCACCGCGAATTGGATGTTGTCAACAGAATCAATGCCGAGTCCCCCCGTAAGGCTGGCGTCATTGAGGGCCATATCCACGTTGGCTGTTTCGACCAACGTGTTGAATTCGGTCAGTCCCGAGCCGCCACCGTCCAGGCTGTCGTTGCCCAGCAATCCCGTCAGTGTGTCGTTGCCCTCGTCGCCATCGAGCGTATCGGCACCGATCCCGCCGGTGAGCACGTCGTTGCCGACTCCTCCCAGCAGCACCAGCGAACGAGCAAAGGCGGTCGCTCCCACGAACACATCGTTACCGCTGCCTCCTTGCACCGTTACGGCCGGGCCGGAGGTCGGATCTTCAATCGAAGTGAACGTGACTCGGTTATTGCCATCTCCAACATCAATCGAGAGTTTTGCCGAAGACGGGAAGATCACGGTGGGCGACCGGCTCGATGTGAACTTGCTGAGATCATTGGTCGCGATCCCGTCATCCGCGACGGTGACGACGTTGTCCACAGAATCGAAAATGAAGTTCAAGGAAGTTGTCGCACTGACCGTCGTCTCGAATTTGATGATTTCCACGCCGAGCAGATCAATCGGTCCAATCGCCGGCCCCGATGCCGCCGTACCGGTGATCGACGCGGAGCTCGCCGAGCTGAATTCCGTATCGAGTTGGTTGAACGGGGCACTCACGAACCGAATCGTGTCGCTCAGGCTGGAATCCCCATCAAACAGCAAACCGCCGGCGGGCACGGGATCTCCGCCTGAGTAATCCAGCGTCAACACATCCAGGAAATTGGGGCGTCCGGTGACTTGGATATCGGTCACATTGGCAAACGCTTGAGCCGGGATCGAGGTGATGTCCTGATTCGTGCCGGAGTTGCGAACGCGCAGTGTTTCGCCGAGGAGGCCCGTCCGCACCAAGGTCAGTCCGGCCGTGTTGGCCCAATTCGCCGCCTCAATCACCAGCGATTCGGGCGCATCCATCAGATTGACGGTGATCGTGTTTGTTGCCGAGAGCCCCGTCGGCGCGACGGTGCTGTTGTCTGTCACCTTGACCCCGAGCGTGAAAGTGGGGGTCTTCTCGAAATCCAAGGCATCGGAATTGGCGACTCTCAGAACTCCGCTGCTATCGACGGAGAAGGCACCGTTGGTGTTACCCGTCAAGATGCTGAATGACAGCAGATTGGCGGCCGTATCAATGTCATTGAAGCCCAGCGTCAGAACTTCGGCTCCATTGTCAGAATTCTCAAGCAGGGACGCCGAACCGGAACTGAGCGTCGGCGCGTCGTTGATGGGGGTCAGCGTGACCTTGAAGGTTTTCGAAGTACTCCGCGGAGTCATGTCGGTCGCGATCAAGTTATCGTCGGTCACCGTCACTGTGATATTCACATCGCCGGAGGCACTCGCCACAGGAAACAGATTGAATGACGCCATCGGCGAGCCTGGCGTGTACGCGATCGCTCCCAGACTGGGAATCTTCGCCGATGGGTCGCTGGTGACGGTGATCGTCAAACTCTGCGACTCGTTCGGACCGGCCGAAATGCCAGACAGTGAAATCGGAATCGAGCCGGTGTTTTCGGGCCTCGAGACATCCGCAATGAAATCAAGCGTTGGCGGATCGTTGGAAGCGATGCTCGCGACTTGGAGATTGAACGTCTTGGTGGTCGTTCCATTGGCATCGGTCACATTCACGGTGATCACCGCCGTCCCAGACGTCGACGCCTGCAAGACTGTCGTGAGATCCAGTGTCGCGTTCAGCAACGCGGCAGTGGGATTCATCAGGCTTGGTTGCATGAACAACACCGGAATATTGTTGTTGTTGAACAATGGCGAGTTGCCATTCGTCGCGGTGATCGTCAACGCTTGGGAATTCAAGTCGCCGTCGCTGATGCCAGTCAGTGGAATCAGACTGCTGGAGACCCCTTCGACGAAGACCACATCGGATGGCTGATCCAATGTTGGCGGGTCAGACACGTTGTTGACCGTGATCGCGACGTCGCGGACAGGAAAGTTGGTCGCGTTATCCGCTGCCGCAGTGAGGTGGCGCACCTCATCGCCCCTCAAGTGCGCCGCCCCCATCGTTCCATCGACGCCTCGAATCACCGTGAAGGTGTTTCCGGAGATGCCGGTCACTTGCACACGTTCCGCGCCAATCTGGAGCTTGTAATTCGGCGTGCCGGCCGGCGGAAAATCGGCCGCTTTGAGGACGGTGATGGTGTCCGTCGTCCCGGCCAGCTTGGACGCGACATCGGCCGCGAGGAAGTCGAACCCCAGAACGCCATCCAAGCCCGCGTCCTCGACGGCAACGCGAATCGTCGCGGTGCCAAACAGATTCGCGCCGGGGGTGAACCTCAGCGTGCCGGAGGTATTGGGCGATGCGTAATTCACCGCCAGGTTCGTGATCAGACCGGGAATCGAACTGGCGATGACCGACGGCGTGACTTTCAAGATTTGCGTTTCGGTCGCCCCCGTCGTGCCCAACGCACCGGCCGTGATGCCAGACAATCCGATCGTCGTCTCGTTGGAATCTTCCATCACAATTTGAGTGACCGGGTCCGTGATGGGATGCGCGGTGGGCGTCGTGCCGAAGAAAGTCCCGCGTGCGACGGTAAAGGTCTTCCCATTGACGCCGGTGACTTTCATCGGCTCGCTGCCGACTTGAATCGTGAACGGATTCGCGACGCTGGCCGTGGTCGGGAATTTGGACGCATCGACGAGCGTGATCGTCGAAACGGTTGGCGAGACGACCGCCGCCGACAACGCTCCCGTGGGGAGCACGACCGGATTCAACGTCGGAAGATTGTTGAACGGCGCGACTCGGACAAAGATGTCTTTGGGGGTGGTCAGATTGTCGAACGTCCGGTTGATGTCTCCGTCTTGCCCCTCGTCCACGATGAAGACCGTCAGCTTGACGACTCCCGACCGGTTCTGGGCCGGCGTGAAGGTGAGCGTGGCGTTGCCCGATGCGAAATTCACACTCGGAGTGGGAATCAACGTGGTATTGTCGCTGACCACTGTGACTCGCAACTGTTGCGATGTCTCGAACATTCCCGCGTCAATGCCCGTCAAGACGATCGTGTGAGTCGTCAGCGGAAGCGAAAGATTCGCATTCACCAGGAGTGGGCTGGCTGGGCTTGTCGTGGTGGCTGGACCGCCATCCAACGACACCGTATTGGCGACGCGCGGTGGATCGTTGACCGGTGTCACGTTGACCGTGAAGAACTGGGTGATGGTCCGGTCATCCGTATTACCGAAGATCAAATCTTGGCCGCTATCGGTCACCATGAAGGTGATGGTCGCTGTTCCGCCGCGTTGAGAAGCGGCCGTGAATTTGAGAGCGCCGGAGGCTGGAGTCAGCGCGGGCTGAGTAAATTCGACGAACGGTGTCACGGCGAGATCGCCACTTCCAAAGTTGAAGAACAGACTCGCATCTGGAATCAACGTTTGATTGCTGCTGGTCGCACTGATTCGGAGGCTCTGCGTGTTCCCGTCCCCGTCCGTGAGATTGGTCAACGACACCGACCGCTGTGCCGGGGTCACGCTTTCCACGCTCGTATCTGACGCGGGTTGATTCAATGTCGGAGCACCCGGAAAAGCGCCGACATTCACCGTTATTGTTTTCGGCACAAATTGGTTGTCGCCGCCCGTACTGAGATTGCGATCAAATCCTCCGTCTTCGACGGTCACGGTGATCGTGGCAGTCCCTGAGACATTCGGAGCGGTCTTGAAAAAAGCCGTGCCGGTAGGCATGTTCGGTGTGTAGGCGACGAACAGATCTTGAATCAAATTGGAATTTGAGGTTGTCGCCGTGACCCTGAGTGGCTGGAGGCCACTGTCACCGTCTGTGATGCCCGCCAATGCCACCGCGTGCAGTCCCGGATCCGCAAACACCACCGAAGGTCCAGGAATGAGGTTGTTGAGCGTCGGATTGTTGAGTCCCGACACAAACGTCACGACAAATGTGACGCTTCCCCGAGCATTCAGCCCATCCACGGCAGAGAGGGTGATCGTCGCTGTCCCCGTTTGACCGGCGGCGGGAATGATGGTGACGGTGCGATCTTTTCCGCTGCCGTTCATGACGATGCCAGAGAGCGGCACCAAAGTCGTGTTTGAGGAATTTGCAACAACATTCAATTGCGTGATCGGCGTCTGGGTATCGCTCACGGTAAATGCAAGCGGGCCGATGTTCGTGTTTGAGTAAGCGTTTTGGTCCGGGATAAAGCTGAATGACGGGGGCGTGTTGTTCGCATCGAAAGCCAAAGTCGCCGTTGTGGGGACGTTGGAAACTCGGGCCGCAGTCACGTTGCCAAAGAATTGCCGGCCGGTCGTGAACGGGAACGCGGCGTTGCCGGCCGCGTCGATCGTCATGAAGTAGGCTTGCGTCCCGTTGGGATATTCGGGAGTCACCGTGAAGCGGGAGTTGTATTGATCCAAGTCACCCAGTCCTGACTGGAACTCGAAATCCTCCACAAAGAATCCCAGTGGAAACTGGAAATTGACGTTCGGGCCGAATTGAGTCATGGAGAGCGGCAATTCGCCCATGCCATTGAGAAACACGTTGTCGCCGAATCGCGCCTGCGCGGCGAACCCAGGCAGCGCCGTCCGGGTCGTGATGTTCCGCAGTTGATAGCTGGAATCCAGCCGCTCGATGGCGCTGGTGGCATCCATCGGATCGGAAAAGCCATACGGTCCATAGATCGGATAGCCATCCAACGCCCAGCCCAGGATCGGCGAGTGACGCAGATTGGCCGCGACGGTTTCTTCGTCGTAATCGTCGCTGTCAAAGTCGGGTTGGATTTCGACCGTGGACCAAGTCCCGCCGCTCGTATACGTCCCGTTGCCGACGGATCCAGCCAACTCGAACGTGTTGGCGGTGACATTCGCCACCGTGAAGTTGCCATTGGCCGCGGTATTACCATTCACGCCCGAAATGGTGACCTGCATGCCATTCGCCAAGTGATGGCTGGCCGACGTGATGACGATGGGGCTAGTGAAGGTGGCCCTGGTGATGACACCGCTGTCGAACGGAAAAAGTCCCGTGGACGTCGGGCCGGAGTAATAGATGTTGTCGTGAAGCTCCGCTCGCAGAGCGACCGGATTGATGTGGTTGTGATACTCGGCAGTGCCAGTGACTGTCGGGTGAGCGTTGGCCTGGTCTAACGTATTTGCGTCGCCAACCGCCGTATTGCGATTCCAGATTCCAGAACCGTTGGGCATCATGCCTCCGCCGCCGCTCGTCTGAAAAATGCCAGGACTAAAAGGCATTGGCGGATTGTTGTTCCACGAGAATCCATCTTGCTGGTCAAAGATCGCGACCCCATTCACGAGCAGCCCGGTCGCTGTTTGTTGTGTTGTCGCTGTATGGTTCCCTGTCTCAGGGGTTGGCCCCTGATCGAATCGAAAGATCGTTTTCTGGTCCTTCGGCAAGGTGGCGAACGGGTTTTGGCTAAACCAAGGCCCCATCACATAGTCCGCGAGTTCGGACGCTTCGATGAAGACACTGCTGGCTGTGTTACTGATCTTCGTAATGTCCGACAACACAGGACTGTTTTGTCCGGTCCAGGTCGTCACTGGGCCGCCCCCCGTACTCTGATCACGGAGTTGCGCAAACTCGCCGGGTGCCCCGCCGCGCCAGTTCGAGATCAAGACGGAGGGGTCATAGACCTCGATCGTCACCGAGAACATGGAGGGAGCATCGACGCCATCATCGAGCATCAAGGTCACGACGTTCGTGCCTGAAAGCCCCGCCGCATTGATCGTGTATTGCAAAGCTGCCGTGGACTGATTGCCGGGAAAAACAACGCTCACGTTGCTCAGCAAGGTGTCATTGGTGATCAACGTCGGCGTCACCGGACTAACAACGGTGATCTGTCCAGCCGAAAGAAAGCCGCCGTCTCCATCCGTGATGGCGTTGAGGTTGATCGTCTGCGTCAATGTCACGTCGTTGGCAATGGGAGGTGGCGTCACGATCGGATTCAGGGTTGGAGAGAACGTCAGCACCAACCGCTCTTCCAAGCGTTCCACCAGGTGCGAGCGAAGCGGGCGATGCCCCTGATGTTTCCGAAGCGAACCAGCGCGGCGGGAGGAAAGGCGAACCGTCTCTTGAAACGACTTCAGCCAGGACATCAAAAACATGAGCGCACTCCCCGACTCTGTGGCGAACGGACTCTCGGCCCAATGAAAACGATTGTGCCAATGACGCCGCACTTCGTTTTGGCCCGCGAAGCAACAGCAATGTGCCTAATCCGATAAAAGTACCCGGCCATCAAGGGGTGGGAAAGCCGACACTCAGAATTTTCTTGGCTTGCCCAACCGGATGGCCACGACACAGCGTGTAGTCCGATCTCGACGCATCGCGAAGCTTTGACTGTCCCGCGTGTCGCAGCGTTCAACACGGTTGTCCTTCGGAAGTTTCTGGACTTCCCACAGATTTGACTCAAGCCGAGACCTCTCGTTGCCGCTGACGGAGAGCGCCTGTAGAGTCATCTTCATGCCACGACGTTCGATTCAACTCCTGCAACTCCCAATTCCTCAGCCGGGCCTGGAGCCTGCCAAGGGGAATGTGCCGCTCGCCGCCGGCTACCTGAAGATGTATGCCCACCGCCGCGGGCTGCAGGAGTTCTACGACATCGAAATCTTTCCGCCGGGCCTGTCTAACACGCTCAGCGACTGCGGCTTGGTCGAGGAAATCCTGACGCGCGACCCGTGGCTGGTGGGCTTCACCTGCTACCTCTGGAACATCGACCGGACCCTCTGGATCGCCAGCCGTTTGAAGGAGCGCCGGCCCGACCTGCGGATCATCATCGGCGGCCCCGAAGTCACCGCCGACAACGCCTGGGTGCTGCAACATCCCGCCATCGACTTCGCTGCCATCGGCGAAGGAGAGCAAACTTTTGCAGAACTCCTGACTGCGTTGCGTGACCAAAACACTCCGCGCGAACCGATCGCCGGACTGTATGTTTGCGTCAAAGTAGACGAGTCACTCCGTGACTCGAATTCGAGTCACGGAGTGACTCGTCTACTTTGCCTCGACAATAAACTCATCTTGCCCGCGTTCCGTCAGCCGCTCGCCAGTCTCGATGAAATCAGTTCGCCGTATCTGGAAGGCATTCTCGATGCGGCCGATGAAGACATGCTGCTCCTCGAAACAATTCGCGGCTGCATCTTCAAGTGCAAGTTCTGCTACTACCCCAAGAGCTACGACGATCTCTATTTCGTCTCACGCGAAAAGATCATCGCGAACCTGCAATACGCTCGCGAACGCGGAGTCAAAGAGGTCGTGCTGCTCGATCCGACGCTTAATCAAGCCCGCAACTTCGCCGACTTCGTGAAGCTGCTCGCCGAGCAGAACCCCGATCATCAATGGCGGTACTTCGGAGAACTGCGAGCCGAAGGACTGACTCCCGAAATCGCGCGACTGCTGCGCGAGGCGAACTTCACCGAGGTCGAAATCGGTCTGCAATCCATCGACCCGCTGGCGATGGAATTGATGGACCGCAAGAACAACATGAAAGCCTTCGAGCGCGGCGTGACCGCGCTGATGGACGTGGGCATCGACGTCAAAGTCGATCTCATCATCGGCCTGCCCGGCGATACGCCCGACTCGGTCCGCCGAGGCATGCACTTCCTGCGCGACACCGGCCTGTACTCCAGCGTTCAAGTCTTCAACCTCGCGATCCTGCCCGGCACCGCCTTCCGCCAGGAAGCCGAAATGCACGGACTGCAATTCCAACCGCGACCTCCGTATTACGTCCTGAAGACTCCGACCATCGACCTCGCGACGATGTACGGTTTGATGGAAGAAGCCGAAGACATCTTCGACACCGAATTCGACGCCCTCCCCTCCCCAGCCGAACGCCGAGAGCCGATCGCCGAGAGCCGTCATCCCACATTCGCCGAATATGCCGTTGACCTCGACGACATCGCACGCGCCCCGCTGCCGCTACCCGCTCAACGCCAGGGAGCCTTTGAACTGCGTCTGCAATCCACCGACTTTCGCCAACACCGCGACGAAGCCTGCCGGCTGATCCGGCAACTGCTCGATGACAATCCGCACTCGACGCTGCGCATCGTCCTCGAGCCGACCGGCGATCCGGCGTCCCTGAAAATGTCGTTCCTGCAAGCGATCCGCACCGCTTGTTTGAAGGAGCCGTCCTACCTCGACCGCTTCTACTCGATGCAGCTCGGCCGGCCGAAGGGAGCGAAGCACATCGTCATCCGCCTGCCGTGGTCCGCTCGCGAATCCGTGGGCCTCGACTGGATCGACGACGTCGGTCAGTTCGCCTCGATCGTCTGGACCGGCGAGAACATCCCGTCCGAAGACAACCTGACCGAGGAACTCGAAGCCCACGAGTTCGTGCTGGCGTAGCGCAACGGGCAGCTCAGTCGCTCCTGCGACGGAGATTTCATTTTGTTCGACACCCAAAGGCGATATCGGGCGGATCAGGAAGCGGCTCTGTTTGCGAACCAGCAGCAGCAATTCGTAGCCATCGAGAAGACGCATTCCGACAAGCGGGATCAGCAGTCGCAGGCCGTGGCGGCGTTCAGCGCGGGCACTGGCGAGGATTCGTTCGCTTCGTTCGTTTCCCGTTCATCCAAGATGCGGAGAAACAGAATCCACGTCAGCTCCGGCACGTACTGCATCGCCCCAGAACAGTTCGACCGCCGCATGATGTCGCAAATCGACTTGATCGCCGAGTTGACCGACGCTTGGCTGGTGTGAGCTTTGCCGTTCGCTAATTTCTTTTTCGCCATTGAGATTCACTGCGAGGGAGTAGTGAGTTAGTGCGGGTTAATGGCGTCCAACAGTTCCAGGATTTCGCGAGCGCGGAAGATGCGACCGTATTTTCGTCCGGGCAACTCTTCGAGAATTCCACCGGCCACCAGCTTTTCGACATTCAGCGAGGCCGATCGAAACGTGACATCGAGGATCGACTTGGCCAAGCTGATCGTGAGATAGGGCAAGTGGAATAACTGATCGATCAACTTCAGCAGCGAAGCCGACGAACGCACTGTCTGAAACTGTTGCCGATAACGCTGCCAGACTCCGAGCAACTTCTCGGATCGTTGCACGGCATCGCGAGATTGTTCGGCAACGCCGCGTAGAAAGAACGAAATCCATTCGGTCCACTGGCCGTCTTGGCTGACTGCCAACAGACGCCGGTAATACTCGTCCCGATTTTTCTCGAAGAAGGCACTCAGGTAGAGCATCGGCTGAGGCAGCACGTTTTCAGAAACGAGCAGCAGGGTCAGCAGCAACCGGCCGATTCGTCCGTTGCCATCGAGAAACGGATGGATCGCCTCGAATTGGTAATGAATCATCGCCAGCCGGATCAGCAGCGGTAGCGGCGACGGAGCATGCCAGAACTTTTCCAACTCGCCCAGTGAACTCATCAAGTCTTCGTGAGGCGGTGGAACGAACGTGGCCTCGTTGAGCGTGCAGCCAGCGGGACCGATCCAATTCTGAGAGCGGCGAAACTCACCCGGCGTCAGATGATCTCCAGCAATCCCCTCCATGAGCTTCTCGTGAACTTCGCGCAGCAACCGCAGGCTGACCGGCAAGTCTTTCAGACGTTGCAAGCCATGCTCCATCGCGAGGACATAGTTGCGAACCTCCCGCACGTCCGATTGCGGCGAGGGAAGAACGCTGGCCGCTTCAAAGAAGTACAAGTCCGACAGCGATGCCTGAGTCCCCTCGATGCGGCTCGACAAGACCGCCTCGCGGTGCATGAACGGGCGGATCAGCAAGTACGGATTGGGCAGAGTCCGACCGATCCCAGCCAATTCGCTGACACCGCGATCCGCCGCCGACAACTCGCCCGCCAATTCCCAGGTCAGCGACAGGTCGGGCGGGAGCAGATTGGGGACGAAAGCCCAGTATCCCCGCTCGTGTTTGAGCAGCCGGCCCGACCGACGTTCTGAGAATTCTTGAGGTTGCATCGAATGTTACCGAATGACACTTCCGAGCCAGCGAATGATACTTTCGGCGTCCAAAGTACAATTCTCCGGTGAGAAATGGTACTCCGGTATCAATCGGAGATTCCCGATGGCAAAGCTGCTGATCCCTGAAACGCCTGAGCCAACAACGTCGCTGGCAACGCCTCGATTGATTTGAGCCGGCCGTCAAAAGCGTTTTGAATGTCTTGCGCCGCGCCCATTTCATCACGCAGTCTCGCAACCATGCGTTCTTGATTCGCCAGCGAAGGCAATGAAATCTCGATATTCCCGACTTGGTCTGTCGTCAGGTTGCGGAAGATTGCACCTGTGGCTTGCGCGTCGGTGTGTGATTTGATGAACGACAGATAGTGGTACAAGTAAACCGCCGAGACTTTGTCTTTGTTGAGTTGCCTGAGTCCAACGAATCCGTCGTGGATGCAACAATCGACCGCGAGAATCGCCGGTAGCCCCGGATTGCCGCTGACAACGATGACGACATCACCTGCGACCATCGGTCGGCTTAACTTCGCACCCTCATCTGTCAGACAGTCGATGCGCGGCGTGACGTAGATTCCGTCGCGCGTGCAATCTTCAACCATCAGTCTTGGTACGTTTCCGCCGTAGTATCTTGCGTCGCCTTTCGGTCGCGGGCTGCTACCACGGACTATCACACAAACGCGCCCGAGCTTCTCTCGCGGCCATTTCACAACAACTTTATTTGCCCCACCGGTGGCAGTTTCAAGTCTCGTCTGTGTCATATCGCGAACAACGATTCCTTGGTCTTGCGGAGCAGTTCAGCGGGGTTGCCGGCGGGACGGAGGGCGGCGAGTCCTTTGGCGCGTTTGACTTCGGCCACTTGCCATAGTTCCGGCGTCTCCAAGGCGTCGGTCCCCGCTTTCTCGAATTGACGCACGACGGCGCGGAGCACCTTGGTCGCCGGTGGCGGCAAGATCGAAAACCAGTCCGGCCCCGCATCCTCAAACCGAGCCGCTCGCTCCGTGCGCGTCAACGGCTCGGCACGATAAACCAGATACGCCATCACGTCGAACAAGTCGTACTCGTCCATCTCCACCGCTTCACGCAGCTTGTCAGGGATCAGCCCTTGTGCTCCCAATTGCTTCATCAAATCCGCTCGCTGAGTCACATCGAGCCATCGCTCGCGAAAATCGGCAAGCGACGGAACGAGTGCCGTCAGTTCTTGAACCAGCCGCGCCCGATACTGCTCCGGCGTCACACGACCGAGCCGGCCATTCACGTCCAGCAAGTTGAAGTTACCGGTGTCTTCAATCCGAATCTGAATCCCCTTCGCTTTGATTGGGTTGTCAGGAGGCGGGGGAGGCGGCTGCGGTGGGTCTGGACCATCGGGCGGCTTGGGCGCGGAGGGTGGCGTGATGAAGTCCGCGCCGAACAACTCGGTGGCCGCCGTGTAGTCGAACACCCGAAACATCAGCTTGTAGGTTTCTTCGTCGATGCGCGTCCCGCGACCAACCATCTGATGGAACAGAATCGGCGATTGCACATATCGAAAGAAAACGATGTTCCGCACACACGGCACGTTGACGCCCGTCGTCAGCAGATCTTTCGTCGTGGCGATGATGTGCGACCGCTGCCGCCCGCGCAACTCAGGAACGGTCCAGCAACTCGCGCGGCGTTGGGAACTCAGACATCGGCCGAGCCTCGGAGGTCTGCCCCGTGGCTTCGTCGTACTCCACGAACTGATGTCCGTTGGAAGAGAACACAAACGGCACCGCATGAAGATGCCCGACCCGATACCCCTTCCCTTACTGCAACCCATGCTCCGGCGGAAGTCCCTCCCGCTTGGCTTCAATGATGGCCAGCGGCATCGGCTCGGTGTCCGCCGCGAGCGGACGCCGCAGCACATAGTCAGAACGTCCCTTCGGCCGCCGCCGCCCTTGCTTCTGCCCACGATGCTCAACGACGTCAATCGCCGCCGCTGTTTCCTCAAGCCGAATATCCACACGATCCCAACCCCGCTCAATGATCGCGGGATCAATCAAGTCGAATCGAGTTTGAGCTTCGTTGCGAGACATCGCGGACCATCGTTGTCAGCGTTGCTTCTGTCGGGCAGGGGACGCGAAGCGTTGACAGAGATTCAGAACGACGGGTGACAGAGTAAGCCCGTCGGTTGCAAGCAGCAAACGAGTTCTTGGCGGCGTGACCTATCGAGAAACTCCATACCATCGCCTGACGCATCCGATCTTGTCGACCGCCACACGGGCTTGGTCGCGGTCGACTTCAGCGAGAATCTCCGTCGAGAACGCGGTGTTGTGACCGAGCACGATCCTCGCCAGTTCGATTCCGTACTCTTTCCGCAGCACTGTCGCCGCATTGTGCCGAAGCTGGTTTGGAAGCCGTCAATAAAAATTGCTCGCCGCTAGGTGACTAACGGCGAGCAATCAAAATCGGGCTGGCGGGATTTGAACCCACGACCTCCTACACCCCAAGCAGGCGCGCTAGCCAGACTGCGCTACAGCCCGTGAAAGAATCAGCGAGGCAAGAGTCTTAATTCGTTGTCTTGCTGATGGCGGGCGGAGTTATCGCTCCGTAAGTGTTGAATTACAAGCGCTCACACGACTGGTGCGGACGCGGTTATGACGAGTGGCTCAGGTTGGCTTCGATGTCGGAATTGGTGGAGCGTGAGAGCGACGGTTGACGGGCGAGTGCGTGGCGTTGGTTCTTCAGACGCGGGTCGCTTTCGACTTCTTTGAGTTCTTCGCGGACCTCTTCGCGAGTCATCAGCAACGATCGTTCGAATCGCCAGCGCTGCCAGCCGTAGTCCAAGACGCCGAAGGCCAGGAGTGCGAATGCGACTTGCGAGACCAGTTGCAACGCGCTCGAGGCGAAGCTCGTGAAGTGGCCGGGGAAGTCTGTGGTGGAACTCGATGTTGTGTTTTCCAAGAACGGTGTGAAAGCCAGAGTGCTCACACCGATCACGATCGTCAGCTTCAGCAAGATACCCAGGGCGCGTCCGCAGGTTGCTGAAGAGAACAAGCGTTGAAGTCCAGACAGCGGCGATACGCGGGTGGCTTGTGGAGCCAGGTTGTTCCAGTGCCAGTACAAGCCGACTTGTAAAAAGTGAGCCAACAGGATCGCGGAGGTGGCGATCAACAAAGGCCAACTGGCTGTCGCGACGAATCGCCAGGACTGTTCACGGAGTTGGCTGAGCACAGCGGCTGAGTGCGGCGTCTCTCCGGCTTGTTGGAATGTGGCACGCAACCACGAACTGGCGAGGTCGGCAAAGCTGGCGAACCACCAGCCCAGGACGATCCAGATCGACAGCGTGCGGGCAGCGGTGAGTAGCTCTGTGCTGCGTGCGATCAAGCCGCTCTCGCGAGCTTGTCGGCGGCGACGCTCGGTGGGGCGTTCGGTGCGGGAATCGTGAGTGTCGTCGAACAATGCCATGCGGAGGACTCGCGGGAATCAACGGAACGAAGAGTCATTGGTCGTGACCGCGATTCCGTCGCGGACGTAATCGGCGACCGTTTGCTGAATACCGGACAAGTTCAGAGTCAGCACGATCACGGCCGCGACGGAGCGGGCGGTATTTCCGAGCGTGGTGGAAACTCCCGGCAGTCCGGCGGCGCTGAGCAAACCGAGCGCGAGATTGAGCAACGCCATCGTCGCCAGGGCCGGCGCGATCAACAGGAGCGCGAGTTGACTGGACTGTTGCAGTAACTGCGCGGCGACATTCGTATTGAGCAGTCCGGCCATCGAACCGAGGGGGCTGGCTTGAAAGCTGTCGGTTAAGACTCGCACGGCTTGGAGGTGTCCATTGATGGGTGAGCACAGCAGGAAGGCTGCCGTTCCCCACAGAGTGAGCCAGCGCGAGATGGGTGAGCCGGCCAGTGGATCGTCGTCCTCCTCCGAGGGCAGGGCGTGTTGTTGTTCGAGCAATCTTCCGGCCAGTGGCAAGACCCAAAGAATCAACAGCGATCCGCAGCCCAGCAGGAATCCCCTGCTGAATTCGGTGACGACAGCCGGCACAAACGTCGTTGCCTCGAAGGTCGTGAACGTCGGCGAACCAACCAACGGCGCGAGCAGCAGCGACAGCACGATCGCCAACCCGATGCGGATGGGCCACGGCAGGATGGCTCGGCCGAGGAGCGGGCCGACCGACAACAAGCCGCCGATTCGCGATAACACCAACGTGAACGTGACGAGTTGCCCCGTCCACGGCGAGACCAGCACGGCGATGTCGGCGGCGGTGAATTGCGGCATGACATCACCCACCGTGCGGAATGTTTTCGATCAATAACCGCGAGAACTCCGTCAGTCGCGACGCCATCCAGGGGAGCAGCGCTGCGCCGGCGAAGACCGCCGCGAAGAGTTTCGGAACGAAGCTCAGCGTTTGATCGGTCAGTTGCGTCGCCGCTTGAAACACGCTGACGACCAAGCCGACCAACAGGCACACCGCCAGCAATGGACCGGCGAGTTGCAGCGCCAGCCAGAGCGATGAGCGGGTGAGTTCGGTGGCTTGATCGGGAGTCATGGGAGTGGTGTTGAGCGGCCAGGCGCTAGCCGCCGGTTCATTCTTGAACGACCGGCGGCTAACGCCTGGCCGCTCATTTTTTCAATGCACGCTGGCGAGCAACATGCCGACGGTGAGGAACCAGCCGTCGATGAGCACGAACAGCAGGAGTTTGAAGGGCAACGCAACGGTCGATGGCGTCAGCGTGGTCAGGCCGAGGGCGGTCAGCACGGAGGCGATGACGAAGTCGATGACGAGGAACGGTAGAAACAATTGGAAGCCGATTAGGAAGCCGGTTTTCAATTCGCTCAGCAAGAAGGCGGGGAGCAGGACGGTGGTCGGGACGTCGTCGTAGTCTTGGGGTTCAGGGCTGTCGGTTTCGCCGGCACGTTGGCGTTGCAGGTCGAGCAGCATCCAGACGCCATCGGTGTTGCCGGCGGTTTCGATCTGGCGGCTCATGAAGCGGCGAACTGGAGCGAGTAGTTTCGGCAATGCCTCTTCGAAGGTGGCTGTCGTCGGACCATTGGCCGATTGAGCGTAGGGTTTCCAACCGGTTTCGTAGGACTCCTGCCACACGGGAGCCATCACGGTGAAGGTCAAGAACATGCTCAAGGCCATCAGGACTTGATTGGGCAAGACCTGCGGCGTGCCGAGTGCTTGTCGCAGCAGCCCCAGCACGACCGAGAAGCGGACGAAGCAAGTGCTCATCAGCAGGACGGCGGGAACGATGCTTAACACGGTCGCGCCAATCAGCCACGGCAGCGACGCGGACAGCGTTTGTGGTGATACCAAATTGCTCGGTTCCAACGGCGAGCTTTCCGCTGCGAGCATCGCTGATTCCGAGAGGGCGAGTGCCGCGAGACCGATCACGCAGTGAATCACCAGACGCAGCGCGGAATGAGATGGCCTTGATCTGGGATAACGGCCATCAGCCATCAGCCATCGGCCATCAGCCGGACGGTCAGTGGTCATGGTCTCACCTCCGGCAAGACGGAAGGGAAAGCTCCGATCGTCTGTCGCGCGGCAAGCCGCTCTTCAAGTGACGTGGCGGTGCTGGGCTGTCGGAGATTGGACTTCGGATCGACCGGTTTGTGCAGCAGCGAGCGGAATGTTTCGACGAGTGATTGATCGCGTTGAGTCGCGTGACACAGTCCGGCGAGGCAATCGACTTCGACCGGATCGGTGATTTCGGCGAGTGTTTGGAGACCGTGAGGTGAGAGGCTGAGCAGCAGCACTCGTGCTCCGCTTCGCGCCAGCACGACCGACGTGCGAGTGTCGATGACTTTGCGGCCGAGGATCTCGAAGGCTTCGCTGGGCAAGCCGCGTGCGGTGTTGGGTGATCGAGATTTCAAGCATCTCGCGCCGACGACGATCAGGCCGACGACGAACAACAGTGGCCAGAGGGTTGCCGACCAGCCGGACCGATTTGATGCGGTGTCGCCGCTGTCTGGCTTGGCGGAACGTGGAGTCAACGGCGTTGAAGAGGAGACCTGCGAGTCCTGTCGTCGTGCGGTACGCGGTTGAACTTCGTTTGACCAAGCGGGCTCCGCGCTGTTGGAGCGGCTGTTGCGCGCGAGGCCGAACGGTGTTTCTAAAAACTCCGGCGGATCGTTGTCGAATAAGGTCGATGTGGTGCGCTCGCGCGGACGTTCTTCGGCCAAGCTCGTAGGAATTCCGATGGCGAACCAGGCGACCAATAGCATCAACAACTCGACGATCCGTACTCCCAGTTGGCCCTCGACGACGACTAGCTCACCGCGCGCAATGAGACGATTGTCGGCCAGCACATCGAGCGGTTCGTCGGCCAGTTGATCGAGCGGCAACGAATCGCCGATTTTCAAAGGTGTCGCCGCCGCGTCGAGCGTGGTGCGTCCAAACTCAAACGTGACTTCGACCGTGGGCGTGTCTTCCGCCCGCATTTCGGCATCGAGTATGGCGACCCAGCGATTGACGTCGGGCGTTCTCTGGCGAGCGCGCGACGTGGGCGCACGATCGTTTGAGCCAACAGTCGCAGTTGTCGCCAGCTTCATGACATCCCTGTCACCAAGGCCGGCTTCCAGCCAGCTCAAGGGCGGGGTCGTATATGCCGCGCTCAAAAAACGGTCAATCCCGAAGCGGACAATTGGCGGTCACAGGCCCTCACGACGACGTTCGCTTACACGAATGACGCGGCGATCGCGTTCGAGAGACGTTGGAACGACGCTTGGTTTTCGCCGAGCGGCTGGGTCGTCAGCACCAGTGCAAACGAATTGCTCTCCGGGTCGATCCACAGCATGGTGCCGGTCGAGCCCCAATGGCCGAACGTCGCTGGACTGAGGAGATCTCCGAACGAGTTTGAGTGATTCGCCCACTGCAATCGCCAACCGAGACCCCACGGGCGGAAACGACGCTCCTCGTCCGGGACATCCTTCATCGGTGCGAGCTGATTACGAGTCGCTTCGATCACCGTGGCCGGCGCGAGGAGTTGTTGCTCTCCGATTCGACCACCGGTCAGCATCAGTTGCGCGAACAGACCCAAGTCCCACGGAGTCGTCAACAGTCCGCCCCAGGGTGCTCCGAATTGCCGCCAGTAGCGGCTGTTCCAGTTCCAATCGGTCGCGTCGGCTTGATCGGCCGCGATGCGAATCTCCGCGATGCGATCAACTGTCGGCGATGAGCCGTTGAACCAACTATCGGGCGCACCGAGTTCTGTATCGCGCATCTCCAGCGGGTCGAAGAATTCACGCCGCAGAAATTGTCCGCAACTCAGGCCGCTGAGCTTTTCGATAATCGCGCCGAGCAGCGCGATTCCCATGCTCTGATACTGCACCGAGCGGCCGGGCGGAAAATCAGGCGTCAGCTCACAGGCGCCGCTCACGAACGCCGAACGGGGCGAGTGCTGCTTGCGCAGCTCGGTGTTGTTCGGAAGCATATCGGGCAGGCCGGACGTGTGTGTCAGCAGATGCCGGATCGTCGTGCCGTGCTTGCCTCCCTTGCCGAACTCCGGCAGGAACTCGGTCACGCGATCATTGAGCGTGAGTTGCCCCCGTTCGATCAGCAGCATCACCCCCATCGCGACGATGGGCTTTGTGATGGACGCGATCAAGAACATCGCATCCTGCCGCACTTTCACCGAGTTCGCCGCCACACGCTGACGCCCAAACAACTGCGGCCCCGGCGTGTGTCCGTTCCGAGCCACCAGCAACCCGACCGCTGGCACAACATCGCGTTCGGCCCAATCGCGCACCATCGCCAGCGCGGCGTTCCAGCGAACCGGGTCCAATCCACACTGTTCCGCAGGAGCTTTCGTCAGCAACATCGTGTGACCTCATCATCGAAAGTAGCCCGACTCTCCGAGTCGGGACCGCACGCGCGAATCGCCCGACTCTGAGAGTCAGGCTACGGCGAGACCTCAAAAATCTGGTTGAGCTTCGTGACTTCCAGTGCTTCACGCACGTCTTCGCACGGATTGAGAATCTGAATTTTGTCGACTGTATCCCTCAGCGACGCGAGCAGTCCCAACAACCCACTGGGAATCAATCGCACGCCGGTCATATCAAACGCGAGCGTCTTCGTCTGATTCCGTTTGACCAATTCCGTGATCTGGTCGCGACACGCGGAGAGGTTGACTTGATCCAAGAGTTCACGGCCACCGAAACCGACGACCGTGACTTCGCCGTTGCGAACGATTTCCAGTGTGGCAAAAAGGTCGTCCATGATTGGACCTCCCCGATGAAAAGTAAGCCGAGACTGCTGCGATGTGCGGGACGAATGATAACGCCGCGCTTCGCCGACTGTCGCCGCTCATTTCTTCGCGGCGATGCGATACAGCGCTTTCTCCGTCCGCACGAACAAGTCGGCATCGACGGCGGCCGGGGTCGCCATGATTTGGCCATCCAACGGATTCGTGGCGAGCAGTTTGTACGTCTTGCCGGGCGCGATCACATAGGTTTGGCCTTCACGGTTGCCGATGAGAATTCGACCGTCCGCAAACAACGGCGACGAACAGAAGTTGCCCCCCAATCGTTCGGTCCAGTTCGTCTGCCCGGTCTTCGCGTCCAGGCATGTGGCGACTCCTTTTTCGGCGACGACGTAAAGCTCGTCTCCGATCAGCAGCGGCGACGGCATGGTCGGCGCTTGCTTGCTGAATCGCCAGGCAATCTTCGGCTTGTCATCCAAAGTGACCGCCAGAATCTCTGGTTTCATGAAGCTCGTGCCGAAGAACACCATCCCGTGCCCGACCACGGGCCGTGGCACAATCGAAAAGCCCTGCGCGCCGTAACTGACCTTCCACAACTCGCGACCGGTTTCCGGTTCGTAGGCGTATAACCAATCGGATGCCGGCGAAATGACCACTTCGCGTCCGCCGACGTTGGTGATCAACGGCGTGCCATAAGCCTTCTTGAGTTGCGGTTCCGGATTCATCTCACCGCTGCGGTTCGTGCGCCACGCGATCTTGCCGTCGAGCTTGCTCAATGCGGCGATGGACTGAGTATCGCTGCCGTCACAATGCACGATCAGCAAGTTTCCCCACAGCACCGGCGTGCTACCGGGGCCGTTCTCGTGCTTGAGTTTCAAGTCGCGATTCGTCCACAAGATTTTCTGCGTCTTCGTGTCGAGACACGCAGTCCCGTTCGTCCCGAAGTGAGCATACAGCCGCCCGTCTTCCAGAGTCGGCGACGGCGACGCGAAGGAATTCAGTTGATGCACCGGATCGGGAGACTCGGCCGTCAGCAGCTCGATGTCGTGAATCAACTTGCCAGACACACGATCCACACACACGGCACGCAGGCTCAACTTGCCCACGATATTCAACGGCTGTCCCGCAAAGTTGTCCGCCAGCTTCTTTGCCTTTTCAACGGCCGACGCTTCCGCCTCCACCGCCGTGGTCATCCAGATGTGTTGTCCGTCGATCACCGGCGAAGACCAGGCGCGTCCCGGAATCGCCGTTCGCCAGACGATGTTTTCAGTCTCGCTCCAAGTGAGCGGCAAGTTCTTCGCGGACGAATGCCCTTGCCCCGCTGGACCTCGCCACTGCGGCCATTCGGCAGCGGACACGAATGAAACATTCACGATCAACAATGACATCGCCACAAAAGGCTTCACGACAATCTCCTTCAAGTGAGATGCAGGATCGCGAACATTTTAGCAATCCATTCCTCTGGCAAGTCTTTCTTGGCAGTGGAATGGGGCCAGAGGAATGGGGCAAAATCACTTCGCGCTGTCCGCGCGTTTCTCGAACTTCAGCGCGGCGGAGTTCATGCAGTAGCGCAAACCGGTCGGCTTCGGACCGTCTTCAAAGACGTGGCCGAGGTGCGCGTCGCAGCGGCTGCAGACGACTTCGGTTCGCGTGACAAACCAACTGCGGTCGCTCACTTCGCCGACACTTTCGGCTAAGAGCGGCTGAAAGAAGCTCGGCCAGCCGGTGCCGGACTCGAACTTGGTTTCGGCGTCGAACAACTTCTGGCCGCAGCAGACGCAGCGATACACACCCGGCTCGTGGTTGTCCCAGTATGCGCCGGTGAAAGCCCGCTCGGTTCCTTTGAGGCGTGCGACTTTGTATTGCTCCGGCGTCAGCCGTTGTTTCCATTCGGCATCGTCTTTGGCCAGAGGCAACAGACCAGGATCGCTGTCCGTTGTGTCATTCATAGCGGGAACCTTTGGAACGCCGGTGGAGTTGGCTTCGTGCGGCGACTTGCTGGCGAGAACCCCCACCCACAAAGCCCCACCGGCGACAGCCGCGAATACGGCAACACGCTTGAGCATGATAGCCCCTCGGATCAGTCGGCAAATTCCACCAACACTCGATGAGATGACGACGCCACGAATGGGTTACGCCAGGCTGTCCAAATCAATGCCCGCGTCTCGGCGTTTCTTCCCTTCGATCGGACTGCCGTCGCCGACAACGGCCACGCGGCCGGAATTGTCGAGGAAGATTTTGTCCCCGAGGATTTCCGCAACCACGATCTCCATCGGATTCTTGCTCGTCAGTTCGATCAATGGCCGAGCGCCGCGGTTCAGCGCGACCAGCCGCTTTTGGATCAGCGACGATAATTTGAAGCGGCCACCGACCTTGTTCACGATCGCTTCGTCTTTGAATACGTCAAGCATTCGAGTTCTCCTCCAAGCCTTTCAGGATTTGTACGATCTCGGCCGTCACCCGATCCAGGTCATCGTTGATGACCTGATAACGGTAGCGGTCCGCCATTTCCAGTTCTTGCCGCGCGGTCTGCAACCGCCGTTGTATCGCTTCTTCCGATTCCGTGCCGCGTGCCCGCAGCCGTTGCTCAAAGTCCGCCTCGGACGCCGTGCGAATGAAAATCGTCACGGCCTGCGGATATTGAGCCACCACGTGCATCGCCCCTTGCACATCAATTTCCAACATGGACCAGCCGCCGCCGTCGTGTGCTCGCTGAACCTCCGACTTCAAGGTGCCGTACCAGTTGCCAGAACCGTGGACCTCAAAACATTCCACAAACTCGTCCGCGTCGCGTCGTCGTTGAAATTCGTCTTTGCTCAGAAAGTAGTAGTCAATGCCGTGCTGCTCTTGGTTGCGAGCCGCTCGCGTGGTCGCGGAAATGGCCTTAATGAGTCGAACTTCCGTCTGCGCCGCCAAGCGGTTGACGATCGTGGACTTCCCCGAACCGCTCGGCCCGGAGAGCACGACGATCCGCCGTTCGTCCACACCGCAGTGCGACGGAGCGACGGTCGAAGATGGACTCGAATCAGACACGGCCACTACTCCACGTTTTGCAACACTTCCCGAATTCGTTCCACGGCCGATTTCATCTCGACGACACATCGCGCCAACGACACGTTGTTGGCCTTCGAGCCAATCGTGTTGACCTCGCGAAACATCTCTTGAGTCAGGAAATCCAGCTTGCGTCCCTGTGAGACTTTGTCGGACAGAAACGCTTCAAACTGTTCGAGGTGGCAACGCAGACGAGTGATCTCTTCGTTGATGTCGCAACGGTCCGCGTACATGCTGACTTCGCGGATCAGGTCCGGCTCGCTGACCACGACGCTCGTCCCTTTGAGCAACTCGTGAATGCGGTCCAGCAGTTTGTCGCGATACTGTTTGACAACTTCCGACGCGGTCTTCGCGATCTCGTCGAGGCTGCCGGAGATGACCTTGCCGTTGAGCCGCAAGTCGTCCCCCATCGAACGGCCTTCGCGCTGCCGAAATTCTTTGAACTTGCCGATCGCCTCTTCCAATTGTGTCTTGAGGATTGGCCAATCGCGCTCTGCGTCGAGTTCTCCTCGCGCGCTGTCCGTCACGACACCGGGCAGGGTTAAGAAATTCGCCAAGTCCGCTGGCACAGCCACCGCGAGCTGCCGAGACAGATCCTTTAGTTGGTTCCAATACGCCGTGAGCACCTCTGCATTGAGCCGCGCCGCAGAGACTCCGGAGGCGGGTCGAACCTCGAACGCAACCGTCACGGTGCCACGCGAAACATGCTCGCGCACGACCCGTTCGATCTCACCTTCCAGTGAAGCATAGGCGTCGGGAAATCGCGAGGTCACCTTCAGATACCGGTTATTGACGGCTCGAATTTCCACGGCGACGCTCAGCCGCTCATTCTGCCCCTTCGAGGCTCCGAAACCAGTCATGCTCAGCAACACGCGGCACCCTTTGCAAAAATTCGTCGCCTGACTCAAAGGGTCAGGCGATGATGAAAAACGAACTCAATGTTTGGCCAGCGTCGCTACTTCGACTCGTCGTCCTTCTTGGCGTCGTCCTTCGGCTTGGCTTCTTCTTCTTTTGGTTTGGCTTCTTGTTTTGGTTTGGCCTCATCCTTTGACTCGTCCTTCGAGTCCGCTGGTTTGGAGTTGGACTCCGGTTTCTTCAAGTCGTCGAGCGCGTCTTCTAACGGCGACTTAATGGTCTTGGGCTTCTTCTTAGGATCCTCGTCCTTGCCGACTTCATCCGGTTCATCGCCGATGAGCGAGCCAAGACCGGAGCCGGTCTTCGAACCATCCGACTTGGTTGAGGAAGTGCTCGGCTCTTTATCCTTGGGGGCCTCAATTCGATCGGGCAAACCGCTCGTCCTGTCATCGATGCTATCACGCAGCACATGTCCGTGGACGCCGGCCAGGATGACCCAAGCGGCGGCGATGCCAATCGTGATGCGCGTGAACGTGTCACCCGCTTTCGTGCCGAAGGCGCTTTGCCCGCCGAGGCCGCTCAACGCGCCGACTAAGCCGCCGCCTCGGCCGCGTTGCAGCAGAATGATCCCGATCAGCACAACGCTGACGAACATGCCCACCAAAGCCAAAAACGTTGCCATGAAAACTCCCGCAAGCCGTCGCACGATGTCGAACGGTCTTAACCTTTCAAAGTCTGAGCCTGAATGCCGGCCTCAATGATCGCAATGAACGAATCCGCTTTCAGTGCCGCGCCGCCGACCAACGCGCCATCCACGTTGGACTGTGACAGTAGTTCGAACGCGTTGTCTGGTTTCACGCTGCCGCCGTACAGAATTCGCGTCGCGGCGGCGACCGCTTCACCGTACCGCGACTTCAACTGACCACGCAGAAAGACATGAGCCTGCTGCGCCTGCTCCGTCGTGGCGGTGACTCCGGTGCCAATCGCCCACATCGGCTCATAGGCTACGACGATATTGGCCATTTGCTCGGCAGAGACTTGGCTGAGTCCGGCCAATTGCTTCGCGAGCACCGCTTCCGTCTGGCCGGCTTGTCGATCCGCCAACTGCTCACCGACGCAATAGACCACTTTCAAACCGAGAGCCAATCCGGCCGAGACTTTCTTGGCGAGCAGTTCGTCTTGCTCGCCGAAAAATTGACGCCGCTCGCTGTGACCAACCAGTACCCAACCGCAGCCGACGTCCTTCAGCATGTCGCCGGAGACCTCGCCGGTGAACGCGCCCTGCGGAGCGAAATAAAGATTTTGCGCCCCCAGTTGAACCGCTGTGTTTCGAACCGCTGTGCCGATCGCACCCAAATAGGGAAAAGCCGGGCAGATCAGGATTTCGACGGCCGCAGACGACGGATACTTCGCGGCCAAAGCTTGGCTGAGCGCCAGCCCTTGGCTCTGCAACAAATTCATCTTCCAATTGCCGGCGACCAAGATTCGTCGCATGAACTTCGACCTCTCCAAAAACAACAACCCCATCGCCGACGACGAGTTCCAGCCAAAGTCTGGCAAAAGGCGAGCCGCAGATGATGACGGCGAACGGCCTTGAGTTCAACGCCTGCCGTGAGACAGGTTGAAAACCACGACTAACTCAGCGGCTCGCTTCGGGGATACGAGCCGAGCACTTCCATCCGCACTGCCAACCGCTCGATATCGGAGAGCGTCCGCTTGATTCGGGGGTCGTGTGAATGTCCTTCGAAGTCGAGGAAGAACAAATAGCCGGACTCCGGCCCACGCAGTGGGAACGACTCGATCCACGTCAGGTTGATCTTGTTGCGTTTGAATGAGGACAACGCATCGGCCAACGCCCCCGGTTTGTGCGGGATTTGCAGGAGCAACGCAGTACGGTCCCGGCCGGTCGGCTTTGTGTCGTCGTCGCCGATGATCGCGAACCGAGTCACATTGTTCTTGTTGTCCTGAATCGACTCGGCCGCCACGTTGAGGTCGTATTCGACGGCCGCTCGCATGCTGGCCACTGCTCCTGCGCCGGGTTTATCGCGAGCCAACTGAGCTGCCGTCGAAGTGCTGGTCACCTCCAGCAGTCGGGCTTGCGGCATATTCTTGTTGAGCCATTCGCGGCATTGCGACAATGCCTGAGGCTTGCTGTAGATTTCGGTGATTTCGCTGCGCGGGCACCGAGACAAGAGGTTGTGATGAATCGCGATTTGAACCTCGCCGCAAATCCGCAGCGGCAGCCGCGTGAACATGTCGAGCGTATCCACAATTCGGCCATCGGTGCTGTTCTCGATGGGGACGATGCCGTAGTCGGCCTGGCCGCGATTTACTTCTTCAAAGACGGCTGCAATCGTGCTGACTGGAACCAAATCGGCCGACTCACCAAACCGCTCCAGAGCGGCAATGTGCGTGTAACTGTAGGCCGGACCGAGATACGCGACACGCGTGGTTTTCACGTCCTGACGAGCCGCACTCAACATCTGCCGAAAGATGCCACGTATGGCCGAAATTGGCAGTGGGCCTCGGTTCGATGTCTCCAGCGCCGCGAAGAGTGCATCGTCAGCCAACGGAGCAAACAACGCTCGCTTCAAATCTGGCTGAGCAACAATCCACTCGGTGGTTGATCTCGTTCGCTTGTTGATCAGCGTGAGGATCTCGCGATCCAGCCGTTTCAGTTCGCTCTCAAGGGCGGCGGGTGACTTCCGAGCTGGCTTGTGAGCCGGCTTGGCGTGCTTCGCCGGGGCGGCCGCCGGCTTGCGAGCTTTCTTCGGAAGTGGTTTCTTGGCCATGAGTTCCTTTCGCGGTCGCAGTGCCCGGAAGGGGTCGAAATCGGCTCCGCCGTGAGGGTTCAGGCTTGTATTCCGGGCCTTCTAAGGTGTCAAGCAGCCAAGGGTTTCGGTATCGCGCGGCCCTTCAATGACCGGGCTGTCAGTTTGACAATGCCGAGGGCCGAAGAGGGTGTGCGATTCGGTGCCAATCTGGCAAACCGCTCATCAGACCTCGCCAGTAGCACGAGCACAATCCCTTGCCGCGCCGCAAGTTGTCACGTCAGCAGCAGCCGACGTCCTGCTGGCACAGACTTTGCCTTCCGCTGCTCGACGTTGACCAACGCGAATCACGCACAACCAATCTCAACTCACACTCAATCGACTGAGGAGCCAAGTCATGGCCGTCGCTGAAAAGATTATTGGAATCGACCTGGGAACCACCAACTCCGTGGTCTCGATCATGGAAGGGGGCGAGGTCAAAGTCCTCGCCAACCTGGAAGGCAACCGTCTGACGCCGAGCATCGTCGCCTTCACCGACAAGGGCGAAACTCTGGTGGGCGATCCCGCTCGACGCCAAGCGGTGACGAATCCTCGAAACACGATCTACTCGATCAAGCGATTCATGGGTCGCCGGCACAGCGAGGTTGCCTCCGAAGAGAAACTCGTCCCGTACAAGATCATTGGCGGCACGAACGATTACGTGAAGGTCGAGACCGGCAACGGCAAGCAGCACACGCCGCCGGAGATTTCGGCCCTCGTGTTGCGCAAGCTGAAAGAGGCGGCGGAGAGCTATCTCGGCCACAAGGTCAACAAGGCGGTCATCACGGTCCCGGCTTACTTCAACGACGCGCAGCGGCAAGCGACCAAGGATGCCGGCCAGATCGCCGGACTCGAAGTCGCCCGCATCATCAATGAACCGACGGCTGCCGCTCTGGCGTATGGCCTGGAGAAAAAGAAGGACGAGAAGATTTGCGTGTTCGATCTCGGTGGCGGCACGTTCGACGTGTCAATTCTGGAGGTCAGCAATGAGCTGGTCGAAGTGCTCAGCACGAGCGGCGACACGCATCTCGGCGGCGACGACTTCGACGAAGAGTTGATCAACTTCATCGCGGCGAAGTTCAAGACAGAAAACAGCATCGACCTTCGCAAAGACCCGATGGCCTTGCAGCGTCTGCGCGAAGCGGCCGAGAAGGCGAAGAAGGAACTTTCTTCGCTGCAAAACTCGGAGATCAATCTGCCGTTCATCACCGCCGACGCCAGCGGGGCGAAGCATCTGCAACTTTCCGTCACGCGGTCCGAGTTCGAAAAGATGGTCGATCATCTCATCGAACGCTGCCGTGGCCCGGTCGAGAACGCGTTGAAGGACGCAAAGCTCAAGCCAACCGACATCGACGAGGTCGTGCTCGTCGGCGGTTCCACGCGAGTCCCAAAGGTGCAAGATTTCGTCAAAAAGATCTTCCAAGGCAAAGAGCCGCACAAAGGGGTGAACCCAGATGAAGTCGTCTCGATCGGTGCCGCGATTCAAGGCGGGATCATTACCGGTGAAGTCACGGACGTCGTGCTGATGGACGTGACGCCGTTGTCGCTGGGCATCGAGACCGAGGGTGGAGTGATGACCGCGCTCGTCGAGCGTAACACCACGATCCCGACCACGAAGAAGGAAACCTTCTCGACGGCCGCCGACAATCAGCGAGCGGTCACGGTCAGCGTTTATCAGGGCGAGCGGCCGATGGCCCGCGATAACCGGTTGCTCAGTCAGTTCAACCTCGAAGACATTCCATCCGCTCCGCGCGGAGTCCCCAAGGTCGAGGTCGCGTTCGATATCGACGTCAACGGCATCCTCAAGGTCTCGGCGAAAGATCTCGGCACCGGCAAGGAGCATTCGGTTCGCATCGAGAACTCCAGCGGTCTGTCCAAAGAAGAAATCGAGAAGATGCGGAAGGACGCCGACGCACACGCCGACGAAGACAAGAAGGCCAAAGCGTTGGCCGAAGCCAAGAACAAAGGTTCGATGCTGGCCTACGAAGCCGAGAAGCAACTCAAGCAGAACGGCGACAAATTGGACCCGGCATCGAAAGGCGCGATTGAGTCTTCGGTCAGCAAGCTGAACGAGGTGCTGAAGACCGAGGACGCCGATCAGATCAACGCTGCGACGGCGGCTCTCGAACAATCCCTGCACGCGATGGCCGAGCATCTCTACAAGAACACGGGAGCTCAACCGGGACCGGACGCAGCAGCTCAGGCTGCTGGCGGATCGAAGCCGGCCGGGGACGATAACGTCATCGACGCAGAGTTCGAGAAGAAATAGTGTGGCGAAACCACAAAGTAGACGAGTCACTCCGTGACTCGTATTCGAGTCACGGAGTGACTCGTCTACTTTGATTGAATTCAAGCAACGCCCGGCCGCTCACGGAGGAATTGGCCGGGCGTTGTCGTTGATGCGTCAGGCTCAGGCTGCTCGCTGCAAGCTCACGGTGAGCGGCTGAACCAATTGCCGTTGAGCAACCGCCGTCTCTTCAAAGTGCCGCGCGACGGCGGCACGGAACGCGGCTGCAATTTCCGGCTGCCCGCGCCAGGTTTTCATGAATCGCAACCAATCGCGGTCGCGGCGATGCAGGAAAGTCAGATCGAACCAGTGCCGCCAGGTGCAATCGAGATTGATGAGCTTGAGTTGTCCGTGTGGTGTCACCAGGAAGTTCGCAGCATGCAGCGCCCCATGCACGATTCGCAATTCGCCGAGCGTGTGCCAGATGCGGGCGAATTGTCCGGCGAGGCGATCGAGTTCGAGCGTGTTGAATTCCGTCTTCGCCAAGAACTCCGGCAACGGAGTTCCCTCGACCTGTTCCGTCAGCACGAACGACCGGAAGCGGAGCGGGCCGAGCCGATCCTCGACCATCGCCAGCGGACGAGCGGTGCCGATTCCCGCGCTCAGCATTTCGCGACCATAGGTCCACGAACGGCTGCCACGCGTGAAAAGCAACACTCGCGTCAACGTGTGCAGCACGCCGCGCAAATTGAATCGTTTCAACAGTCCGATCGCAGAAGTCACGAAATGCCCGTCGGGTTGCGGAGCATGGACCGGAACGCGAGCCACCGCACCGTAATCATCGCGACTCACGGCTTGGCCAGCTTCAAGGAATTCATCGGGATCGTCCCACAGCAGTTCGACGACGTGCGAAGCAAGCTGGTTATCAAAGACGATTCGGCGAAACGGCGACTGTTTGACCGACACGTTGGCTCCGCGCAGCTCAAAGTTCCACGGCCAGTCGATGTCGGGAATCCATTGAGCCAGCACGCGGAACGGTGCGGAGACGATCGACCACACCGGGTGAATCAACTCGTTGTGGATCATCGACAGGAAGTCGTTGACGCCCTCGACGAAGCGGTCCCACCAGATCGGCTTGAGGTATCTGTGGAACAGCGCTTCAAGTTGCTCCATGATCCACAGCGTCTCGCGATCGACCATGCGCGCCTCGACGTCGAAGTGCCACCACTCCGAAGATTCGTCCGCCCATTGCAGTCGGACGTCGCCACGCGGATCGCCTGCGAATCGGTCGCGGTGATGTAACGGCTCGCGCTGAAGCAGCGGTTCTGAATTCGCCTGCGAATCGGGTTCGCAAATAGCCGGACTCGGCTGCCGCAGGTGGAGAACGTCATTGTCCGACACAGGAGCCACCACGGATGTGGTCTCGACCCGCGTGGCGAATGGGTTCGCAGATGCCGAATTGGAGGGCGGCGGAAGACGGAACGCCGGCATCGAAGCGGTGGGGTTCTCGGCCGCTCTGGAAACGGACATCGGAATGATCTGCGACAGATGAAATGCAATGTCCTCGAAGCCAGGCAGTTGCGTGGCCGGGTCGTTCGTCGGACGGTTGGGTTGAGGAGCAGTCATCACATTCCTCGATTTAGGATTTGAAATCGGAGATTTGAAATTTGAGAGAGGCTCACGCGGCACACCCGATGCGAGGCGACGCGTTCGGCCAACGACGGACGATCTCCGCGAAGACATCATCAACCGTCAGCTCGCGCATGCAGCGATGGTGTTTCAAGGGGCAGACTCGCTGTTGGCAGGGACCGCAATCGACCGGCAGTTGCAGGTGGACCGCTTGCGGGTGAAACGTTTCGCTCCAGGCGATGTGCGTGGGACCGAAGAGTGTCAGAGTCGGAACATCGAACGCGGCGGCGAAGTGCCGGGGACCGGAATCGGTCGTGACCAGCAAGCTCGCGTGACGAATTGCGGCCTTCGTCAAGCCGATGCTGAGTCGTTCATCGGCCAAGCTCACGACTCGCGGATGCGCGACCTCGGCAACGATGCGTTGGGCGGTCGAGCGTTCGCTCGGACCGCAGACAATCAAAACCGTTCGGACAAGATCGTCCGCCAGCCGGCGAGCCAGTTCGGTGAAGTATTCGGTCGGCCAATCCTTCGCCGCTCCAAAGGCACCGCCCGTGTTGAGGGTGACGTAATCGGACGAATCGGCGGCCGGATGCCGTTTCCAAAAGCCTGCGATCTGTTGTTCGTCGCACGGCAGCGTCGCCAGTTCCATCTTTCGCGACAGCGTGTGGCAACCGAGCTGCGCGACGAGTTGCAGGTTCTCTTCGAGCACCGGATGCGGCGTCGCTTGCGACGGCGCGGGGATCGGATCGGTCAACAAGAGACTGCGACCATTGCGAGCGTAACCGAGCGTTCGTTTCGCTCCGGACGCCCACGCCCAGAAGCCAGAACGCAGTGAGTTCGGAAACACGACGGCGAGATCAAATCGTTCGCGGCGCAAAGCCCATCCAAAGCCAAAGCCGCGATGGAACGGCGACTTCCCTTTCGGATTGTGAATCAGCACGCGGTCGAGCAGCGTCGTTCCGGCCAGCACGTCAGCCACATACGGTCGCAGAATGCCGACGACTTCCGCGCCAACGAAATGTTCGCGCAGCGCACGCAGGGCCGGCGTCGCCATTGCGACGTCCCCGATCCAGTTAGGAAGCCAGACGGCGAGTTTCATGTTTAGGCCGCATCGCGCAGCGTGCGAATTTGTGTGACGATGCGAGTGGTGGAGACGTTGGGGACTTCACTGAGCAGGCGGACTTCGCCGCCGTAGCTCTCGACGAATTCACGGCCGACGATCGACGCGGTCGTGCCCCCTTTGACGAGGATGTGCGGTTGCAAGCGTTCGAGCAGCGTGAGCGGCGTGTCTTCGTCGAATACGACCGCGTGATCGACGCACTCCAGTGCCGCGAGCATCATCGCGCGTTGCGACTGCGAGATGACCGGCCGAGTCGGGCCTTTCAAACGTCGTGTGCTGTCATCGCTGTTGAGGCCCACGATCAGGCAATCGCCGAGCGTCGCGGCCTCTTGCAGATATTGAACATGTCCCGCGTGCAGCAGGTCGTAGCAACCGTTCGTGAACACGACCTTCTGTCCGAGTTGCTTGCGAGCATCGACCATCCGAGCCAATTCATTGAGTTCGCTAATCTTCTCGTGAACCTTGCGTGACCCGCCGAGCAGGTCGCCCAGAATTTCCTGCCGAGTGATCGCGACGACGCCGATCCGCTCGACTTCGAGACCTCCCGCGACGTTGGCCAAGCGACACAAATCCTGCGGCGAGAGGCCATCGGCCAGGCCGACGCCGATCATCGCCAAGACCATGTCACCGGCTCCGGTGATGTCGTAAACCTCGCGTTTGCGAGTCGGGAACAATTCCGCCGAGCCGTCGTTCAACGCCAGCGCGATCCCGTCTTTATCGAGCGTCACGAACGCATTCGTGAGTTGCAGCAACTCGACCAATTGCCGACCTGCCGCGAATGCGTCCTCCGTCGAACGGACTTCGCAGCCGGTCGCCAGTTTGGTTTCCAATCGGTTGGGAGTCACCGCCGTCGCGCCGCTGTAGTCGGCGTAGTTGGCTTTCGGCCCCGGATCGACCAGCACCGGAATGCCACGGGCCTTCGCAGCGTCGATCACCGTTCGCAACACGCGCGGCGTGCAGACACCTTTCGAGTAATCCGAGATCAAGACCGCCTGATGCCCATCGAGTCGCGCGAGGACTTGCGTCAAAAACTCGTCTTCGATCGCCGCCGGCAGCGCGTGACGCGATTCGCGATCAACGCGCAGGATTTGGTGGGGATGACGGCTCTGAGCCTTGCCGATGAATCGCACCTTGACCGTCGTGGGACGCGACTCATCGATCAATACGGTCGAGCAATCGACTCCCGCGTTCGCGAGCGACGCCTGTAATTCTTCGCCGTCGCTGTCGCGACCAACTACGCCGGCGATCGTCACGTCCGCATCGAGTCCGCGGATCATGTTCGCGACATTGGCCGCTCCGCCCAGCCGCATCTCGTCCGATTCCTGCCGCAGCAGAATCACGGGAGCTTCCTGGCTGACCCGCTCCGCTTCGCCCCAGACGTAGCGATCGAGAATCAAGTCACCAATCACCAGCAGTCGAGGATGCCCCAACTGCTGCATGACATCAATTAAGTGGTACGACATCGTGGCCAGCCATCCTTTGCTGGGGCAGATTCAGTGCAAGTTCGACATGGGCATCAACCCGCGCAGCCCGCCCGCTTTGCCGAGCCTGACGCGGGGCGGGATGTTCTGTCTGACACGAAAACGTGTCAATGGCGTTTCTCGCTGCGGCGACGGCGGGATGTGCGACGCACTTTGCGCGTCGTCTACGACACGCAGGTCGGATGCTGTTGCTTCACGGGAACCAAACCGTTCGGGAAAAGTCCTTCGACGGTTTCGGACTTGACCTTCGCGCGTCCCGCTTGCCAGACCCACCACAGGCACGCCGAGGCGGCCACTCCGGAGATGACCAGCGTCAGCCAGGTGTATCTCAGGCCGCCCGCATCGAGGATCGCGAATGAACTCCAGATCGAATGCTGAAATTCCTCGGCATGACCAGCGGCGAGTTGCACGCTCGCTCGTTCGCGCAGAATGGCCAGCGAGTTGAACAGGAAGTGAAACAGGACGCCGGGCAACAGGCTATTGCTGCGGATCGCGATCAAGCCCAGCACGATGCCCAACAGCGTCGCGTTGAAGACTTGCTGCGGGATCATGTGCATCACGCCGAACGTCAACGCCGACAATGCGATGGCTAATCGCGTGCGGCCGTTGCGGCAGAAGCCGGTCAGCACGAAGCCTCGAAACGCCAATTCCTCGCAGATCGCGGGAGCCGCCGCGAAGGCGATCAGAAGCAGCCAAAACGGCTGCTCGCCCTCGCCCATCGTCTTGAGCAACCGCACCGCCCCTTCCGGCAATTGCGGGAAGAACCAGCTCAGCGACGCCATCAACTCCAGCGACAGCGGATGCAGCACGAACGGCAACACCGCCGCGACGGCCAGAAATTTCCAATCGGGCAGATGCAGCCGCAGTGTTTGGCGGAAGCTGGTCGTCAGGATCAACGCCATGAACAGCGCCGGGCAGGCGATGATCGCAAGCTGCTGAATCACCATCAGCTTGAGCATCTGCGTGCCGATTTGATCCGCCGACACCGATGCGATCGACTGGCCGAACGCCTTCATTGAAACGAACTGCGCCAGCATGATGAGTACGAAGCAGAATCCAGCCTCGGTGAAGGTCGGGGTCGGTTCTTTGTCGCGCAGCAAGTGTTTGAACCACAGAGTCGGTTCGAAGCGTTCGCCGTCGCGGAAGAGAACCCCTTCGCTGGAGAATTGCTCGATCGCCCACCACAGCGCGAGCAGGCTGTAGCCGATGCTGGTCGCCAGCACGGGCCCGGCAAAGATCAGAGCACCTGTGTTGCCCGGATTCAGCAGCAGCGCTTTCAGCAGCAGCGCGATGTTGACCACCGGCATGACGCTGTAGAACCACGAGGCTTGATGCACCGGATAGATTTCCACCGCAGGTGACAGGCAGAAGACCGTCAGTCCGATCGAGACCATCAACAGTGGAGTCAGATAATACTGTCCCTCTTTCGAACTACGGGCGAACGTCGCCAGCGCGAGGCACATCGCACTGAAGAACGCCGACAAAGGAACCAGCAGAATCAACAACCACGCCAGAGCCGGAGCAGTCGGCAGCGTGACCGCACCCGCCTGAGCCAATGCGCCTTTGCCCGCTCCGCCCGCGACCGAGAGCATGTATTGCCCGGTCGTGCCGATGCTCAGCAGGTTTAAGAGTGCGGTGCTCATGCTGAAGCCCATCACGGTGAAGAATTTGCCGAGCACGATTTCCGTGCGTGTGGCCGGGCAGATGAGCAGCGTTTCCATCGTGCCCCGTTCTTTCTCACCGGCCGCGACATCGACCGCCGGATAGAACGCTCCCGTCACGGCCATGATGACCAGCAGCGCGGGGAACATCTTCGACCAGACGTTCGCCGAGATCTGTTCCTCGGCCGCCAGGTCCAGCGGCGCGGAACCGACCGGCCGAGTCAGCTCTTCCGGCAACTCCGCCGCCGACAGCCGCTGACGCAGGATTTCGTCTTCCCAAGCATCGAGCACCTCACGCACGCGAGCATACGCGACCACCGATTTATCATCCGCGCGGTTCTTGACGATCGTAGGCCGAGGATAGGTGAAGCCCTCGACGTGCGAGTTATCACGCTCGACGATCAAGCGATTCACCCGCTCGATGTTCTCCTTCAGCCCGTCGGGGATGACGATCAGCACCTGAATCTGGCTGGAAGCGAACAGCTCCATCAATTCATGGTCGATGACTGCTTGCTTGGCTTTCAGTTGTCCGATCCGCCCCTGCAACGTTTCCAGCGATTCGTCAATCGGGGCTGCGGGGTTCGTCAGATGCTCACGCAGTTTGACTTCCGCTTGCTTGAGTTCGGTGTTGAGCGACGTGTGTTGCTCGACCCGTTCTCGCAGCGCACGAGCTTGCTCGATGAGCCGCATATTCCGAGAGGCATTCAGACCGCCGCCACCCAATTCGACCGACGTATCGGTGATGACTTTCAGCTTGTCCGCGTCAGCCGGATTGAGGAACCAATTCGAGACGAACTTGTCCCCTTCAAGCAATTGGGGCGGCGGTAGATGTTTCTCGCCGAGGATGACCACCGTGCGCGGCTGCTCGGTGAACAGCAGCGTCATCTGCAACATGCCGATGCCCATCGCCGGGTACAGCAACAACGGCAACACCGCGATCATGAACAGCGTCCGGCGATCCCGAAGCTGATCTCGCACTTCGCGCAGAAAAATGAGTTTGACGTTTTGCCAGTTCATGGGGAGGGAATCTGAAATCTGAAGGACGTCGCTCAAAGGCTCGCCAGATGGAACTCCGGCATCGTCGATCGCATTTGCGCGTCGTGGCGTTCGATCAAGTCAAAAAAGAGTTCTTCGGTATCCGGCTGACGATACTGCTCCTGTAATTCCGGCAAAGCTCCCATCGCCAGGATGGTGCCTCGATGAATGATCGCGATGCGGTCGCAGAGCTTTTCGACCTCACGCATGATATGCGTCGAGAAGATGATGCACTTCCCCTGATCCTTCAGCGACTGCACGATCGCCAAGACTTTGCGGGCAACAAGCACATCCAGTCCGCAGGTCGGCTCGTCGAAGATGATGACCGGCGGGTCATGGACGATCGCGCGGGCAATCGACGCCTTCTGCTTCATGCCGGTCGACATCTTCGCTCCCAGCGTGTCGCGGAAGTCGTTCATTTGCAGCGTGTCGAACAACTGTTCGAGCCGCAGTTGCAAGACATCCTCCGGCAGTCCGTAGAGCCGGCCGTAGTACTCCGCCATTTCCCAGGCGGTCATACGGTCGTAGATGCCGGTGTTGTTGGACATGAAGCCGATCCGTTTCCGCACCTCCGTCGGATGCGTGACCACGTCGAAGCCGGAGACGGTGGCCGTGCCGCTCGACGGACGCAGCACCGTGCTGAGGATTCGCAGGCAGGTCGTTTTGCCGGCTCCGTTGGGGCCGAGCAGTCCGAAGATCTCGCCGGGCCGCACTTCAAAGCTCACATGATCCAACGCCGCGACCCAGCCGCGACGCAAATCGTCGAATCCCTTCGTGAGCTGTTGAACGGAAATCATGGGGAAGTCCCAGGCGAACGCGAACACCTAACGGCACTGATTTTTGAGCGGAATGGCGCTAGCCACCGGTGTTGTGGTGCCGATTTTCCAGACAAGAAACCGGCGGCTAGCCGAGATTATTCATGGCCTACTCATTGGCGAGAGCAGCGTGCTGCGATGTAACCCGAAGCGTCAGCGAGGGAGTGTGTGATGACTCCCTCGCTGACGCTTCGGGTTACATCGCGGCCATGAGTAATCTGAGCTAGCGCCCTGCCGCTCACTTGCCCGGTGACAAAGAGTTTCAGGACTACGAACCTAGCACGTCCCTCGCCGACCCGAACGACGGGCGGCGGATGAGTTGCCTCGAAATCACAGGCTGAGCACCGGCACCGGCACGCGGCCTGACTGATTCGGAACCTCGGCTTGATCGGCGTCGTCGATGTATTCGTAAAAGACGTTCCGCTGACGCGGGATGAAGCCGACTTCTCGGATGCAGCGTTTGATTGTCTCCAAACTGAGGTGATAAACGGTCCCTGCCGAGGCCACGACGTTCTCCTCAATCATCAGGCTGCCCATGTCGTTGGCCCCGAACAGCAACGCCATCTGTCCGATCTTCTCTCCCTGAGTCACCCAACTCGACTGGATGTTCCGCACGTTGTCGAGATACAGCCGCGCCACCGCCTGCGTCTTGAGATACTCGAACGCCCCGGCCGGCGCGATGTGAGCCATGTCCGTATTCTCTGGCTGAAACGTCCAACAGATGAATGCGGTGATGCCGCCGGTCTCGTCCTGTAACTGGCGGATACGATCGAGATGCTCGATCCGTTCGGCCAGCGTTTCGACATGCCCGAACATCATCGTCGCCGAAGATTTCCCGCCCAGCTCATGCCACTGCCGGCAGACGTCGATCCAATCGTCGCTCAGCACCTTGCCGCGCGTGATCTCCTTCCGCACGCGATCCACGAGAATCTCGCCACCGCCACCGGGCAAGCTTCCGAGTCCTGCGTCCTTCAATCGTTGGAGCACGGTTTTGATCGGCAACTTCGCGAGCTTCGCCAGCGCGTAGATTTCCGGCGGCGAGAAGGCGTGCAGATTGACCTTCGGAAAGCGTTCTTTCAGTGACCGCAGCAAGTCTTCGTACCACTCGATCGGCAGTTCGGGATTCATCCCCCCTTGCATCAGAATCTGATCGCCGCCGAGCGCGACGGTCTCTTCAATCTTCTGAAAGATGACTTCCCTCGACAGCACGTATCCTTCGGAACTCTTCGGCCGGCGAAAGAACGCGCAGAAGTCGCAAACCGCCGAGCAGACGTTCGTGTAGTTGATATTCCGGTCGATATTGAAGGTGCGATACGGCTCCGGATGTAACCGCAATGTGACCGCGTTGGCCGCCTCGCCGAGGGCAATCAAATCGTGCGACTCCAGCAAGCGGAGTCCGTCCTCACGCGTGAGTCGTTCGCCAGCAACGGCTTTATCGAGAATGAAACGCATTCTTTCAGACACGGGAAAATTTCCTTGAGGACGTCAGTTTGCAGACAAGCAATGACGGAACACGAGATCGACCCCTGCGGGAGCGAGTCCCAGTTTGACCGCGAGTTCCTGGAACAACCGCAACCCCGCGCGTTCGGCCGAGCCGAGCGTGAAGTGCAGATTGTGAGCGAGATAGTCATGAGCGAGCTTAGCCGTAATCCCCAGCTTCGGAGCTTCTCGCTCGGCGATCTCTGTGAATCGTTCCACGCCTCGGTCGCGAGCGAGACACAATGCCTCTTCGACATCCCCCAGTTCACAATCGCGTCGTGCGGCCCACATCGCGAAGACGAACGGCAGACCGGTCCAATGCGACCACTCCTCGCCCAAATCCCAAGTCGCCACGAATCGTTCGTGCGGCGGCTTCATCGCGCGATCGCCGATCAACAGCACCGCGTCGGCCGAGGTATCTTCCGTCGCGAACCCCAGTGGCAACAGCTCCGTCGTCGGCCGGACACCGAATCGCTCGGCTAACAGAATACGAGCCAACGTCGCGCTCGTGCGCGAGCCAGCATCGAGGGCCAGCGTCCGAATCTGCTCGACCGGCACGCGGCTGAAAAGCTTCACGCTCAGCACCGGACCGCGCGTCGCGACACACGCATCGGACACGATTTCATAGTCGGAATCGCGCAGCACCTCGATCGACGGAATCAATGCGACATCCAGTTCGCTGGCTGAGAGATCGTCCGCCAGCCGGCTCGGCACATCCAGGATCAAGTCTGCGTCGCGCGCCAATTCCGCCAAGTCTTCAATCAGCGGCTTGGAGTTCAAATAACTGACCGCGCCGATCCGCAGAGGCCGTTCGCGCGTCGCAAAGTCGGGAAAAGAATCATGCATGATTTCGTGCTCCATCTGGGCCGGGATTATAGGCGTCAACTTCAAGAGGGCGAGGCTCGCGTCGAGTCACTCACCTGGGAATGACCGTCACTTCATCAACCGAATTAACCGGCAGAGCGTCCCACAAAGATCGGTCGGCTGAACTGCGGAAGCGCTATCGGAATCGCTTTGCGATCTTTGCGGCCTTCTGTTCAACAACGGCTCACTGCCAGTCGATGGATGCAACCGAGCAACACTTTCGAGCCTTGTGTTTTCGATGCAACCGAGGCAGCCTACTCACGAGTTTTCAGTGCCCCGTAATCGGCTCGCTCATGCTAGGCTGTGTGCGGCAGCCGTTCTGTTTGGTGGCGGACGCCGATGAGACCGGTTCATTTCCTCGCCCGATCGGGAGACTTCTCAAATGCACAAATACATCATCATGGGAGTGCAGGGCTGCGGAAAAGGGACTCAGGCCAGGTTGCTCAAGGAGTCACTCGACCTCGTGCATATCAGCGTTGGCGACATCTTTCGTTGGCACATCCAGAGCCACACCAAACTCGGTGCCCGTATCAAACGGATCATGGCGGAAGGACAGTTGGTGCCCGATGACCTCGTCGAAGAAGTCGTCAAACAACGGATGGAGCAACACGACTGGAACTACGGTTTCATCCTGGATGGTTTCCCGCGCAACTCTCGGCAAGCCGCGTTTTTTCTGGAGAGTTACGACATCGACGCGGTGCTGCTGATCGAGGTTCCCGACGAAGTGGTTCGAGAGCGCATCCTCAACCGCCGGCTCTGCCAGAAATGTGGCATGGATTACAATCTGATCTTCCACCGACCGGCCGTGTCCAACACCTGCGATGTCTGTGGTTCCGCGTTGACGGCCCGCGCGGACGACACCCCCGAAGCGGTCAACGCCCGCGTGCAGGATTTTCACGACAAGACGCAGCCCATCCTGGAATTGTTTCGCCGCAAAGAACTGGTGGTTGTCGTGGATGGCACCCAACCGGCCGCTGAAGTGCAGCAGAACTTGCGACATCAGCTCGAACAGAAAGCGTGGAGGAAAGCGACCACGGGCACGTCAACCGGGACCAAATAACGGTTGCAGCAACAGTCGCGTTTGCTGCGGATTTTCGCGGTTGCATGCTGACGTCTGTGCGACACGACAACACAACTTTCACTCGCCCGGACACTCTTGGCGACAATGAGTGACGTGCCTATATTCCCGCCCCGTCGCAAAATCCTGCCTGGTGGTGTAACGGTAGCACGAGTGACTCTGAATCACTTAGTCGAGGTTCAAATCCTCGCCGGGCAATTGAAGAACGCTCGTTGTCTGTGAATGACAGCGGGCGTTTTTCGTTGTCTGACATTGGTCGTTGTTGATCGGGTCGCCGGGACGCGAACAAAGTAGACGAGTCACTCCGTGACTCGAAGTCGAGTCACGGAGTGACTCGTCTACTATTTGTTCTGCAAACGCACGACACCGTCCCAATCGGCGGGGGCCTGGCGATTGTGCTGGGCGATCAGAGCCAGCAAAAAATCTTGGGCTCGGTCGGTGGCGGGCATGTCGTGGAGGCAACGATACGCCGCCTCCCAGCGGCCGGCGATGAAGTCGGTGACCCCTTCTTCATAGCGTGCCAGATGCGCGTCGGTCAGTTCGGGCAGGTCGCTGATCGAAGGCAGCAGTTCTGAGACCACGACTGGCGTTTCAAAACCGAGCGGCAGCACTTTGGCCAAACGGCGGACGCGGCCTTCGGAGGGATCGAGCCGGTCGCGGATCAACGCGGCCAGCGATTCGTCGAGCAGGATCGGCACGCGGAGTTGGTTGGTCATTGTCTCCAGCCGGCTGGCGAGATTTACGACGGGGCCGAAGACGGTGACCTTCACTTGCTCGGCGGTTCCGATCTTGCCCGCGACGGCCGGACCGTGCGCGAGGCCGATGCCCATTTGAAAATTCGCCAGAGGATGTCCGGGCTTTTGGAAGGTCTCGGCAAAGACTTTGCGAATGCCGAGTGCGGCTCGGCAGGCTTGCAGCGCGGACTCATCGGACGAAAACGGCCAGCCCCAGAAGCCGAGCGCGGAGTCGCCCTGAAAGTCACCGGTCACTCCGCGATGCTGCAAGATGTGTGACGTCATCACACCCAGCGCCTGACTGACGCGATTGAGTAGGCCGATCAAGTCGCCGGCGGATTCCTCGGCGTGATGACTGAAGCCGCGCAGGTCGCAGAACATCACGGTCACATCGCACTCGCGCGGCGCGAGCACTTCCGTGTTCAATTCGTTGCCCAGCGCGGAGAGGATTGTCGGTGCGAAGAATTGCCGCAGCCCGGCTTGCTGACGTTCGAGCCAATTCAAACGACGCACCGAGCTGATGATCTCCGCGACGAGTTCGGTGAACTTCACATCGGCTTGGAGATGCGCGGTCTCGGTGGCGGGAGCGTTGCCGTTCATCAGCGGTCGCGTTTGCTTGCCAGCGACGTACAAGCCCCAGGTCACTTGCGGTCCGTCGGGGACTGGCGTGCAGAACGCCCAATCGAGTTCGGCGGCGGCCGTGTATTCTGGGTTCTGTGGCGAGGTTGTCGGCCAGAGATGCAGCACGCTGCATCGCCGCTTGAGCGCCTCGGTGACGAGTCGCGAACTGGGGCGGAACTCACCGGCGGTTTCGCGGCGGCGCGTCCAATTTGCCAACTCCACCTTTTCGCCGTTTAAGAGTCGCACGACGCCGACGGCTTCCGCTTGCGAGACTCCGGACAGCAAGAGGCTCGTCAGCCGAAAGAACAGATCGTCGTCGGATCGCGCGCCGCTGATGACTTCCGGCAAGTGCATCAGCACTTCCATTTGCCGATCTGCATCACGAAAGCGGATTTGCCGAATCGTTTGTGCGTCGAAGGTCACTTCCTGCAAGGGAAGTTCGCCTGACCCGGACGGCTCGGAGCCGGGCCGATTCAAATGAAACAACGTGCTGCCCAACACGAATTGATCGCCGCTGTGCAGGTCACAGTGCGTGACAACCTCTCCTCCATGACAGAGCGGATTGGTCGCTTCGGCGAGTCGTTCGACGCGCACCTGTCCGTCGGTCGCGGTGACTCGCACATGACGCCGCGAGACGGCCGCATCCCACGACACGACCAAATCGCATGTCGTCTCACGGCCCAGGACATACGGCCGGCGATCGGTCAGAGCGTGCTTCCAACGCTGATGAGGTTCAGAGCCTTCGGCGATGAGTTCAAACATGACGCGGAACGCTTCTGAAACGACAATTGGGCAGCACTATGCCTTGGCCACAAACGACCAACCGCGCGGTTGCAATCTGCAACCGGCGGTTGTGACGTCTCATGAGACGGTTCGGCAAGTCTTCCAGGTCCAAAACTACGCGCTCGTTCCGACCAACTCTTCCGACTTTGGTGCCTCGTTGGGAAGCAGCTCTTCGACAAAGCCTTTGAGGTGTTGTGCTCGGTTGGATTGCTGGAGCTTCTTCAAAGCCTTGGACTCGATCTGGCGGATGCGTTCGCGAGTCACTTTGAAGATACGGCCGGTCTCTTCCAGCGTGTAGCTGTAGCCGTCGCCGAGGCCGTAACGCAGGCGGATGATTTCCCGTTCGCGGTAGGTCAGGCTACGCAGCACGACGTCGATCTTGTCCTTGAGCATCTCGTGCATCGCGGCTTCGGCCGGGCTGCCGTGATGTTGATCTTCCAGGAAGTCACCGAACGCACTGTCCTCGCTTTCGCCCACCGGCGTGTCGAGGCTGATGGGGTGCTTCCAGGTCTTCATGATCCGCTCGGTTTCCTCGACCGAGAGGCCGACGGCGTGAGCCAGTTCGTCCATGCTCGGTTCGCGGCCGGTTTCCTGGCGGATCTGCTCGCTCTTGGCTTTGAGCTGCGAGATGCTCTGAAACATGTGAACCGGAATACGGATCGTGCGGGCGTGGTCAGCGACGGCGCGGGTGATTGCCTGTCGAATCCACCACGTCGCGTACGTCGAAAATTTGTAGCCGCGGCGATACTCATACTTCTCGACACCGCGCATCAAACCGGCGTTGCCCTCTTGGATCAGGTCCAGGAAGCTGAGGCCGCGGTTGCGGTACTTCTTGGCGATGCTGACCACGAGACGCAAGTTGCCGCCCGACAGCTTTTGCTTGGCTTCGGTCCATTGAGCGAAACGACGCTTGATCGTCTTCGATCGCTGGATGAACTCCTGCGGAGTCTCACGCGTCATCACGACAAGATCGTCGAGTTCCTTTTGCAGAACGGCAGCGTCCTTCGTGACGACCGTGCGGCCATCCATCAGGTTCTTGCCATAATTGTGGCGATGACTCGCACGCGGACTCTTCGCCTCCTCGATCATCTTGAGGAGTTGCTCCATCCGCTCGGCGATCTGGTGCATGCGCTTCATCACCGGTTGCAGACGCTGGGTGCGGATGCTGAGCTCTTCGATCAGCGTACACATCTTGCGGCGGCGGACCACTCGGCGGTGTCTCGCGGCCTTCTTATCGGCGGCGGAGGCTTCCGGATCAATCGTGATGGCATGATCGGCCTTGTGTTGGTCGAACAACACTTTGAGCAACGGCAGATTCTTGGGCATGCGGCCTTCGATCTGCTCCTTGCGCGTGTTCTCCGTTTCGGACGTGCGCAACGTGCGCTCAAACGGCAGTTCTTTGGAGTTCACTTTTTCCAACGTGTCGATGCCGATCTCCAGCGCAAAATCGGCCTCCATGATGCCGCGACGAAATCGCTTGCGAGTGATTTCGATCTGCTTCGCGAGATAAATCTCCATGCGGCGCGTCAGCAGCGGGATGTTGCCCATCTGGCTGAGATACATGCGGATGGGATCGCGAGACAGCAGTGCTCGCTCTTCCTGCGCCGTCAGCTTGGGCTGCGGGATCGTTTCGACCGGTCGTTCTTTTTCCGGAACGTAGTCGGGATCGTCGATCGGCGTGTCCACATCGTGGATCAAGTCCACGGTGTTTTCATCGAGCCAAATCAACAGATCGTCGACCATCTTGGGGTCGCCTCCCTCGTCGGGCAGGTAGCGATCCACCATTTGAAAAGTCATCAAGCCATGATTCTTCTTGGCTTCTTCGAGCAGCGTGTTGAACCGGTTACACAGGCGATGCACAGCAAAACTCCTTTGGGTTGAAATCGAAACGAGCGCATGTCCCTTTGCGGCCTACGATCAACTCAAGATTTAAGATCAAGGTGTCCATTCAGGGAGCGTGGCTCCCGTTCGCAAACGTCTGATTCCACAACCAGCACAATCAAATTTGCTACAACAATCAACCGAAGACGAACATTCGACGCTGAGGTTTCGGAAAGTCGCCATCCCGCGTCGGGAAGGTTTCCGCGATTGCTCGCGGCGGCAAGGTCGAACAAACAACCGTTGCCCAGCGACCTGTGACGTTCCCGATCACGCAGTTCGGCGTGATGGCCAAGAGTCTGACTTGGGGCCGGCCGTGTTATTCGCGAGCGGGGATCGCTCGCGGTTTCGACCTTTGTAGAGAGAATCGCATCGGACAGACACGATTCGTTGGCACCAAGACGCGCTCATTCTTCGGGGAGTCCCAGCGGATGCAGGCAGCGGGTTCTCTATGACAGATTCCT
>CAMDEA010000058.1 GCA_945893045.1 Planctomyces sp. SH-PL62
ATGTGATCGCCGGAGAGGATCAGCACCTGCTTCGACCGCGCCTTCTCAATCGAGTAGATGTTTTGATAGACGGCGTTCGCGGTGCCGGTGTACCACTCCTCGCCGATGCGCTGCTGCGGCGGCAGGATGTCGATGAACTCGTCGAGTTCACGGCAGAGGAATCTCCAGGCGAGATTGATGTGCCGGTCGAGGCTGGCCGCTTTGTACTGCGTCAGCACCAGAATCCGCCGCAGCCCGCTGTTGACGCAGTTCGAGAGCGTGAAATCAATGATGCGATAACAACCGCCAAACGGCACAGCGGGCTTCGCTCGGTCACGAGTCAGCGGCTGCAACCGCTCTCCCTTACCGCCCGCGAGCAACAACGTCACGACGTCTCGCATCCGAAGCCTCATTTCATGGAAGTGGTCGAGTCTGCGGGGCGGATTATCAAGACTTCTTTCGCGGGAGCAATTCACTCGCCGGTGATTTGCCGTCCGCCGCGTCATTCGCCTATTGTTTGCACGCTGTAGGTCAGCCTTTCCAGGCTGACCCGAACGCTTCCCAGAACGTCGATTGCGCATCCCGTCAGCCTGGAGAGGCTGACCTACGAGGAGTTCCCTGTGTCTGATCATCCCGAACATGTCGTCATCATCGGCTCCGGCCCGGCCGGCTGGGCTGCCGCGATTTATTGTGCACGCGCCAGTCTCAAACCGCTCTGCATCGAAGGGGCAATGACCGAGGAAAACCGCATCAAAGGGACGCTTCCCAAAGGACAACTCGCACTGACCAGCGAGATTGAAAACTATCCTGGCTTTCCCGCTGGCAACCTGAACGAGTACCTCAAGACCGCGATCAGCGACGGCCGTAAGATGATGCTCAACCCCGACGCCTCGCACGGAATCGACGGCCCGGATCTTGTCGAACTGATGCGACAGCAAGCCACCAACTTCGGCACGCGAGTCATCACCGACGACGTGGTCGATGTTAACCTGAGCCAGCATCCGTTCGTGCTGAAGACCCTCGAAGGGCAAACGATCCGCGCATTGTCCGTCATCGTCGCAACCGGCGCGCGAGCCAATTATCTCGGCCTGGACAGCGAAGAGCGTTACAAGAATCGTGGCGTCTCTGCCTGCGCCGTCTGCGACGGTGCGTTGCCACGCTTTCGCAACAAGCCGCTGGTCGTCGTCGGCGGAGGCGACAGCGCGATGGAAGAGGCCAGCTACCTCTCGAAGTTCGCTTCAAAGGTCTACATCACGCACCGCCGCGACACGTTCCGCGCCAGCAAGATCATGGCCGAACGAGTCCTCAAGAATCCGAAGATCGAAGTGAAATGGAACACGGTCGTCGAAGAAGTGCTCGGCGACGAGAAGGCCGGAGTCACCGGAGTCCGTCTGCAAAGCACGCTCGATAAGTCGAAGACTGAGCAAATCGATTGCTCCGGCTACTTCTGTGCGATCGGTCACACGCCGAACACCGACTTCCTCAAAGGCCAACTGAAACTGACCGAGAAGAAGTACATCGTTTGGACAACGGCGCAACGAACATACACGACCATTGATGGAGTCTTCGCTGCGGGCGACGTTGCCGACGACTACTACCGCCAAGCCATCACCGCCGCTGGCAGCGGCTGCCAAGCCGCCCTTGATGCCGAACGCTGGCTCGCTGCCAAGGGCTTTGAATAACACCCGGCCGAATGCCGATCGTCGTTATCTCACTTTTTCTGGAAACCTCACCATGCTCACCAAAGAAGGCTGTCTCTCTCGTCGTGCCCGTCTCTGGAACGTCGTGCCGAAGGATGTCGAGTGGTTGCTGATCGCCGATCCGCGGCACGTCAAATACCTCGCGAACTTCTGGATTCCGGCGTTCAGCTTTTCCGGCGGCGAGCGGGCGTTGCTGCTGCTCGAACGGGACGGCAAAGCCTCGCTGCTGGGCGATAACTTCGCGTTGAAGTCCGGCATCGGCGATCCGCTCGAAGTCGAGAAGATCGCCGAGACTTGGTACGACCACCAACACTCGGTCGAGAACCGCGATCACGTCTTGTTCAAAGCGGTGCAGCAAGTCGCCGGCAAACTGCGCGGCCGCAAGGGAGCCATCGAAGCAGAGTGGCTGCCAGTCGGAGCACTCAATGCCATCGGGGCTGGCAACGTGGAACTCTCTCCTGTCGAACTCGGCACGCTGCTGCGGACTCTGCGACGACGCAAAGACCCGGACGAAATCGCGCTAATGGAGCAGTGCATGCGAGCCACTGACGCCGGACAAGCCTGGGCTCGCGAGAACATCAAAGCCGGAATGACCGAACTCGACGTCTATCGCGGCGTCCAATCAGCGACGCTCCAAGCCGCCGGCCGAGTCGGTATCGTCTACGGCGACTTCCGAGTCTCCAGCGCGACCGCTCCCAAAGCGGGTGGCTTGCCAACTCAGCACGTTCTCGAAAACGGCGAGCTGTTCGTGCTCGATTACTCGCTGAGTTTGGAAGGCTATCGCAGCGACTTCACGAACGTCGTCGCCATCGGCACGCCGTCGGCTCAACAGCGTGAAGTCTTCGCCGTCTGCCAAGCCGCGATGGCGGCCGGCGAAAAAGTCTTCAAAGCCGGCGCACGAGCCGCCGATGTCTACCACGCCGCGAGTGCTCAATACGTCAATTCGTCCTTCGCGGCTCAGGGCTACAACAAACTCACCCACCACGCCGGCCACGGTATCGGCCTCGCACATCCGGAAGCACCGATCCTCGTCCCGCAATCGGAAGACATCCTGGAAGCCGGCGACGTCGTCACGCTCGAACCCGGCTTGTACGTCGCGGGAGTCGGCGGAGTCCGCATCGAGCACAACTATCTCATCACCGACACCGGCTACCGCCGTCTCAGCAACCACATCATCGCACTTTCGTAGGTCAGCTTTTCTAAGCTGACCCGATTGCGCGATCGGCGTCTTTTGAAGCATACGTGTCAGGCTAGAAAGCCTGACCTACGGAGAACCTCGATGCTCGATCTGCAATTCGTCTGCGACAACCGCGAAGCCATCGAACAAAACTGCCGCCATCGTGGCGTGGCCGTGGACCTCAGCCAACTTCTCAATCTTCGCGATCAGCGCAGCAAGTTGATCGTCGAAGGTGACAACCTGCGGCGCGACCAAAAGGAAATCTCGGCTCAGATCCCAAAGACGAAGGACGCCGACGAAAAGCAGAAGCTGATCGCACGCGGCAAAGAACTGCGCGAAGCGATCGCCGCGAACGAGAAGCAAGTCGCCGATGTCGAACCGCAACTGCGCGAAGTGCTCGTCGGCATCCCGAACATGACGCATCCCGATGCTCCGGTCGGGCAAGAAGCGGACAGCAAAGTTCTGCGGATCGTCGGAGAGATCAAGAAGTTCGACTTCAAGGCTCTCGATCACGTCGCACTTGCCGAGAAGCACGACCTCATCGACCTCGAAGCGGGAGCGCGAGTCACCGGACACGGCTTCTACTTTTTGAAGAACGAAGCCGTGCTGCTCGAACTGGCGTTGATTCAGTACGCCGTCGATAAGCTGCGCAAGGCCGGATTCACGCTGCACACGACACCGGACCTCGCACGCATGGATGTGCTCGAAGGCACTGGCTACATGCCGCGCGGTCCGGAGACGCAGATTTATTCGATCACGGGGACCGACCTGAGCCTCGTCGCGACGGCCGAGATCACGCTCGGTGGCATGTTGAAGGATCACATCCTCGACGTCGAAAAGCTGCCGCTGAAGTACGCCGGCATCTCGCATTGCTTCCGCACCGAGGCGGGTGCTCACGGCAAGGCGACGAAGGGGATCTACCGCGTGCATCAATTCACGAAGGTCGAGATGTTCGGCTTCACCGCGCCGGACCTCGCCGAGTCCAACAAGTTCCACGAACTGATCCTGAGCATCGAGGAAGACATCTTCCAAGGCTTGGGCATTCCGTACCGAGTGCTCGACATCGCCAGCGGCGACCTGGGCGGCCCGGCGTACCGCAAATTCGACCTCGAAGCCTGGATGCCCGGCCGCGGCGAAGCAGGCGAGTGGGGCGAGATCACCTCCGCCTCCAATTGCACCGACTTCCAAGCTCGACGCCTCGGCATCCGCTGCAAGCAACCCGACAAGAAGGGAACGCAATTCGTCCACACGCTCAACGGCACCGCCGTCGCCATCACGCGAGCCATGATCGCCCTCCTCGAAAACCATCAACAGCCCGACGGCAGCATCGTCATCCCGGAAGTACTGAGAAAGTGGATGGGGATTGAGCGGATTGGGTAACGACGTCTCTCCGTTTGAACGCACTGGCAATCGACTCGTATTCAGGCTTCAATGCCCCGGTCCAAACGTCAGGGATACGTCGTGATTTATCAGGTCGAGTTCAAGCCGCGAGCCATCAAAGACCTCAAAGTCTTGCCCGTGGCAGAGCATCGCCGCGTGGTCTCAAAGATCGAAGTGTTGCAGAACAACCTCGGAGGAGACGTCAAACAGTTGACCAACTTCACGACGGAGTACCGATTGCGTGTGGGAAACTACCGAGTCTTGTTTGAAGTCGAAGACGACAAGGTCATTGTTTATCGCATCGTCCATCGGAAAGACGCCTACCGTTAGCCGGAGTCCATGATGTTGAAGTTGAAACTGCATCCCGAAATCCTGGTCAAAGATGGCCAGAAGCAATTCGCCGTCCTGCCGTATGAGGAGTTCTTGGCGATCCAAGAACGACTGGCCGACGCCGACGACCTCTTGGAACTTCGCAAAGCAAAACGAGCTGAAGGCCGGAAACGCTCCGTCCCGTTGACCGAGGTGAAGCGACAACTGGGATTGCGATAGCGATTAGCGTCGGCACCCTCCACACGCACAACGGCACCGCCGTCGCGATCACGCAAGCCATGATCGCCCTCCTCGAAAACCAACAACAACCCGACGGCAGCATCGTCATCCCGGAAGTGCTGAGAAAGTGGATGGGGATTGGGCGGATTGGACAACAGCAGCAAGAAGACACTGAGTTCGCCGTTGTTGTTCCGAGCATCCTTTTGTGCTGCGTCAATAAGTCACGTTCCACAGGGATTGAACGCAATGGAACCAATACCACGACGAGTTTGCGAGAAGCTCAAGCACTACGTTTATCTTTACATCGACCCGCGCGACAAACTTCCCTTCTACGTCGGCAAGGGCAAGGGCAATCGGGTACTCGCTCATCTCAACGACGCAACCGAAACCGAAAAAGTCACACGCATCCGCGAACTACGCAAACTCGGTCGGCCACCAATCATTGAAATTCTCAAGTACGGCCTCACTGAACGTGAAGCCTTCTTGGTCGAATCATCCGCGATCGAGTTGCTCGGAATCGATCAACTCACGAACCGCGTGAAAGGCCATCATGCCGCTGAGAATGGGCGTGGACGATTAACGGACATCATTGACGAACTAGACGCTGAAGATGTCGCGATCAGCCACTCCGCGATTCTGATCAATATCAGTCGGCTCTACCGTTACGGGATGTCGCCGGTTGAACTTTACAACGTCACTCGCGGTGTCTGGAAAGTCGGCAAGCGCAGGTCAAAAGCAGAATTTGCATTCGCGGTTTACGGCGGAATTGTTCGTGCTGTCTATCGAATAGCCGCATGGGTGCCGGCTGGCTCAACGATGACAGATCGCAATTATGCCGAAAAAGAATACGAACTCACTGAGCGATTCGAATTTGTTGGACAGTTGGCAGAAGAAAAGATTCAACGAAAGTATGTCGGAAAAAGCGTCACGCAGTATTTTGCCAAAGGATCACAGAACCCTATCAAGTATGTGAACTGCGATGAGCGGAAACGACTTCGGCCTGATGATCGGCAACAGTAGCTCAGAAGGTCACCGCCAACGGCTCCACAAACACGAGCGCGGCATCGTGACACATTCCGCAAACCGGCGAGCTATTTCTTCCGCCGGTAGTGAGCCTTCATGAACGGGTGCCATTGGCCGTCGTCGCCGAGAATTTGCGACGAGAGCGTGCGGTGATCGTCGCTGACGAACTCGATGATGTCCTGGTACTTGGCCAGCCCCTCGCCCGTGAATTTCGGCCCCTCGGTGTCCAGCGTGAGCACCTTCTCGGCCGCATCGAGCGAGCCGTCGTAAACCCACAGGCGAGTCATCACCGACGCGATGAACGTCCCCACGAAGCGTTTCGTTTGCGGGTCATAGCCGAGCGTCATAATCGACTGGCAGGTGCCGCCGCCATCTGGCATCTCGCCCTGTCCCTCGCCGATGGTCCACATTCCTCCGAGCGACCGGACGACTTCGCTGCCTGTTGATTTCATCGGCGTTTGATCCGGTCCCATGCTGCATTCACCCTCGAAGGTCCATTCGCCGACGAGTCTTTGAAGCCACTGATGCTCTTTCTGAGGTTCTCCGTGCATCGTTAGTTTCCTACATGATGAATTGGGAGGGCGACATCTCGGACAGAAAAGAGTCGAATGCACGTCTCATTTCACGTCAAGCGCGAAGAGCCGAGCATTTCGGAGGGCAAATTCGAGATGCACCCGCTGGCCACGGAGTGCGGAGAGCTTGCCTTTCCACTCCACAGGCGCTGCGAGCGAATCGGACGTAATGGGGCGACAATCGGCGGAACTGAAACCGGGGATTGGCTTGCCGTCCGAGTCGGTGATCTGCACTCGCACTTCGCCGCGCGGAGCATCGACGTTCAAGGTCAACGCTTCGGCGTCGAGCGTCATCAGCGGCGTCGTGATTATTCCGATCTGATCGCCGGCTTGGCGAGCGACGAAGCGATCGCGTTGCACTTTGACAAGGCCAAGCTGGCGATCGACCGAGCGCTGGTATTTGTGTCCCCAGCGATAGCCGGCGTAGTAGAGAAACACTTCATCTCCGAAGGGAACCGCGCTGCCGATCCACGACATTGCATGGTCCCATGTGCCAACTCGCGGGTCAGGCTCGAAGAATTTGTCGGTGTGGTGGTCGCGATGCCAAGTCTCGCCGTCGCGAGTCCACGCCAGGGCCGTGTAACCCATGCCCGCCCCCTTTTCGATTCCGACATTGGCTCGTCGTTCGGCTTTGCCACCGCCGTTGGCGGCGACAGCCTCCGGCGGCACACCTTCTGGAGAGAGGTCGTCGCGCAGCACACGCATGAAAGCGAGGATCAGATCGCCGCGAACCAAGAACCCGTCGATCCCGTAGGACTGAGTGATTCCCGAATCTTTTTCGTCGGGTGAGAAGACCAGCTTCGGCTCGCTCCAAGATTTGAAGTCTTGGCTGAAACTCGTGAGGCTGCGGCGAATGGTCGCGGTGACTTTTCTCCGCTCGGCGTTGGTCCAAGTGTATGGCCCCTCCAATTTGCCAATCAGGAGATAGCGTTGGCGAATCGGATCGAAGCCTGCGGACCAGATGTCTTCGCCATTATGCACTGGAAGCACCGGCTTGCCGCCGTCATGCAGCGTCCACTGCCGGCCATCCGGCGAGAACGCGACACGCGGCCCGACCCGTCTCCCGGCATCGAAGTACAGCATCTTGTACCGTTCGGCCGCCGTCGGATGCGACGGCCCATCGTCCACAACGCTGGCACCAAAACGGACGCTCCCGTCGTCCTTCAGCGACGTGAGCCGCTCATACGGTCCGGGCCAGCGGATGCCGTCCGACGATTCCAGAAAACCGGTCGCGCCATACCACTCGCCATCGGCGGGATTGTCGACGACATCGACGTTGTACCACATCCGAAAAGGCTTCTCGCGCGACGCCGTCGGATTGTGCAGGACCGTAAAGAACGGCTGCCAGTTCTGATGCTCCAAAGAGCTGGTGACGATTGGTCCGTCGTGAAATCGTTGCGGTTGGATCACCTTGCGCACGACGCCGACGCTGCGTGCGATGAGATGCTCGTCCAACAGCAGATGCGGGCCCTTTCTGAGAGCGATCGGTTCGCGTGCGTCCGCCCGTTTCGCTGGTTGCTCGACATTGTTGTGACTGGATTCCGCCGCGATCACCTGAGTCGTGATCAAAAGATGCCAGACCGTGAGGAATAGGATTCCCGGCTTCATGGTTCAGTCTCCTGGGACAATTCACTTGTCGCGGCGATCGGACTTTGCGGAAGCGTAACGGCAGCGAGAATCGGCCCCAACGTCGATGGAGAACGGCTGCGTGAGCGGCCGAATCAGCAAGATCAGACTCAACAGTTGGTCGATCACCGTGTATCCTGACCCAACCCGAAAATGAACCACAACCGCACTCGAAGGACGTTGCCCAGATGCTGACTGTTCTCGGACCTGCCGGTCATGCCTGTGATGGCGTCTCTCGGCGAGCGGTTCTGCAAGCGGGGGGCTTGTCGCTTTTCGGTGGCTGGTTGGCGACGAGCGGCCAGGCGTCTCTGCCAACGAAGCACGCGGCGCGGGTGAAGTCGGTCATACTGATCGATTTATTTGGTGGTCCTAGTCACATCGACATGCTGGATCCAAAACCGGATGCTCCAGCGGAGATCCGGGGCGAGTTCGCTTCGATCGCGACATCGGTGCCGGGATTGCCCATCTGCGAACACTTGCCGCGACTGGCCGAGTGGATGAATCGCGTCGCGCTGATTCGCACGCTCTCGCATCCATACAACAGCCACAATCCGTATGCGGTGATGACGGGCTTCACCGGTGGCAAAGACCGCGAGGATTATTTTTCTCGGCCGACGGACTACCCAAGCATGGGTTCGGTGGCGACGTATTTTGGTTGCGGTCAGCCGGGAGTGCCGCCGTATGTCGTGCTGCCGGACTTCCCAGGCTACACGCAGTCGCTGCGGCGAGCCGGTCCTTACGGCGGGCTCCTCGGCCGCAAGTACGATCCGCTGTTCGCGACGGCCGATCCGAAGCTCGACAAGCCACTCGATTCCGGCAAGGACTTTTACAACGACGACGTGTGGGCGATTGGCGATCCTCGGTTGCCGTCGCTGGAAGCAACCACGTCGGCGGACGCGCTCGATCGACGCCGGACGCTGCTGCAACAGTTCGATGAGCAAGCTCGACTGGTCGAAGGCTCGCGAGCGACCCGCGACTTGGCCGAGTGGCAGAAGGCGGCGTTTGATTTATTGCTCTCGCCGAAAGTGCGCGGGGCGTTTGATCTGACACAGGAAAGCTATGCAACTCGCGACCGCTATGGCCGCGACTTGTTTGGATCTTCGACGCTGATGGCTCGGCGACTGGTCGAATTTGGCGTCAGCTATGTCACGATCCACACCGAGTCGAAAGCCAACGGACACTGGGACACGCACAATAACAATTTCAAGATGTTGAAGAATCTGCGGCTGCCGTTTGTGGACCGCTCGCTGGTCGCGCTGTTTGAAGATTTGAAAGCTCACGGGTTGTGGGACTCGACTCTGGTGGTGATGTGCGGCGACATGGGGCGCACGCCGAAGATCAACAAGGCAGCCGGCCGAGACCATTGGCCTCAATGCGGCTTCGCGTTGCTGGCGGGCGGAGCGATGAAGCCCGGCTGCGTGTACGGCACCAGCGACAAGCAAGGGGCGTATCCCATCGACTTCCCGGTCACACCGGGCGATCTCTGCGCGACGATTTATGAGTTGCTGGGGATCTCACACGAAGCGACTGTCCCGGATCACACCGGTCGTCCGCATGGGATTTCGCACGGCGGCCAGCCGGTTCGGGACGTGTTGGCCTGATGTGGCCCGCAGATTCCCTGCAATTGAAGCGGGAGTCCGGTGAAGCGCGGCGTGTTCGGCTTCTGCGGTGTAATCTGGTTTTGGCTCTGATACATTGGCCGCACCGAGTTTTCTTCCGCCGATTTTTCTTTTTTGTCGGTGGTTTTCGTCCCTGAATCGCCGCGGCCGCGCCGCAACACTCACCGAACTATGAGCGTTTCCATCGTTACTTGCCCGGAGTGTAAATCGCTGTTGCTCAGCGATACGGCTCAATGCCCCAACTGCCATCACATGCTGCACAAGAATCAGACGGTGAATCTGTCTGAGCTAAAAACGCACAGCGAAGTCATGGGGAGCAGTTCCAACGAGATCGCCTGCCCAGACTGCGGCGAAATGGTGCGCAAAGAATTGGTGCGCTGCTATCAGTGCGGTGCGTTCTTGCGCAAAGAGATGGCCGAGTCGTATCAGCGGATGCGTGACAGCGTGCCCGAAGTCACCACTCCCGCGACGCACCAACTGACGTCACGGCCAGTGAAGCCGATCCCCACCGCTCCGTCGATCCCTTTGTCTTCTGATTTACCACCGCTGGCCGATGACGATGACTTCGCACTTGGTGCCGGAGTCACTGCGGTCGCACCAGGACAAGCTTCAGCATCGGCCGCGTCTCCGAAGGCTGGAGAAGACGACTCATATTCGCTGAATGCTCCAGCGCCGAGCGTTTCGCCTGCGACCTCAGCCGCCGCACTGCCGGAAATTCCTTTGGGCGAGACTGGAACCAGTGCGGAGAAATCAACAGCCACTGCTCCAGGCGGACAGATCGCCCATTCCGAAGCGACGGCCGGCGACGTGTTGCTGGATATCGCCAAACAGGAAGAAGAGGAATCTGAAAGTCGCCGCAAACAACGGGGCAAGCGCAAGCCCGGTGCCGGTGGCTTTGTCATCTTCTGCCCGTGGGGCCATCAAATCGAAGTGCAGGAGAAGCATCGCGGGCAGATGGGAAAGTGTCCCCGCTGCAAGGCGGCCTTCATCGTGCCGCAGACCGCTCTGGGAACGAAGCCCGATGAAGCGGCCAGTTCCGCGGCTGATGCCGCAACCAATGTGACTGCTGCCGAACCCGCCGGAGCACTCGTGGCCGGCAAGTTCACGCGCTGGATGAAAGACGTTCGCATTCATCCGCTCGATCCGACAAAGCTCAAGCTCAAGCCGGGAAGTCTGGAGAGCACGTTCGACACTCAAGACATCGGGTTTGGACTCGATGGCCTGCTGCTGTTGACACTTTCCAAAAAGGGGGGAATGTTCGGCGGGGCTGATAAGAAGAAGCCAGAGGCCCGCGATGCAGCCGTTGCGCATTTGGCCGCCGGCAAGCCGCTCGCCGAACTGCAAGTCGCGGCTCAGCGGCTGTTCGGGCCGGACACGATCAAGCAAATCCAAGTGGTGCAGCCAGTCGTCTACGCCCACGAGTCGATGTTCGCGGGCATTCCCGTCTTCGGCAACAATCGAATCGCGGTGCGCTTGCCGAAGCCGCCCGATGGCAACGAACTGTTGTTCGCGTCGTTCTCTTTGTCGGACTTCCGTGAGTTCTCGAAACAGATGGGCGAGGTCTTTAATGTTCTGGAACTGGGCGACGATGTCGGAGTGCCATTGACTGACAAGCTCACAGACCTCAAGTGCCACTACACCGACCAGACGTTTCAAGCGCTGACTGAGATCGCGTACCACCAAGCGGACCCGAACATCAAGCTGGTGATTGTCGGTCGCAAATGCGAAGGCTGCGGCTTGGTTATCAGTGAAGACGGACGTAAGAAAGAAAAGCTCGGCGGCGCGGATGGAAAAGGGATCGCCAAGGTCAAATGCCCGAAGTGCCAAAAGAAATTCGGCTCGTTCACCTTCTACGCCGTGGACACCACCGCACCCGCTGAACCACCCGTCGCGAGCGCTCCGGCCGTTTCTTGAAGGCCCCTTTCTCGGCCACTATATTCGGCCCGCATTTCTGCTTTTGGAGTTCCCCGACAATGCCGGAGGTCGTCGAGCTGCGCGAGGTCACGGATCGACGTGATGTGATTCATCGCGCCGTGCAACGGCTGTCGTCTGGAGACTTGGTTGCGCTGCCGTCCGAGGCGGGCTATGTGCTCGCTGGAGCTGCACTTGCCGAAGGGGTCGGCGGCCGTTTGAGCAATGACGGCGGAACCTTGACGCTGCTGCTACGCGCGGCTGACGAGATCACGGACTTCCTGCCACATCTGTCGTCCGTGGGAGTTCGAATTGCCAAACGTTGCTGGCCAGGTCCGCTCGTGTTGCGCGCTCCGGCCAGCGCCGCGAATGGCTTTGTCGCATCTCTACCGGAAAGCAATCGGTCAGTCGTTGTCGTCGGCGGTCAGATGTCCGTGCGAGTGTCGAGCCATCCGGTGCTGAGTGAAATCGCCAAGCTCTCGCGCGGACCACTGCTGTTGCGTGACATCGAGGCTCCGTCCAAGACGACCGACTTCACCGCGATTCCTTGGGGAGAGGCCACACTCGTCGTGAAGGAGAATTCGGCGGCGGAATCCCAATCCAAGCCCCAAGCCGAAAGCCTGACCTCGATTGTCCAAATGGACTCGCACGGCGGCTGGACCGCAGTGCGAATCGGAGCGACCCCGGAAAACCGGCTGCAAGTGGCCGCCTGCGAGTTGATCCTGTTTTGCTGCACGGGCAACACATGTCGCAGCCCTATGGCCGAAAGCCTCTGCCGGCATCTGCTGTGCGCGCGGCTCAAGTGTTCGCCATCGGAACTCACGAAACGCGGGTATCTGATCGCGTCGGCGGGACTGGCGGCCGACTACGGCAGCCCGGCCAGCCGCGAATCGGTGGAGATGATGCGAAGACGTGGGCTCGACCTGAAAGCTCACACCAGCCAGCCACTGACCGACCGGCTGATCGAGCACGCCGACCGCTGCTACACGCTGACCAACGGTCATCGAGCCGCGATCCTCGATAGCCATCCGGAGTTGTCCAACCGAGTGCAAGTGTTAGCTCGTGATGGCAGCGACATCTCGGACCCGATCGGCGGGGGAATCGAAGACTATGCCGCGTGTGCGGCAAGCATTGAGCAACACCTCACCAAGATTTTAGATGAGATTGCATGACAGAAACGTCATGCGTGCCGGCCGAACAGTGCCCAGCCCTTGTAGCCGGGGCGAGTGACATCCAACAATCTGCTGGGCAGGGTGGGCGAGGCTCGGTATCACCCAGCCGATCCAGTTCTCGAAGGAGAGACAAGCATCATGAAAATCGCGATTGCCAGTGATCATCGTGGAATCGCCGTGAAGAAGCGGATTCTGAAACAACTGGCCGAGATGGGCCTAGAGGGAGTCGATCTCGGACCTGCGGCCCAGGAGAGCGTGGATTACCCCGACTACGCGGCCAAGGTGGCCAATGCCATCGTCCACCATGAAGTCGATCGCGGCATCCTGATCTGCGGCTCCGGGATTGGCATGAGCATCGCCGCCAACCGCTTTGCGGGAGTGCGGGCGGCTCTGTGCCACGACGAATTCAACGCCGAAATTTGCCGCCGGCACAATGACGCCAACATCATGTGCCTGTCCGCCGACTTGCTCACCGAGCAGCTTGTCTCACGCATGGTGGATATCTGGGTCAAAACGCAGTTTGAGGGAGGGCGTCACTCCCGCCGGCTGGAGAAGCTGGAAGAATACGCGAGCAAAGCCGCGGCCAAATGAGTTCGGTTTACGCTCCGCAAGAGTACCCCAATTAAGGAGGAATACGGCATGGCCCCCGGCCATCTGAAATACGCGAAGACGCACGAATGGCTGTCACTGGCCGGCGATGTGGGCACGATTGGCATCAGCGACTTCGCCGTGAAGGAGTTGACCGATCTCGTCTATATGGGCCTGCCCAACGTCGGCAAGAAGCTGTCGGCCGGCGACGTTTTCGGCGAAATCGAAAGCGTCAAAGCGGTCAGCGACCTCTACGCTCCGGTCAGCGGCGAGGTGATCGAAGTGAACAGCAACATTCCGAATGATCTCGACCTGCTTTCCAAGGACGCTTTCGGCAAAGGCTGGCTGATCAAAATGCGGCTCAGCAATCCAGCCGAAGCGACTACGCTGCTGGACGCTGCCGCCTATGAGCAACAGTGCGCCGCCGGTCATTAACTTTGGACTGCGGCGATTGATCGCCGCTTTTTCGTGGCTTCGCCTGTCTGTGGGCCATGAGGCACAGACAGCGAATGCGACGATGAATCGTCGCACTCCAAAACGCGAAAGTGAGTTCGTAGTGGCCTACCTCTTCAACACGCCGGAATCGCAGGCAGACATGCTCCGAACGATCGGCGTCGGCTCGGTCGAGGAGTTGTTCGATCAAGTGCCGCGTGAGCTACGTCTCGCCCGCCCGCTGCAACTGCCGCCGCCGCTGAGCGAAATCGAACTCGAATCGCATTTGCGATACATCGTTCGTCAAAGCGCCGGTGCATCGGGACAAGTCAGCTTCTTGGGCGGCGGCATTTACGACCACTTCATCCCCGCCGCCGTCGATGCGATCGCCGGACGCAGTGAGTTCTATACCTCCTACACGCCCTACCAAGCCGAGGCCAGCCAAGGAAGTTTGCAGACCTTCTTCGAGTACCAGACGCTGATCTGCCAACTCACCGGCATGGATGTTTCGAACGCCAGCTTGTACGAGGGCGCGACCGCGATGGTCGAAGCCGTGCTGATGGCGATGCGCGTCACCGGCCGACGCGGCAAAGTGATCGTGCTCGGTTCGGTGCATCCTGAGTATCGCGAAACCTTGGCGACCTATCTGCGACACTTCGATACCGAGATCGTCACGGTCCCCACTCCACAGGGCACGGCCGATCCGGGCGATGTCACGCGTCTGATCGACGACCGCACCGCCGCCGTCATCGTGCAGCATCCGAACTTCTTCGGCTGCCTCGAATCGCCACGAGAGATCTTCGCCGCCGCGAAACAGCGCGGGGCGCTGAGCATCTCCGTCTTCGACCCGATCAGCCTCGGCATTCTCGAACGGCCGGCTGATCACGGAGCCGACATCGCTGTCGCTGAAGGACAATCGCTCGGCATTCCGTTGCAGTACGGCGGCCCCTACTTGGGAATCTTTGCCTGTCGTCAGGAGTATCTGCGTCAAATGCCCGGCCGCTTGATCGGCGAAACGGTGGATCGCGAAGGCCGACGCTGCTTCGTGCTCACGCTGGGGACTCGCGAACAACACATCCGCCGCGACAAAGCGACATCGAATATCTGCACGAATCAGGGCCTGTTGGCCGTGCGAGCGACGGTGTACCTGTCGCTGCTCGGCCCGCGTGGCCTGCGTGAGGTCGCAGAACTCTGCTGCCAGAAGGCGCATTACGCCGCCGAGCAACTGACCGCGAACACCGGCCTGAAACTCGCCTTTGACCGCCCTTTCTTCAAAGAGTTCGTGCTCCGCTGTCCTGACGATGCGACAGCGATTACTCAACGAGTCCGAAGTGCCGGCGACATCGGCCCTGCGTTCAATCGGTTCTCAACACTTGCAGGCGAATTCGGAGCAATCGCCAACAACCTGCTGCTGGTTGCGGTGACGGAATCGCGAACCAAATCGCAGATCGACTGTCTTGCCAAAACGATCCGAAGTGAATGCTCATCCGCGACGAAGAAATGACCTTCATGCGAAACCGACAAGCCGCCAATTTGTTGTTTGAACTCTCGCAACCTGGCCGTCGCGCGGCGGCTTACCCGTTGTGCGATGTGCCGACTCGCCCACTGAGCGAACTGTTGCCAAGCAACCAACTCGCATCGCAGTCGCCCGATCTGCCGGAGTTGACGGAGCCGGATGTCATTCGGCACTTCACGAATCTGTCGACGTTGAATATGTCGGTCGACACGCACTTCTATCCGCTCGGCAGTTGCACGATGAAGTACAACCCGAAGCGGCACGAGCGGCTCGCATCGCTGCCGGGGTTGGTCGATCTGCATCCGTATCAGACCGAGGACGCCCAACAGGGAATGTTGGCCATCCTGTTTGAACTGCAACAGATGCTCGGCGAGATCGCGGGATTGCCGGCCGTCTCACTGCAACCAGCGGCAGGTGCTCATGGCGAGATGACCGCGCTGCTCACTGCGGCCGCTTACTTTCATGATCGAGGCGAAAAGCGAACAAAAGTGCTCTTCCCGCAGAGTGCTCACGGCACGAACCCCGCCAGCGCGGCGATTGCCGGCTTCGATTGCGTGCAACTCAAAGGGCAAGCAGACGGCTTCGTCGATCTGGAGGAACTCAAAGCCAATCTCGACGACAAAACCGCCGTGTTCATGATTACGAATCCAAACACACTGGGCCTCTTCGAGCGAGACATCGCCAAGATCTCGCACCTGCTGCACGACGTTGGCGGCCTGGTCTACATCGACGGCGCGAACATGAACGCGATCCTCGGCATCACTCGGCCGGGCGACTTCGGCGGCGACATGATGCACTACAATGTCCACAAGACGTTTACCGGCCCGCACGGTTCCGGCGGCCCTGGTGCCGGACCAATCGCAGTCAGAGACTTCTTGGCCGACTACTTGCCGGGACCGATCGTGACAAGAACTTCATCCGAGGGAACGAATCGCTTCCAACTGACGACTCCCGCGAAATCCATCGGCCGAGTTCGCAGCCACTTTGGCAACGTCGGCATCTTACTACGTGGTTACCTCTATCTGCGGACACTCGGAGCCGCCGGACTCAAAGCGGTGTCCGAGCAAGCAGTGCTCAACGCCAACTATCTGCGAGCGAAGCTGGAAGATGTCCTGCCGGTCCCACACGGCGAACGCTGTATGCACGAGTTTGTGGCCTCGGCCCAACAATCGAAGACCGAGAAAGGGATCACCGCGTTGGATATAGCCAAACGGTTGCTCGACTACGGCTATTACGCTCCGACGGTTTACTTCCCGCTGGTCGTTCCCGAAGCGTTGATGGTCGAGCCGACAGAAACGGAATCGCAGCAAACGCTCGACGACTTTGCCGACACGATCCGCACAATCTTGAACGAGTCGCCGGAGTTCTTACACAGTGCGCCGCACGCGACACCGGTCTCCCGCCCAGACGAAGTCAAAGCAGGACGGCAGCTCGTACTGCGCTGGAAGCGGTAAGCAATGAGCGGCCTCGTGCATCTGATTCTCGACCCACCGCAATCCGGTGTCTGGAACATGGCGGTCGATGCCGCATTGCTGGAAGAATCCTTGACTCGCGATGCGATTTTTCTGAGGTTGTATCGCTGGTCGGAAGCGACGGTTTCTCTCGGACACTTCCAAGACGTTGCCGAACAGCAGCGCGATCCACGACTCGCAAGTCTGCCGACTGTGCGTCGGCTGTCGGGCGGCGGAGCGATTTTGCATCATCACGAGCAGACTTACTCGTGCTGCCTGCCGCCATCGCATCCGCTCGCGCAACAGCCCTCGCAGCTTTACGAACGGATTCATGCCGTCTTCGTGGAGTGGCTGTCGGAGTTCGGTGTCGAAGTCGTGCCTCGCGGACGCGATTCCAGCCGGCCAGACGAGCCGTTCCTATGCTTCCTGCGGGAGGCCGCGCCCGACTTGGTCATAAATGGGCACAAGGTGTTGGGAAGCGCTCAGCGACGGCGGCGAGGAGCGGTCTTGCAACATGGCAGCCTGCTGATAAGAGCCTCGGAACATGCGTCGGAATTGATCGGCGTGTCTGAGTTGGCTCCGCAGTTTTCTGATTCGACTACGACAACTCTGGAATTGGCGGAACGGCTGTCGAAATGCTTGGGGCCCGAAGTCATCCAAAATGACGTTCCGCCGACGGTCCAAGCCAATGCCTCGTTGCTGGTCAAGAGCGCCTGCCATGACCGGTAGTTCTTCCGCGCAAACCACGAAGATTTCAGCCTTTCGGAATTCACCCGATTGACAGTCAGGAAACGCATGGGTAGCGTTCTCCGCACCTTTCTGAGGAACGTACCTCTCTCGACCGGCACTTCATTTTCGGCCGAGGACGTTCGACTAGGCGGAATCAGTTGCGACCGGGTTTGGATTTCGTTTTCATGTCATGCGTCGCAGGTTTTCGCACGAGCAATTCGGTCAGCATTTGGAATTTTCGCGGTGGCTTGTCCCGTCAATAAATGGGGAGTCGTGGCATGGTGCGGGCGGAACTGAAAGTGGTTGGCGGGAAACAACATGGCTCCCTGATCCCCCTTCAGACAAAAAAATTCCTGGTTGGACGCGAACAGGATTGCCAGTTACGGCCCTCCAGCGAATCGGTGAGTCGGCACCACTGCGTCTTCACGATGGACGAATTCAGCGTTCGTCTGCGCGACCTCGGCAGTACCAATGGCACGTTCGTCAACGGCCAGCGAGTCCAAGGACAAGCGATCCTGCAACCTGGGGATCGCATTCTGATCGGCAAACTGGAGTTCGAGATCGCTATTCACGACTCGGTCGCGGCTGTGCATTACGCGCGCGCCGCCGCCGCACCAGCCTTCGGTTCCAATTCTGACGCAGGTTTCATGCTGAATGAACTGGCGGAGATGCCGGAGCCCGCCCCGACCGATGAAACGCTGACGGAAATCAGCCGGACTAAAATTCTGGAGGCGAGCTCCGGCCCCGGCGAAACGTCGATGCTGAGCGGCGATAACACGACACTGATGCCGCCAACGGCTCCCCCTTCCGAAGCAGAGTTGCCGGTCGAAGGATTAGATACCTCGACCACGCTGACGGAATTCCCCATCGCCGTCGATGCCCCGGTCCCACCCGCTCAGACGATGCCGGCCATGCAGCCCGGAATGGCAGCTGCGATGGCTCCTCAGGGAATGCCCATGCCAGGCGCTCCGATGATGGCACCATATGGCATGCCGGGAGCAATGCCTGGTGCGTATCCACAACCAACCTACTTGCAGGCTCCGTACGCCAACTACCCGCCGCAGTACATGCCCAACCCGTACGGCATGCAGCAACCATTTATGCCTCAGCCGGGCTATATGGATCCGGCCTATCAACAACAGATGGCCTATCAACAGCAAATGGCTCAACAGGCGATGATGGCCCAGTACGCCGCGCAGGCCGCACCTGTCGCCGCTCCAGAAGTGGAAGAACCGGAAGCTCAGTCGAAGTACGCCAATACGGTTCCTGTCAGCCTGCCTCCGCCAGAAGAAACGGGAGCCAAACCTCCTGCACCGCCCCCGCCTCCCCGAACGGAGGGCTCCACTGCGGTGATCGCCGCCGAAGTTCCCAACCGGCAAGTGGCGGCGGATATTCTTAAGAAGTTCATGAACCGCGGGTGAGGGTCGTCACGCCGCTTGATTCGCCGTTGGAAGGAGCTTCCCCGTGTCCGAACCAAATCCTGCCGCCGCCGCCGCCGACCAACAACGTCGTTACAAAGAGTTTCTCGATCTATTGCCGCTGGCGATCACGTTAGCGGGTCTGCCACACAGTGAAGGCACTCGGTATTACTCCGAAGAAGCGATCGAGCTACGGGCCAACACGGTCAAGCACGCCTTCAAGTTCGCTCGACAGGTGGCGCGAGATTACATTCAGCGGCAGTGAACTCATTCGATCCGACCGCCGCGCGGCTTGTTGGTCGCTTTTTCCCGGTAGTCGCGGTGTTCTCGAAACCGTTGCAAAAGACTGCCGGTATGTCCGGCGGTTGACTTGGCTTTAGTGACGTTGGCCATTCACGGTTTCTGTTCCACGATGGGATCCCGGCTTGAACGTGGACGTCAGCGAGGTCGAGTTAGTCCAAGGTTGCTTGGCCGGCGAGGTGGCTTGCCAGCGGCAGTTCGTCGAGCGTTTTGAAGGCATGATCTTCGGACTCTGCCTGCGAATGCTCGGCCGGCGTCATGACGCCGAGGACGTGGCTCAAGAGACTTTCTTGCGAGCATTCCGCAACTTGCATCGCTGGGACCGCGAACGGCCTTTGCGACCTTGGTTGCTGACCATCGCGGCGAATCGTTGCCGGACTCATTTGGAGGAACGTGGTCGCCGTCCCACGCCGACCGACCTGCAAGCCGATTGGCTGCCGGAACGCCACCGTCCCGATGGCCGCGACGATGCCGAGGAAATTCAGGAAGCCTTGGCGACGCTGCGGCCGGAGTATCAACAGTGTTTCGTGTTGTTCTACCAACAGGAATTGTCCGTCCAAGAAGTTGCCGAAGTGCTCGACTGCCCCGAAGGAACCGTGAAGACCTGGCTGCACCGCGCTCGCAAAGAGATGGCCGAATACCTGCGCAAGCGCGGCATTGACCAAGACTGAGAATTGCGCGATCAATCACCGACCAATCCGTGGATGAGTGACGAATCATGACCTGCCTGAATTTTGAAAACCGCGTCCAAGAGTTGCTGGATCACCGGCAAACCAAGTTGCCGGACGAACTGTCCGCTCACGCCGCGCACTGTGCCACGTGTCACGAACTTTGGGAACACCTTCAGCAATTGCAGCACGCGATCGAAGCTTGGCGTATTTTATCTCCAACGGCCGCTCTCGCAGATGCGGTTCTGCAACGTCTGCCAGTCGAATGCAAAACGACGGCCAACACGCAGATCGTCACGACTCGCCCCGCATGTTCGCCATTCGCGGGATTCGTGGTGCTGATCGCGTCCGCGGCCACGCTGTTGATCGCGCTGGGGATCGGCTGGCGAGTCTCCAGTAATGCGACCTATGCGAACCGGCAACCCGCGTCCACGACGGCGGTCGCCGCGAATCAATCGGTCACGGCATCGGTTCCCGTGACCGATCGACAGTTGGATGTGTTGCTGCACGACGCTCGCGACGCCTACGTGGCGCTGGCGTCGCAAGCGTGGCAGGAAGTCTCGACGACAAACATGCTGCTGCCGCCGGCTGACGCGGCGACACCTTTCAGCGGCAATGATCCAGCCGCGAGCGTCCCAGAGACGTTGTCCCGGCCATTGGCTCCCTATGGCCGTGAATTGCGAGACGCGGTGGATTCGTGGCTGCAACAGGTCTTCCAAAATCAGGATTCTTCAACGTGATTCGATCTCCCTCTTTCCGGCAGACCATCGTGCGTTGGATGTTCGCGATGTTGATGGCCTGTCCGCTGTTGAGCGGGCTGTGTCTCGCGCGAGCCTGTGCCGACGAACCGGAACTCACCAGTTTGATCGGTGACGATGTCGGATTGTGCGTCGAGATACACGATCTTCGCTCGCACCTGCGCGACGTGCCGTCTGCCGAATGGTTTCGCCGCCTGCGCGAAATGCCCTTGGTCAAGCGTTGGCAACAAGGGCCTGAGTTCGCCAGATGGCAGGCGGGACAAACCACGCTGGCACTGTTGATCGGCCAACCGCTCGATCAATTCGTGTCGGAGTTGTTCGGCGAATCGGTCGTGTTGGCAGTCTCACCGTCGAAGTCTGGTCCACCGGGGATCATGCTATTGTCACGAGCCGCGAAGGACGACACATGGGATCGCGTGCTCGCGCTGTGGGATCAACTGGAAGCTCATGAAGTGCAGACGAAGTCGGCCTTCGGTCGCAGCTTCCAGCGACGGCAAAAAAAGACCAACGGCCAGACGTCTGGCCTCGATCTCTTCACCGTGAAGCTCGGTCGAATTCTCGCGATCAGCGAGCGTGAAGAGCTCATCCACGACGTACTGGCGCGATCCGTCTCGGCTCCGAACGACGACCGAGCAAAATCGCTCGACCAATCACCCGCGTATCGGCACGCAATGGCGGCGTTACCAGAACAGTGCGTGGTGCGCGTCTTCGCAGATCCGCGTCGCTGGGAAGATGAACTCCGCAAAGACCCGGCCTCGGCTGAACGGCTGCTGCCGCTGTGGCACAAATTGGAATGGTTTTCGGCCGGAGTCGAACTGCGGGACGGCATCATCGGCCATGCGGTGCTGCATCACGAGACCGCAGGTCTGCCGTCAGCGTGGCAAAGATTTGTCGAGGCGTCGGCATCGCCCAGCGATCTCGCCACCCGGTTGCCGGCCGACGCGGTTCTCGCGGGAGAGGTCCGCATCGCGCCGGATCTATTGAATTGGCTGCGCACGCTCGATGAGTCCGAGAAGGCAAAGACTGATTGGCAGACGTTTGGAAAAGTCACGCGAGGGTTGCTCGGCCGCGATTTGTTTGACGACGTTCTGCCGCATGCGCGACCCAGTCTCGGCGGAGCGGTCGTTCCCAAGAAACCAGTCGAAGAGCGTTCGGCTCCGGTCGATGGATTGCTCGCGTGGCAATTCGACTTGTCGCATGACCCCGCTCAACTCGATGGACAACCTGAACTGCGCGAGTCGCTCGATGGTGCGTTACTGACGCTGCTGAACTTCGCGGCGGTAGCTCACAACAGCCGCAATCCGGACGCGCCGGCGACGCTGCGAGTCCAGCATCGCGACGCTCTGACCATCAAGTGGCTGGACAGCCTGCCGCCCTATCGGCCGGCGTTCGGCCTTGGCTCCGAACATGTCCTGTTGGCGACCGATCCTCGCCTGATCTCCGCGTTTCATGGCCGCTCCACGGGCGATTCTGCGCTGCGTTCAGAACCGTTGTTCGCTGCGATTCATTCGCAGCACATCGCCGAGCACTCGCATTGGCTGTTCTTGAATTCGCGTGCCGCGCGCGAATTCCTCACCGAGCAGCACGAACCACTCAGCCGTCAGGTCGCTCACTGGCGCAAGCTCGCGCCACCGTCCATCGCCGCTCAGTTGGATCGCGTACGCGAGTTCCTGACGCCGTTCGATGCGGCGTTCCTCGCGGCGAAGGTGACGCCCGGTGAAGTCCGCTTCACCGCCGGCGCGGTCACTCCCGATCTGCGGAAGTGAGTTTTCCGTCGGACAATCGTTACGACCGGCGAGACTGCGCCATCTCCAAATTGTGCTCAAGAATTGCCGCTTCCGTGATCGTCACAATTTGCCGAGTCTGCGGACGTGTGGCAGAGTTCCAACGTCCGACAGCGATGCCCAGTCTTGAGTCGTTGTCGGCGCGAACGAATGTGTTTGGGAGCCATCCGGTCGCACAGTTCTTCCCTCTTGGAGTCTGCAATGCCTGCCACCGTGGAGATGGATGTGGTTGTCGAACAGCGTTTGAAAAATGATCGTCGCGTCACCGATCGCCGCCGCTTTCCGTCGCCAGTCGCGCCGGGCGGAGCCGAACGCCGTAACGGAGAGCCACGCCGCAAAGATCAACGCCGGCGTGAAATTGATCCCACGACTTGCGAACGTGATTACTCGCTCGACGAAGTCGAATTCATGAATGCCATGGACACCTACAAACGCCGCAGCGGCCGACCGTTCCCCACCTGGAGCGAAGTCCTGGAAGTGGTCCGCAGCCTTGGGTATCGCAAGGTCGAGGCTCCCAACGAAATCATCATCAAGAGCCGGTAGCGCGGAACGGATCGAAGGTCCGATGCTGCTCCGAAGCAAACGCGAACGGAAATGAATTGTCAGGCGAGCGGGGCGGCGTCAGCCCGCCGGTTGGTGTCGGACAAACCGGAGGGCTGACGCCGCCCCGCTCGCCTCTGCCATAAAAAGGAATCTTTGAATGCTACGCTGCCTCGAGTTGCTGAGCACTACTCTGGCCAACAAGAAGATTGACGACGACGAAGTCGGCACCATTCGCGAGCAGATCTATCGCGACGGCCAATTGGATCTCGATGACGTCCGCCTGCTCATCGAACTCTACTGTGAGGCTCGCGAATATCCGGCCACCTTTGAGACCCTGTTCTTCGACGTCTTGAAGAAGGTCTTTCTAGCCGACGGGGAAGTGACTCCGGACGAGCAGTACCACCTTCTCAAAATGCTTTACACAGACCGCGTGATCCGGAACCGCGAATTGGAGTTCTTGCGGGAACTGAAGCGTGAGGCGAAGCACGTCTCTCCGGACTTCGACACGCTGTGTCAAAACGCCTTTGAAGCTCACCCCACGAACTGGAACGTCGGCGGCAGATAGTCGCCTCCGCTGAGACTCTTGCTTGTTTAACCCCAACGCCATCGGCGTGGGCGCGCACGCCGATGGCGTAGCGGTTAAACATTTCACTCTTGACTGCCTGGGCGGGTCACGCTGGGTTGCGGCCGAACGTCATGATGGTGATGTCATCGTTCTGCGGCCGGCCGTTGGCGTGGCGGCGAACATCGGCGAGCAGCGCTTTGCCAAGTTCATCGGCCTTTTTGGGGCCTTTGAGGATGAATTCTCGCAGGCGTTCCAGCGTATAGAGGTCATCATTCGGAGCCATTGCCTCACTGACGCCGTCGGTGAAGAGGACGGCCAGATCGCCTAACTCCAGCTTGAAGTCGAGCACGTCAAACGGATAACCATCCACGACTCCGATGGGCACACCGACCGTCTCGTCTGGAAATTCAAAGAGCGTCCCATCGGCCCGGCGGATAATTGGCGACATGTGGCCAGCGTTGACGATCGTCATCTCATGGGTCGTCAAGTCGATGATCGCTAACACGTAGGTCACGAAGCGTCCTTCAACGGCATTCGCGCACATGTGGTGATTTATCGCCTCGACCGCCGGCCCGACTTCGTGGACGAACTGCATCGTGTTTTGGCAACAACTCGACATGCGCGACATGATCAACGCGCCCGGAACGCCCTTGCCCGCGACGTCGCCGAATGACAAGAAGATCTTGTTGCCGGGCAACATGCCGGCATCGTAGTAATCGCCGCCGACCGCCTGGGCCGCGTCATAGGAAGCGTAGAACTCGTAGCCCGGAGCTTTGGGAAGTTCGCTCGGCAACAGCGCGCGTTGCACATTGCGAGCGATTTCCATTTCGCCGTCTTGCTTCTTCTTCTCCATGAAGCTGACCAGCAGCCGAGCACTTTCATACGACAGCGCAGCTTGCCCGGCGACGGCCATCAGCAGGTCGAGATCCTCTTCACAGAATTGACTGATGGGGTTCTGCGTATCGACATTGATCACGCCCATCGGCTCGCCTTCGTGGCTCAGCAGCGGCACGCACATCATGGAGCGGATCGCCAAGCTGGAGATCGACTCGCTGGCCGAGAACGCGGCATCGTTCGCCGCGTCGGCCGACAAGATACCCGTCTTGTCGTTGAGTACCTTGTTGAGAATCGTCTTACTGAGTTTGACGGTCGCGTCCTCATCGGCTCGGCGATGCTTCATCGCTCGCGACACCAGCTTGCCGTCTTCCTCTTTCAGCAGAATGCAGCCGCGATCCGCCTGCGGAAAAATGTCGAACAGCGTGTCGAGAATCTTCGGACAGATCGCCTTCATATCGACGATCCCGGCCAGACTGCGGGTGATGTCGATGACAGCCTTGAGTTTGACCTCCGGCCGAACCTCCAACATGCCAAACTGTCCGCCTCCGCCCCCGCCGACCCCGACCAGCGTCCCCGTGATCGTCGCGGCGTCTTCGGCTTCGTCCACAAAATCGATATCGTGAGCGGTCTCGGCGACCGCCTGCGGCCGCGGAACGGTCCCTTTTTGCGGCGCGTTCAGCAGCGCCGAACCCTCGCTCTGGAATCGCAACAAAATCGGGCCGAGCTTGATGCGGTCATCGTGAGCAAGCTGTGTCTTACCCACGGTCTGCTTGCCGTTGACGAACGTGCCGTTGCCGCTCCCCAAGTCTTCAACGAAGTATTGGCCGTTGACTTTGGTGACTTGCGCGTGCCGGCGGGACACGGTGTTGGAATCCAACTGAATCGTGCAGGCGGGATGCCGACCCAGCACGGTCTCTCCCTCTCCAATGGGGTGCGTAATCGCCTTCCCTCCCTGCAACACGATCAACATCGCCATGACTGCGTTTCCCAGAACAACAATAAATGATGGCATCGACCTGAGTGCCACTGACCGGTCGGCGTGCGGAGGATCGTAGAAGCCGCGTGGCGACACTGCAACGAGTCACCCTCCCTGTAGCCGCACTCGCCAGAGTGCGGGCGACCCGCGTTCTGGCGAACGCGGCTACAGCCCGCCGACCCCAAAGATCGTTTCGACGTTGCCACGCAAGTTTTGGCGGCCGAGTTCCAGAGCGTGCTCTTCCGCCCAACCGCGGCCGATCACGAAATCCTCGGCCAGAATCTTCGCCAGAATGCGACGATACATGCCGAACTTCGGCAGAGCAAATTCCAGCTTATACATGTCGCTGTAGTAGCCGATCTGCTTCGTTCGCGGGACCGCCTGCAACCGGGCGCGGCAATCGGTTTCGATGTAGCTGGGAATGTTCGAGTACCACCAATGCCCGTTCGTGACGACGTTCGGGAAGATCCACGAGTAGCTGACCAACTCTTGGTTGCTGATCTGCGCCAGCACCGAGACCGGGAAAATGACCTGCGGGAAAGCGTTGAACAACGCCTTGTATTGAATCAACGAAACGCGCTGATCGAACAAGTCCTGCCCCTGATAGACGCCGGCTTCATAGACGCGGCGATTGACTCCGATCATCAAATCGAACGGCAATTTGTGATCCGCACAGTGCTCGGCCAGCGTCCAGAAAACGAAGCGGCTGAGCGTCCGCTGTTCGTCGGCGGTCAACTCTTTGCCGGCGGCGACCGCACGCAGGATTGGATCGGCGGCCGAGGCTTCGATGCGGATCGGCTCGAAGTCCGGCGGCAGCGAGATCGCGCACGCCTTCGCGTTCTTGGAAACGAAGTGCTCGAACAGCTTGCCGATCGCCTCTTTCAGCGACGCCGAGCCGCTCAGTTCGATGCCGGTCGCCTTCGCGAGCCGCGTCCGAGTCTCCGGCTTCGTCAGATGAAACACGAGGTCGTCAGTTCGCAGACAAGGGATGTATCGCTGCGTATCGAATCCGGTCAGCGGCTCATCGAAGTTGTTGGTCAGAAAAATCCGTTCGAGCTTGCTGGTCTGCAGCACTTGCTCTTCCCAATCGGGCTGAGCCATTTTCTTCGCGGCGTTGTCGTACAGCGTTTCCCAATTGGCCGGCGTGATTCGGTCATCCTCGAAGCCAAAGAAGACGCGGCACATCTCCAGCAGCCAACTGTATTGAGCGGTGTTCTCGATGTCGGCCAGTTTCGGCACGAGCCGGCTCACCTTCTCCTTCGGGTCGATGCCCGGCTGCTCGATCAGCTCGCGAGGCAATCCGGCTGAATGAGCCAATTCGGTGTAGTAATGGTAGCCCAGAATATCGGCCAACGTATGCGACGCCGGATCAAGCTGATTGATGTGCGTGTGCGGGTCGATCAGAACAAGCTTTTCCAACTCGCCAAGCAGGCGTTGTCGCAACTGGGCTGACATCAGCAGCAGGCTCCCGTGAGTTCAAGGTCCGAAGAATTTCGAGCGTCTGAATGCCGAGCATCTCGACGCGCACACGGAGAATATCGACCTCGGTTTGTCGGCGACAGGATCGTCACTCTGCGGTGAGGCCCTTCGGAGTTCCCCCCCACTGAGCTTGCCTCAGTGGCTCGCGGGTTTCTGCGCTACGATCATCCCAGTGAATTTCAGTAGCGCAGAAACCCGCGAGCCACTGAGACAAGCTCAGGGGGGAATTAGCGGCGGGCGGCGATGGCTCTCAGGTCGTATTCGCCGAAGGTGGCGAGGTAGGCGCTCAGGCGAAATGCGGAGTGCATGCCCAAGGCATGATCGAGATTGTTCAAGTAGGACAGCGCCACGGTCTGCGGCGATTCGTCCGGGTTGCAGCCGATGAGCCAATGGAGATGGTCGGGTAAGAAGGCGGCACGCGATAACAAGTGGTTCTTTACGTTGGCGGCTTTGATCAACATGGTTCGCAGCGCCGTCAATTGGTCGGTTGTGAAATTCGCCGAGATGTCAGAACGCTCAACCACCAAGTGCAAGTTGTAGGAATACTGGGCGTGAGCCGTATAACGCGGCTGGGCGAGATCGACGTCCGGACGGATCACGCGCAGGTCATCCAGCGTCCACCGCAGGAATGGCTCCGCGATCTCATGATGTCCGAGTTGGCCGGCGACGTAGTCCTGCAATTTCTCGCGAGTGGTTGAACCGAGACTGCGCAACGAGTAATTGCGCTGGAAGGCGTGCTGGTCCTGAGCACGAATCAAGAACTGCAAGCGGCCTTTGACACGCTGCGCGATCAATTGCGGCGCGACCGTGGGGAGCGTGCTCAACAGAAACTGACTCACATGGAATTCGGGCGAACGATGCTCCAGCACGCGAATGCCGTCCGTCCCCAGCGCTTGCCCCAGCGGTGCGAGCCAAGAATCTGCGATCGGAGCGCCGCGCCAAAACAGATTGAACGACCACAACAATTGATACGCGAAGCAGCAATTTTCCGCCGAATAATTCGGCACCAGCGGCATCGCCAAGTCTCCTCGCCCGATCCCCCACTGAGCTTGCCTCAGTGGCTCGCGGGTCTCTGCGCTACAGAAGCCAACAACGCAACCGACCAACCCTTTACGATCCCTTGAACGCGCGGCCATTTCAAAAGGTAGCGCAGAAACCCGCAAGCCCACTGAGGCAAGCTCAGGGGGGAGGCGGCGTGCTACGGGGCCGCTCCGCTATGGCCCCTGCGCTGCTCCGCTCGTTCCTGCGCTCCCTTTTTCTTTTCTTGCTCCTGGAACTTGGGCCAAGCGGACGCCGAGGTCGTAGGGGCGGTAGGCCGGCGGGTTGTTGTTCCGGTACGCCGACGAGGCCATCACGGCGGGGTGGTTCCAACCGCCGCCCCGGAGCACGCGGGACGAGCCTGACTGAGGATTCTCCGGACCTTGAGGGTCTCGACCACTCGGAACCGCTTGACCGTACCAATCATGACACCACTCCCACACATTGCCATGCGTGTCAAACAAACCCCAGCCGTTCGGCAACTTCGTCCCGCTCGCCGACGTCCGATTGCGCGAGTTGGTGAGGAATACCGAAAACTCACGCAACTCGACATCGTCTTTTCCGCAGCTCCACGGTGTCGTCGTTCCCGCCCGGCAGGAGACTTCCCATTCCGCCTCCGTCGGCAAGCGATATCCGGTCGCGGAGAAATCGCAGACCCATTCATCCACTTCGACATCGCGATTTTGGAAATCCTTCAGCTTCAGCTTCTTGCCCGTCTGCATGTAACACGGAGTCGCGCCTTCCTTCACGCTCAACCAGTTGCAGTACAAAGCCGAATCGTACCAGTTGATTTGTTGCACCGGACAATCGTCCGTCGGGCTAATGTTCGCGGCGTGGCCTTCCCATTTCTGAGGCTTTTGATCCGCGGGCGTATTTGGATCATTCACGAACGCGACGAACTGAGCCACCGTCAGTTCGCGGTTGCCGAGATAAACCGGCCGGGTGAGTTCGACCTCCGGCGGTTTGGGTTGCAGCAATTCGGCCTGCGCCGAATCGTCGCCGATCCGATACTTGCCGACCGGGATTTCGACGAACGTCATGCCGACGGAGTTGGTGTACCAGCGCCGCGCGGCGACTCCCTCGAGCGGCGAGTCTTTGGATTTCAAATTTGAGATTTGAGATTTCAAATCCGGCAGCGGCACGCCCCATTGCCGCAGGGTCCAGTCGATCGCGCTGTGACTGCCGCCGTCGGGAGCAGTCACGAACAACTCTTGCAGCACGGACGACAGCGCGTCGAAGTCGGCGATGGACTCTTTTGGAAAACGTCCGATGGCGGCGACCACTCCGGACCGGAGTGACTCATCGGTCGTCGTCTTCAACACTTCACGCACGGCTGACAGGTCCGCCGGCCAATCCTTCAGCCGCAGCGCGAATGCGGTTCGCTCTGTCGGGTCCGGGCCGAGTCGCAGCATGGGAGCGACCAAGCTCGGATCGCCGAGATACAACGCCAAGGCCGCATAACGAACTTTGATCGTCAGCCGCTCGGAGCGTGTGGACTCGTCGCTCAAGTCGATCGCCTGAATTCGCTCGGCGATGTCAGCCTGAAGGGTCGGGTGTTCAAAATTCAAAATTGGCTGAGCCAATTTTGAATTTTGAACACCCGACCCCTCGCCGCTCGCTGTGAGATGGCGCAGAGCGACGACCATGTTCTTTGCTTCCGCGCCGTTGGCGGTGGGAACATTGTCGAGGATTGCGGCGATGATGCCGGATGTGGAGGAATCGAGTCGAACGTCGTCGGCGGCGAACTTCGCCAGCGCATAGGCCGCGTGGGCGCGGTGTGCGGGTTCGGCGGATTTGTCGGCCAGTAACTCTTGCAGCTTCGGAATCGCGATCTCACGCAACGGTTCGAGCGTCTCGATGTGGACCGGCACCGCGTCGGCCGGGGCTTTGACCAGATCCTCAACCCGGCGCTTCGCTGCCGCGTCGTCGTCGATCCGCCGACGCTCGGCCAAGTGACGTTCGATGCCGAACACCGTCGCGACCAACAGCGCCAACAAGGAACCCCAGCGCAGAACATGATGCCGAGTCGCGGCACGCATCATGCGTCGTTGCTCGACGGTTCGTTTGCGGTTCGGAACGCCGCACACAATCGACGTGTACTCGAACAACGACGGGATGTGCCGCCGCTCGCGAGTCCGCTGCCATTGCGCGGAGCGTTCTTCCAATCGCAACGACGCCCGGCCGCGCCAAGTCTCCTTTTGCTTCTTCGTCAGCCAGGCGCGAATCGACGGGACGAGATAGTCGTGGGCGAGTTGGTACTGCGCGCGCATCTTGGCGAGCGGGGCGGCGTCAGCCCCCCGGTTGGTGTCAGTTGGCAATTCCACCGGGGGGCTGACGCCGCCCCGCTCGCCTGGTTCTTCGACGGGAGTGATCAGTCGTAGGTCGCGATCGAGCACATGCAGCAGCGTTTCGAAATCACGCGGATGTTGGGTGTAGCCACTGGCGGCCAGCAGGGCGTCGCGCGGGACCATGTGGCCTTTGATGTCCGTCCCCGTGTCGGGCAGCAGCGAGCGCAAGACGCCGCGCACGGCTTTGTCGTGCGTACGGTACGCGATGGGGGCGTTGGACGCGGAAAAAGTTTCTTCGAGAAACGTGACGCCGACCCCTTCGACGCCACCGATGGCTTTCAGAGTTTGCGGTGTCCAAGGTTTCGATTTGACCATCTCGGCGAAGAGTGCGAGGCGGACGCTGATGATCTTGCCTTCCTCGGCGAGCGCGGCGATGGATTGGTCGAGGAATGCGTGATATGCGGCGACATCGGTCGCGTTGCCTCCCCCCTGAGCTTGTCTCAGGGGCTTGGCGGTTTCTGCGCTACCCGCCTGCTGAGAAGCTCCGTAGCGCAGAAACCCGCGAGCCCCTGAGGCAAGCTCAGGGGGGAGGATGCCAAAGGCGACACCGAAGGCGTCGAGGACTTTGCGAGCGTGCAGTGGATCGAACAGGTCGGCCATCGCGCAGTTGCGGCCTTGCAGCAGCGGGATCTCCATTTCTTCCAAGAAGCGGCTGAGCGCCAACCAGAAATCATCGCGGACCAGAATGAGACACTGCACTCGTTCGCCATCGCATTGACGCAGCGCGGCGGGGAGTTCCAAATCGGTTTGACCACGCTTGGCGTGCAGCCACTGCTCGAACTGGTCGAGCACGAGCAGCGCTTTCTTGCCGCTGGGCAAACCGACGCCGCGCCGCAGATTCTTCAACAGCAACGGCAACGGCAGATCGTCTCCGATTTCCGGGCAGGCCCGGCGGATCGCGCGCGAGAGTCGCAGTTCCGTTTCGTCGCCGCTGGCTTCGACGTAGATCGGGACGATGTGCGCGGCGAGATGCGGGATCAATCCGGCCTTTACCAAGCTCGACTTGCCGCAGCCGGACGGACCGTACAACACGCCGGCCGCGAACGTGACGTCGGCATCGAGCGACTCGATGCGCGTCTTCCAAAACCGAAGACTCTCCGGCAAGCCGTCGCGGTCGCGCGGGCCGGGGAGCAAGTCGAGAAAGAAGCTCGCATCGCTCGCGTCGAACGATCGCAGTCCTTTGGGCACGATCTTCAACGGCTCGCGATCGGAGATGACTTGCGGCGGGGTCGGGAGACCCGCGCCGAGCGCGGCACCGGGTGTCGGAGTCAGCGGCTGCGTGCTGGAGTCCCGCGCGGCCGGCAACTTCACTCGCACGGACGCGGCCTCGTGCGCGGCCGGATTCGCGGCGAAGTGCCGCAAGTCTTCGGCCATGTCGCGGGCGGTCGTGTAACGCTCCGGCTTGCGCTTGGCGAGCGCTTTCAGACAGATGCGTTCCAGCTCTTTCGGCACATGATCGTTGACCTGTCTCGGCGGACGCGGATCGAACGTCTTGACGAATTCCAAGAGCTGCGAGGTCCGTTCGCGCGGCGACAGTTTTTCGCTGGCGCGAAACGGACGGACTCCCGCCAGCAGTTCATAGAGCACGATGCCCAGACTGAAGATATCGGTCTGGCCATCCACGCGATGCCCTTCTCCCGCCGCTTGTTCGGGACTCATGTAGGCGGGCGTGCCCAGAATTTCCGGCGCGGCATCGAGACCGTGTCCTTCGGTGAGCGCCAGCCCGAAGTCGGCGAGATACGGCTTGCCGTTCGCATCCACCAGAATGTTGGCGGGCTTGATGTCGCGATGAAAAATCCCCTTGAGATGCGTGGCATGCAGAGCTTCGGCCACCTCGGCGATGACCCGCGACACGGTCAGAAAATCTGGCCCCGCACGCTGCGCCCATTCGGACAGCGTGCCACCTTCGATGTATTTCGTCACCAGGAACACCGGGAAGGCATCGGTGTGTCCGATGTCGTGGATCGGAACGACTCCCGGATGCTCCAGCTTGGCCAGCTTCTGCGCCTCTTCGCGATACTCGGCCAACTGCGACGCGGAGAGCCGCTTGGGAACTTTGATCGCCACGCGACGATTCAACTCCTCATCCAGCGCCAAGTACACCGCGCCAAATCCGCCTTGGCCCAGTTGTCGCTCGACGCGATACCGACCAATCCACGTCACGATCTCTGATGTTGAGGCAGACAGCTCGGCGGGAGTCGCCAGGGGAGGACGCCCGAATGGCAATTCAATTCCGGTCGTCTCATGCTGTGGCTGTTCGGGTGCAGACATTGATTTCCCCATCCGTCGCAGGTCGCAGGCGAGTCTTCCTGCTTAAGTTTTGGACGCGGTGCGCGCCGCTTGTAGGTTGGGACTCCGTCCCGACCGGTCGGGACGGAGTCCCAACCTACGAGTTGCGGCGACGCCGCTTCAAACGCTGCAAAGCATGGGACGGGATTATCCGGCGAGCACCATCGTGGTTCAACCAGCATCGCGTTGACACGTTTTCGGCGTTGCCCAATAATCCCGCGACTTTTGAGGGCTGGCCGAATCGAAGTTCGCATGCTGTCGGCCCTCGCAACTCTCTTGCACGAGGTTTCTTGTCATGGCCGGAAATATCTTGGAGTTCACGGAAGCGAATTTTGCCTCGGAAGTTTTGGAGAGCAGCCAGCCAGTGCTGGTCGATTTCTGGGCTCCGTGGTGCGGTCCGTGCAAGATGCTTGGTCCGACCATTGAAGAGATTGCTAACGAATACGCCGGCAAAGCGCGCGTCGGCAAAGTGAACACGGACGATGCGGGTAGCATCGCGTCACAGTATGGCATTTCTGGTATCCCAACCGTGATCCTGTTCAAGGGTGGCCAGCCAGTGGGTCGCCAGGTCGGTTTGGTCCCTAAAGCCAAGTTGACCGCCATGATCGACGAGAAGCTGTAGAGTCGCCGAGTCACTCCGTGACTCGAATTTTCCGGTCACGGAGTGACCGGTCTACTTGGCTGGGAAAGGACTCCCGGAATGAGCGAACAGACACAAGCCGACCGACCGCAATTCACGCCACCATCCCACGACGGCTCACTGGAGCCGTCGTCTCGCTTCGTGCCGTTGGCCGATGGACGCGTCGCTCGCTTCGATCCCAGTGAGAAGCCCGTTGATCCGTTGACCTCGGCGGTTGTGACGTCCGAGAGCGCGGCTCCGAAACCGCATGATGAAATCCTGGCTCAAGCCAGCCATTTCGTCGATCACTTGCGGCTCCGCATCACGGAGCTGGATCGCCGCGAGCAAATTGTCGCGACGCAACTTCAGCAGATCGAACACGAGCGCAGCAGTCTCCGGCAATGGAAGCAGGAGGCCGATCAAGAGCTGCAATCGACCGCCGAGATTCTGCGGCAACGCGAGACGACGCTCGCCGAACAGATCGCCTCGCAACAGGGAATGATCGAGCAGCTTCGTTCCGAACACGCCGATCTCACCCAGCGCCGCGAGCATTTAGAATCCGACCGCATCCGGTTGCTCGCGGACGTCGGCACGAAGGTCGCCGCCGAACGGGAACGCTTGCAGCAAGCGATCGCGTCGGTTGACGTGGATCGTCAATGCCGGCAAATGGAATTCGATCGGCAGCGGCAGTTTCTCGAACAGGCGTATCAAGCGAAGCTGCAAGAAGTCGAAGCCGCCAAGTCGCGCGTTCGGCAAGATGTCACCGAAGAAATCCTGACCGCCGAACTGCGTGCCGAGCGGGAATCGTTGATCCGCGAGCGAGACGAATTCGACCGCGCCCGCTCCGAATTCATTGCCCATCGTGACCGAGAACAAGCCGAACTTGATCATGCTCGTGAGGTCCATGTCGCGGCTGTCACTCGTGTGCGTGAAGAATTGCTGGCACAACAACAGGCCCAACTCGCCGCGCTGGAGATTGCGAGGCAAGCTCAGGCGGCGGAACTCCAGCAAGCTCAGGACGCATTCTCTCGGCAGCGTGAGCAACAACTGACCGAACTGCGGCACGAACGCGCGGTTCTCGAAAACCGGCTGCGGTTTCAGCAGGAACATCTCGCGAAAGCTCGGCAGGAGATCGAATCCGCTCAGAACGAATTTCGACGCGAAGCCCAACGGGCGCGCGGGCAACTGGAAGAGGGCGAGGCGATCATCCGGCTGCGGCAGTCGCAACTCGACCGCGTGCGGTCGTTGATGGAAGAGCGCGAACGCTCGGTCAATCGCGAGCGGGAGATGCTCTTCAAATCGCAGCGAGCCTTCGAGCAATTCACCGAACACGACCGCGAGCGGATCGCTCTCGAACGTGAAGAGTGGGACCGCGAACGGGGTGGCCAACTGGCCGATCTCCGCCGCCAACAGGACATGATCGCGCTGCATGCGAACAACCTGGAAGGCCGCCGCGAACGGCTGGACAACTTGCGAGCCGAGTTGGAAGAAACGCACCGCACGACGCTCGAACGGCGCATGGCGATCGAAGAAGCCTGGGCACAGATGACTCAAGCCTGCGGAGCGGAGGTTGCTCAGCAACGGCTCGACCAAGCTCAGCAACAACTTTCCGGTCACTATCGCGGTCTGCGCGACGCTTTGATCGAACAACGGCGTGAACTCGACGAGATGCGACAAGTCTTCCAGACCCAACGCGACGAAGTCCGGGCCGAACAGCAGACGCTCGCGGACTGGGCCGCGACCCAAGAACGAACGCTCCGCGCACGAGAGGGAAATTTGCAAACTCAGGCCGAGCAACTCAACGTTCGCGAGTCCGCGTGGCGTTCGGCCAGCCAACGCTGGATCAACGAAAAGATCGAAGCCGAGGCGGTGATCCGCGATCTGCTACAACAGCTCACCTCGCTGACCGAGCCGACGTCACCCGTCTCGATGTGGCCGCGACCAGCCATGCCGGTTTACGAGTAACAGAGATCGGGGTTGTGTGTGCGAATTTCAGATTTCGCCGCCAGTGCGTTTTCCACTTCCCCAAGTCGACTTCGGCGAAATCTGAGATTCGCACACCCGACCCCTCGTTGCACGAAAGACCGCTGCCGTGAAACGCGCTTTGTCGTTATCGGCGATTGTCAGCATCATCTTCTTCAACGTCTGCGGCGGCGCGTACGCGGTAGAGGACTTGATCGCGGCGGGACCGGGCTTGGCCGTGCTGTTGCTGATCGTGACGCCGCTGGTCTGGAGTGCTCCGGTCGCGTTGGTCTGTGCGGAGTTGGGCACCGCGATCCCCGAAGAGGGGGGCTACTACGCCTGGTCAAAGCGCGCATTGGGACCGTTCGGAGCGTTTTGCCAAGGCTGGTGGGCGTGGCTCTACACGTTCATCGACATCGGCCTGTATCCCACGATGTTCTGCGATTACCTGGCTTACTTCGCACCGGAGTTCGGTGAGGACGGCAGCTACTGGCTCCGCAAGGGGCTGATGATCGCGATGATTTGGGGCTTCGTGCTGTTGAATCTGTGTGGATCGCGGACGATCGGCAACTTCTCGAAGCTGGTCTTCGTGCTGGTGATGTCGCCGTTTCTCATTCTGGTGTTTATGGGACTGTATCACGGTCTGACGCGCGGCTTTCCGTTCAGCCCGGTGACGCCGCTGCTGACGCCGGGCAAGACACTGGGGCCGGCATTGGCGGCAGCGATTCCGATCGTGTTGTGGAATTACATGGGCTGGGATTCGATCTCGACGATCGCCGGCGAAATGGAGCAACCGCGCCGCGACTATCCACGAGCATTGCTGATCAGCGTGGTCCTGATCGCCGGTGTTTATGCCGTGCCGTCGCTGGTCGCGATGGGGTTGCTCGGAACAGAACACTTTGACTGGAAGACCGGAGCGTGGAGCACCGCCGCCGAACAGATCGCCGGGCCGTGGCTCGGAACTTTTGTCAGCGCGATGGGGATGATTTCTGCAATCGGGTTGTATGCCGCGCTCGTGCTGGTCTACAGCCGCGTGCCGTTCGTGATGGGGCAGGATGGTTACTTGCCGAAGGCTCTGATGAAGACGAATCGCTGGGACGCGCCGTGGGTGTCGCTGATCGTTTCAGGAGTGCTCTACACGGTCGTCATCCTGATGTTCCGCAACGTGGAAGAGTTGGCTTCGGCGGACGTGACCGTTTACGCCGCAATGCTGTCATTGGAGCTGCTGTCGTTTCTGGTGCTGCGCTGGCGTGAGCCGACGTTGTCCCGACCGTTCCGCGTCCCCGGCGGATGGGTAGTCGCGATTGGGCTGTGCCTCTTGCCGCTGCTGTGTGTTGGTACGGGTGCGTTCTATCGAGTGCAGGAAGACGGCTTCTGGAAAGTGATCGGCCTGGCCCTCGCCATCATGGCGAGCGGGCCGGTGTTGTATCCGCTGGCCGCATGGTGGCGACGAAAAGCGGGTTCGTGAATGGCGTCCTTCGATCGCTTAATGCCCAGCCCCGGTGCTGCGTCGATTGGCGATCTCGGAGTGATCCGCTTCTCGATGTTGAATCCAGTTTGGCATCAGGGAACCGAACAGCATTCCGACGAATGAAGCGGCCAAGCCAAAGAGTTGCGGCGGAACCGTCCGCCAGACTGCTTGACTCTCTGCGTCGTGGAACTTGAACATGAAGCCGAGCCACACCGAGACGCCAAGCAGAATCGAGAAGACCGCTCCTTGCGTGGTAGCTCGTCTCCAATAGATGCCGAAGACCAGCGGCACGAACGCGACCACCAGCGTCACGCTGTAGCCCGCTTCGACCATCTCGTACATCGTTTGATTGGAGTTCACGGACATCGTCGTCGCCACGATCGCCACGAGCACCAGCAGGCTGCGGAGCGTCATCAGCATGGCCCGGTCAGTCAGCTTGAGCCGCGTCAAGAAGACTCGCAGCACGTTCTCGGTGAGCACGCTCGCGGGGGCGAGCAGCGTGCCGCTGGCCGTCGAGAGGATCGCCGACATCAACGCCCCGAAGAACAATACCTGGCACCAAATCGGAGTCGCCTTCAGCACCATTGAGGGCAGGATCTGCTGCACCACGCGGGTGTCTTCGGATTGAAACAGCTCCACCAGACTCGGATCGATCACCGTCGCGGAATAGGCGATGAACATCGGCACGAACGCAAAACCGAAGTAGAAGATGCCGCCTGCAAACGTGCCGATGAGCGCCGTCTTTTCGTTCTTGGCGCTGGTGACTCGCTGAAAGACGTCCTGTTGCGGGATCGAGCCCAAACCCATCGTGAGGAATTGACCGATGGCGATCAGCCAAGCCGACGCGGTGGCATGAGGGAAGAGGTTCAGTTTCCCAGCTCGATGAGCGTGTTCGATCACGACGTCGATGCCACCGGCTCGCTGTCCGAGCAACGCGGCGACGAGAATCAGTCCAATCACAATCGCCGCCGTTTGAATCACGTCCGTCAGAGCGACCGACCACATGCCGCCGAACATCGTGTAAACCGTGACGATCGCCGCTCCGACCATGATCGACTGATTCAAAGTCAGGTACTCTGGAAACAGGACGTTGATCACCAATCCCAGCGCCGACAATTGGGCACTCGTCCAACCGAGATACGAACTGGCGATTCCCAGCGATGTGATGACCTCCACGAACTTGCCGTATCGCAGGTGGTAGTAGTCGCCGATCGTCAGCAGTTCCAACCGATAAAACGTCTTTGCGAAGAAGAGCGCCACGAAGCACAAGCACATCGAGGCCCCAAACGGATCTCCGGACACGGCTCCCAATCCATCCTTGGCAAATGTCGCCGACACCGACAACACCGTCTCGGCTCCGAACCAAGTCGCGAAGACACACGCGAAGTTCATATACAACGGCAGCGACCGACCCGCGACCATGAAGTCCTTCGAGTCCTTCACGCGCGTCGCCGCCCACAGCCCGACAGCCACAGTGGCAACCATGTAAAGAATCACACACAGAACCAGCATCGTGAGCTCCCATTGGTATTCACTCGAGCGGCAGCCTAAAAATCGGGCGAGATGTTATCTTGTCGTCTCCAGAGCGAAAGGATGACTCCGTGGCGGACCCCGCGCAAACTGACGCATTCTGGTCGTTGGAGTGCGACCGACTGCTCGAACGGCTCGAAAGTTCTGAGGCCGGTCTGACCCGATCGGTCGCCGCCGATCGCTTGTCGCGAGCGACTCGATTGCAGCCGCACCGCGCCACCGCCTGGTCGTTGTTGATCGACCAGTTCAAAAGCCCGATCCTGATTCTGCTGTTCTGCTCGGCGCTCCTGTCCTTCACGCTGCTGGATGACAAGACGAATGCCGCGATCATCGTTGTGATTCTGGTTGCCAGCGGCTTGTTGGGTTTTTGGCAGGAACTGAGCGCCGCCGATGCCGTCGCCAAGCTGATGAGCATGATCGAAACCAAAGCCACCGTCATCCGCGACGGCCACGATCAAGAAGTGCCGCTCGCCGAGATCGTCCGAGGCGACGTGATCCGCTTGCGAGCTGGCGACCTCATCCCTGGCGATTGCCGACTGCTCACCGCACGCGATCTGTATCTCAACGAAGCGGTCCTCACGGGCGAAAGTTTTCCCGCCGAGAAATCAGTGACCGTCCTGCCGGAGCAAACGCCGCTTGGCCGGCGCACCAATTCGCTCTTCCTCGGCACCAACGTCATCAGCGGCTTGGCGACGGCCGTCGTCGTGGGAACGGGCCGCGAAACCGAGTTCGGCCGCATCTCGGAACGTCTCGAACACAAACCGCCGGAAACCGGGTTCGAGCGCGGTCTGCGGCACTTCGGTCAATTGCTGATCAAAGTGGTCCTCGTCATCACCGTGGCGGTGTTCGTGGTCAAAGTCGGACTTCAAAAGAAGGACGTGACCGAGTCGTTGCTGGTCGGTCTCGCACTGGCCGTCGGCATGACACCGCAACTGTTACCGGCGATTACCAGCGTGGTGCTCGCCGCCGGTGCCAAGTCGATGGCCCGGCAGCAGGTCATCGTCAAGCAACTCCTGTCGATCGAAAACCTCGGCAGCATGACGGTGCTTTGCTCCGACAAGACCGGCACCCTGACCGAAGGTGTCATTCAACTTCAGAACACGCTCGACGTGTCGGGCCAGCCCAGCGAACGCGTTGCGCGACTCGCGTTCCTCAACGCCTTTTTCGAAACTGGTTTTGCCGACCCGATCGACCGGTCGATTCGCGAGCACCAAACCTTCGATACAACCGGCGTCGAAAAGCTCGACGAGATCCCGTACGACTTCATCCGCAAACGGCTGAGCGTGCGAGTCGCCGAACAAGGGCACAAGTTGCTCATCACCAAAGGAGCACTCGCGCATGTCCTGGAGTGCTGTTCGCGGACGGAATCCTCCTCCGGCGAAATCGTTGACTTGGCCTCGCAGCGAGCGGACATCGACCGCCGCTTTGCGGAATTGAGCAACGACGGCTTGCGGGTTCTCGGACTGGCGATCCGCAATGTCGAGACTCCGCGGATCACCAAGGCCGACGAACAGGACATGACGTTTCTCGGCTTTCTGGTCTTCGCCGATCCTCCGAAAGCCGATGCTCAGGCGACGCTCAAACAGCTCCGCGACCTCGGCGTCGCATTGAAGATCATCACTGGCGACAACCGCGCGGTCGCGGCCACGATCAGTCGCCGAGTCGGCATCGAATCGCCGATCATCGTCACCGGTTCCGACCTCCGCACGCTCAGCGAGGAAGCGGTCCGCCAACGTGCTCGCGAAGCGGATGTCTTCGCCGAAGTCGAACCGAATCAAAAGGAGCGCATCATTCTCGCTCTGAAACATTCCGGCCACGTGGTCGGCTATCTGGGAGACGGCATCAACGACGCTTCCGCACTGCACGCGGCCGACGTCGGCATCTCGGTCGCGTCGGCCGTCGATGTCGCTCGCGAGGCCGCTCAGGTCGTGTTGCTCAAGCCGGATCTCAGCGTGCTCGTCCAGGGCGTCCGCGAGGGCCGGCGGACATTCTCCAACACGCTGAAGTATGTGTTCTTCGCCATCGCCGCGAACTTCGGCTACATGTTCAGCCTCGCCGTCGCTTCGTTGTTCTTGCCGTTCGAGCCGCTGCTCGCATCGCAAATCCTGCTCGTCAATCTGCTGGCCGATTTCCCCGCGATGGCGCTGGCGACGGACAGTGTCGATCCCGAACAAATTCAACGCCCGCACCGCTGGGACACACGCTTCATCGTCCGTTTCATGATGTCGTTCGGCTTCGCCAGTTCGCTGTTCGATTTCCTGACCTTCGGCGCGATGTATTTTCTTTTCAGCGAACTCAGCACGAATCAGTCGCCCAAAGCATTCGAGCAACTGTTCCAAACCGGCTGGTTCGTCGAATCGACCCTCACCGGCCTGATGATCCTGCTGGTGATCCGCACGCAGCGCCCGTTCTTCCTCAGCCGCCCAGGCAGGTTGTTCTTGTTCGCAGTAGCGTCGATCGCTTTGGCGACGGTGCTGATCCCGTACTCACCGTTCGCCGGCAAGCTGGGCTTTGCCTCCCCTCCGCCAATGCTCCTGACAATCGCCCTGGTCATCACGCTGCTCTACGGCATCGGCATGGAAATCGTCAAACGCTTGTTCTATCGCTACCTCGCGAAATAACTCGTCGGGTGGGCGTCACGACTTTTCGCAGGCTCTGGAGATGCAGTTTGATGTCGTCGAAGCAGCGATGCACGAATCTTGCCCAGCAAGGAATAGACGCCACACGACGATTGCCACCACGGCGAATTCCGTCGATTACAGCAACCCCAGCAGCGATCGCACTGCTTGCCAGACACGCTCGGCCCAGCGGAGCGCGGAGGTGGCTTGACGCTTCGAGGTGTTCAGACCGGGATAGCGGGCCTCGACGGCGAATTCCGTCAGGAAGAGCAGTCCGCGTCGCAGCGTCTGCAACTGAGGATGAGTCGGCACCAGCGCCACGAGCAATCGGTCCAAGTCATGGGTTCGCGGAGAGGGGATTCCCAGTTCTACCAGCAACGCTTTCAAGTACTTCTCCGCGCTTTGCTGACAGTGAAAGCAAACCGAATCATGAAACGGCTCGGTGCTGCGGGCGATCTCTTGAGACACTCGGAAGTCGGCTTCGGCTTTTCGGACCCACGGCGACGTTGCTCTTTTCATACAACACCTTGCCTTTGGTGACGACCTCCGTCAGGAACGAATCACCCCATTCGAGCCGCTGCGCCAGCATCCGCGGGGAACGGACAAGCAGGTCCATCGGAAACCGAGCCGGCAAAGCCAGGCGAATTTTCACGGCTTGGCTGATGGGATTTCGCGTGGGCATGACCACAAGCAGATCGACGTCGCTGTCGGCGGTTGGCGTTCCGTAGGCGTGCGAGCCAAACAGGATGATTTGGTCGGGATCGAATTGCTCGGCGACCTGTCGCGCATAGCGACGGATCGCGTACAGAGTCACATCGGCCCCCCACAGCGTGCGGAGCGGCTTCACGGCGACAGATTGACGAGCGTTGCGCGACATGGCGTGAGTCTAACCCGCTCCAACGATCGCGACCAAGTGACAAAACGGCGCGGCCGTGTGAATCTCGCCCGAGCGCGCCGCAGCGGTCAACACGGCTCGATGCCCGCTCACGCCGCTGCGAGCACACGTTGCCCGATGGCACATCTCATGGCGCGTTCGCATGAACGACGTACTCGAACAGTTCTTTCTTCGAGCTACGTTTGCGAATCGCCTTCCAGCCGACGTTGCGGAAGCTGGCGTCCTCGATGATCGCGTCGTGGCTGTCGGTTTGGCCGTGCTGCCGTGAGAGGATGCCCACGAGGTCAGTAGCCTGCCGCGCAGCCATCCTTGCGCGGATCGGTACCGCCGTGCAGGACGCCGTTTTTGTGGTCGATCAGGATTGCTTGATAACCACCGAACGCTCCGCCGGGCGAACCGAGTTGATGGCCGCGGTCGCTCAGCGCTTTCAAGGTCTCCGCCGGAATGCCGTACTCGTGTCCGACGCTGCCACCATTCGCGGCCATCGGCCGACCGGTCGGCGTCGCGCTGCCGGTGTGCTGCACGCGCGGGTGCTCGCCCGCCTGCTGCACGTTCATGCCGAAGTCGAGCATGTTGATCAAGACCTGCACATGGCCTTGCGGTTGGAAGTCACCGCCCATCACGCCGAACGTCAGATACGGCTGGCCGTCCTTCGTAACGAAGGCCGGGATGATCGTGTGAAACGGTCGCTTGTGAGGCTCCAGCCGATTCGGATGCGACTCGTCGAGAGCGAACAAGCAACCGCGATTCTGCAACGCGAAGCCGACGTTGCCCGGCACGATCTGCGAGCCGAAGCCGAAGTAGTTGCTCTGGATGAACGAGCAACAGTTGCGGTCCTTATCCACGACCGTCAGATAGATCGTGTCACCGTGAGCCAACCGCGCCTCGACATCACCCGGCGCGACTTGCTTCGCCGCGTGAGCCATGTCGATCCGAGCGGCCTGCTTCGCGGCGTACTCTTTGGAAATCAACTCCTTCGTGGGCGGCACGCCGAACGCCGGATCGAAATAGAACCGCGAGCGATCCGCGAACGCCAGCTTCTTCGACTCGATCAGCAGGTGCAGGTAGTCAGGATGAAACGGGCCGAGCGACTTGAGGTCATGCCGCTCCAGCACGTTGAGCATCTGCAAGGCGGCGATCCCCTGCCCGTTCGGCGGCAGTTCCCACACGTCGTAGCCGCGATAGTTCGTGCTGACCGGTTGCACCCACTCGGACGTGTGGTCTTTGAAATCAAGCTTCGAGAAGTAGCCGCCATTCGCCTCGCTGAACCGCACGATCTCATCGGCGATCGCTCCTTCATAGAACGCACCGCGCCCGCCGGTCACAATCGCGCGATACGTCGCGGCGAGGTTCGGGTTCTTGAAGACCTCGCCGACTCGCGGAGCTCTTCCATTCGGCAAGTACGTCTTCGCCGAGTCCGGCCACTCCGACAAGTTCCTCGCCGAACCGGACCAATAGCCGGCGATGATCTCGCTGACCGGGAAACCCTCTTCGGCCGTATGAATGCTCGATGCCAGCACCTTGTCATACGACATCGTGCCGAACTTCGACCGCAGCATCTCCCAGCCATCGACGCACCCCGGTACCGACCACGACAGCGGGCCGGTCTCCGGCATCTCAGCGATTGCCTGACTCGCGAAGACTTTGCGGTTCAGTTTGTACGGACTGCGGCCGCTGGCGTTCAGCCCGTGCAGCTTCTTGGTCTTCGCATCCCAATAGATCACGAACAAATCGCCGCCGATTCCACAGCTCATCGGTTCGACCAGCCCGATCATCGCGTTCGCCGCGATGGCCGCATCGGCCGCGTTGCCTCCGGCTTTCAGAATATCCAAGCCGGCCTGCGCGGCCAGCGGGTGACTGGTCGCGACAATGCCGTTCTTTGCGATGACCACCGACCGCCCTGGATGCGGCAGCACTTTGGGAGGTGCGGCTTCAGCCGTTGAAGAAGCAGAATCAAACGCGGCGAAATATCCCAGCGACATGGCGGTCACTCCCAGCCACAGAATTTGGAACGAGCTTCTGAGTCGTCTCACGATCGGTGCCTCCTCAGAGTTGCGAAGTTCTTTGGCGAAACGGCCGCGTAGTTTCAGCAACTCAGACTCAACCAGCAAGTTTTGAAGTTGTGAATTTCTTAGCCGCGAAGCGGCGACGGAGTTTAGCCGTGGGCGCAAGCCCACGGGGAAAAGGCGAAAGAATGGTAAAGCCCTGGAAGGGCGACGCTCGGAGATGGTTGACACGATGGCGTCGCCCCTATCGGGGCTTTACGACCAACACACCCGAAGCCCGTGGGCTTTCGCCCACGGCTAAACTCCGTCGCCGCATCGCGGCTAAAGACAGCAACATCTCGTCGCTTACAAGCAGTGGGAGCTTGGCAATGCTGCCTTGCGTGACCGTTGATCTGCTCCTTTAATCCCGCCCCCGAATCGGACCCGTTTGAAAAGGACCATGAACCATGACGGAACGCATCTTCAATTTTTCCGCCGGCCCGGCCGTGCTGCCGCTCTCGGTGTTGGAAGAGGCTCGCGAGAATCTGCTGTCGCTGGGGAACACCGGCATCGGCATTTGCGAGCACTCGCATCGCGGCAAGGCGTTCGTCGCCGTTGCTGAAGAGTGCGAAGCTCTGTGCCGTGAAGTCGGCGGCATCCCGGCCGACTACAAGGTGCTGTTCCTGCAAGGAGGAGCCTCGCTGCAATTCAGCATGATCCCGATGAATTTTCTCTCCGCCGATGCGACCGCCGACTACCTCATCACCGGTGCCTGGGCGCAGAAGGCGCAGGACGAGGCGGTGCGACTTGGAAAGACACACATCGCGTGCAACAGCCAAGATCGCAATCACTGCTACATCCCCAAGACGGTCTCGTGCAGCGGCGGTGCGGCGTATGTGCATTACACCTCGAACAACACGATCTTCGGCACGCAGTGGCAGCGCTTTCCGGAAGTGCCGGCCGGATCGGCGGTCCTCTGCGACGCCAGCAGCGACATCTATTGCCGACCGATCGACGTCTCAAAGTACGCGCTGATCTACGCCGGAGCACAGAAGAATCTCGGCCCATCGGGCGTGACGCTGGTCATCATCCGCAGCGATCTGATCGAGCGTGGGAATAAAAATCTGCCGACGATGTTGCAGTACCGGACGCACGCCAAAAACGACTCGATGTACAACACGCCGCCGACGTTTGGCATCTA